>DATJOW010000124.1:0-5071 GCA_035506715.1 Candidatus Acidiferrum sp. | reverse complement strand
GGGCACCAGGGCGCCATCGTGGACATGCCGGACGGCTCGGATTATGGATTTGTCATGAAGGACAGCGGCACCATCGGGCGGATGACTTACATCAGTCCCATTTTCTGGACGAACGATTGGCCGGTTTGGGGCACGACGAATGCGCCCGGACGGGTCCCGGCCACGGCGCCCCTGCCGATGGTCGGGAAACCGGCGTACCAGATCCCGACTTCAGATGAATTCGCGTCTGCGACGCTCGGTTTGCAATGGCAATGGAATCACAACCCCGACAACGCCCGCTGGTCGCTGACCGAGCGGCCGGGTTTCCTCCGGCTGCATCCGACCGCCGCGACGAACTTTTGGTATGCGCGGAACACGCTCATCCAGAAAGGCCAGGGGCCTTCGAGCGCCGCCGAAGTCAGGTTTGATTTGAGCCATCTTCAGGCCGGCGACAACGGCGGCCTGGGCGCGCTCGGAAAGACCAACGGCACCATTGCCGTCACCTGCAACGACCCCGGCAACTACACTTTGAGCCTGAACCTGATTGCGTCCACCAACAGTACTAAAACCAACCTGGTCACCACAACGGTCACCACGGCGCCGTATACGGGCACGAACATTTTTCTGCGGCTGGGCATGGATTTTATCAGGAGTAAAGGGACCGTGCTCTACAGCGCCGACGGAAGAAACTGGACGCAACTCGGCGGGCAATTCAACATCGCTTACGACTGGCTGACCGGAACTTTCCAGGGCGAACAATTCGCGATTTTCTGTTATAATCCACAACCCGGCGCCGGCTATCTCGACGTGGATTGGTTCAGATTCATGCCGCCCGCGTTCATTAACGGCATCGTTGAAAATCCGGACTCCAGCATGACCGTCTATTTCGCGAACACGGCCAGTTCAACGAATATCACCCAATCCTCTCTCGACTTGGGCATCTGGCAGGATATTTTCACCAATATTGCCGATGCGAGCGGATTGTGGCAGTTCAATGACACCAACACCGCCGTGTCACCCGTTCGGTTTTATCGCTCCTACGCTCGATAAAATCCGGGGGCAAACGGTTGCAGGAATAACGCCCTGGTCAGGTCGGCGTTTCGGCAGCTGCCTTCAGGCCGGGGGAAGGCGGCGAACAGTAAATGCGGATATAGTTATGAAAACTCAAGCCAGCATCGCGCTCATTCTGATGGTGGGCAACTTCGTTGCCCTTTCCCAAACCAACCTGCCCGCCGCCTCCCATCAACTCGGCAATGACGCCCGGTCGGCTGCCTCAAATGTTCCCGGTGCGCAGTATCCGAAAGTTGATTCCGAGCGCCACGCCGAGTTTCGGCTGCGCGCGCCGAATGCCCAAAGAGTTCAGCTCGACATCGGCGGCCACAAATACGACATGGTCAAGGATGACGAGGGCATGTGGTCGATCGTCACTCCGCCGCTGGTCGTGGGTTTCCATTACTACGCCATCATCGTGGATGGCGCGTCCGTAGCGGACCCCGCCAGCGAGACCTACTTCGGCGTGAGCAAAATGATGAGTGGCATCGAAGTGCCGTCACCGGGCGAATCCTTTTATGACGCCCGGGAAGTGCCCCATGGCGAGGTGCGCGAGCATTGGTATTATTCGAAGACGAACCGCGCGTGGCGCAGATGTTTCGTCTATACGCCGCCGGATTACGCCAGCAATCCAACCATGCGTTATCCCGTGGTCTATCTTCAGCACGGCGCCGGTGAAGATGAACGCGGTTGGTCCACGCAGGGCCGCGTGAATTTCATTCTCGACAACCTCATCGCCGAAGGCAAAGCCCGGCCGATGATCGTGGTCATGGACAACGGCGGTGGCAGCGCCTTGTTCGCTCCCGGCGCGCGTGATGGACGCGGGCCTGGCCCGGCGGGGACGATTGGCGCAGCCACGGGCACGAACACGCCGGCGGGGACCAATGCGCCGGCGATAGCCAGCGCCGGAACCAATCAACCGCCCGGTGGCCGTTTCGGACTCATGAACGCAGCCACGGGCCGTTTTGCCAGCACGCTGCTCACCGAGATCATTCCCATGGTTGATTCGACTTACCGCACCATTCCCGACCGGGAGCATCGGGCCATGGCGGGCCTTTCGATGGGAGCGTTCCAGACGTTCCAGATCGTCCTGAACCACCCGGACACCTTTTGCGCGATGGGCGCCTTCAGTGGCGGCGCGGGAGGCATCACCAACCTCGAGACGGCCTACAACGGCCTGTTTGCCGATGCCGACGTCTTCAACGGGAAAATCAAGGTGATGTTTTTCAGCATGGGGACCGCCGAAAACCTCTCTGCCACCCGCAAGCTGGATAAGCTGCTCGCCGACGCGCACATTAACCACACGTATTACGAATCGCCGGGCACGGCGCATGAATGGCAGACCTGGCGCCGGAGTTTCCATCAATTTGCACCGTTGCTTTTTCAAAACTAGCCAGGCAAAAAATGGCACCGCCCGCCCCGGCTCTGCGCCAGAAACGCATCCGCCAATCTTGAAATGAAAAAACTGCCCACGATCCTGAATTGTGTTGCGCTCGTAGTAGCTGGCGTTGGTGGCGCAACCACAGCCGAGGCAGGACCGGCCAATGACCATGCCAACGTCCTTTGGTATGACCAGCCGGCGGCAAAGTGGGAGGAAGCGCTGCCAGTGGGCAACGGGCGCATCGCCGCGATGATTTTCGGCGGCGCGAACCTAGAGCGCCTTCAGTTAAATGAAGGCACGCTATGGGCCGGCGGGCCCTACAATCCGGTGAATCCCGAAGCCAAGGCAGCGCTGCCACAAATCCGGCAGTTGATCAACGAGGCCAAATATGGCGAAGCCGCCAGGCTCATCAGCGCGAAGGTCATGGCCAGGCCGCTCGGCCAGATGCCGTATCAGACGGTCGGCGATTTGGTGCTGAATTTTACCGGCTCAACCAACATCACGGATTACCGCCGCGACCTGGATCTCGATACCGCGACGGCCACCGTCAGCTACACAAGTGACGGCATTCGTTACACGCGGGAAATTTTCGCGAGCGCGCCCGACAACGTGATCGTCGTGCGGCTGGCGGCGGACAAACCGGGAAGCATTTCCTTCACCGCCGGCCTGAAGACGCCGATGACGGCGACGGTGGAAACCGACGGCAACGACACGCTGGTCATGCGCGGAAAGGGCGGCGATGCCGGCGGCGTCAAGGGAGAGCTGAAATTTCAAGCGCGCGTCAAAGTCATGACCAAAGGCGGCAAAATCGCCGCGGAGTCAGCGGGCTTGTCCGTGAACAACGCCGACGAAGTCATGTTGCTGATCACGGCGGCCACGAGTTACAAAAAGTTCGACGACGTGAGCGGCGATCCTGAGAGCATCGTGCAGAGGCAGCTCGCCGCCGCCGAGAGAAAATCTTTCGACGAACTGCACGCCGCTCACCTCGCGGACTATCAGGCGCTGTTTCGCCGCGTGGCGATTGACCTCGGCCGGAGCGACGCGATGAAGCTGCCGACGGATGTACGCATCCAGCATTTCGCGGAAGGCAACGACCCGCCATTGGCGGCGCTTTACTACCAGTTCAGCCGCTACCTGCTCATCAGCTCCTCGCGCCCGGGGGGACAGCCGGCCGCCTTGCAGGGCCTGTGGAACAACAGCAAGAACCCGCCCTGGGGCGGCAAATACACCATCAACATCAATACGGAGATGAATTACTGGCCCGCCGAGTCCGGGAACCTCGCCGAGTGCGTCGAGCCGCTGGTGGGCATGGTGAACGACCTCACGATCACCGGCGCACGCACCGCCCGTGAGATGTATGGTGCGCGCGGCTGGGTGGTGCACCACAACACCGATCTCTGGCGGGCGAGCGCCCCGATTGATGGCCCAAACTGGGGCATGTGGCCGAGTGGCGGGGCGTGGCTGTGCCTCCAGCTCTGGGATCGTTATGCATTCAGCGGCGACGAAGCTGATTTGAAACGGATTTATCCCGTGCTCCAGGGCGCGTCGGAATTCTTCCTCGATACGTTGCAGGAGGAGCCCAAGCACAAGTGGCTCGTCACCAATCCATCGTTGTCGCCGGAAAACGGGCATCCCTTCGGGGCGGCGGTTTGCGCCGGGCCGACGATGGACATGCAAATCCTGCGCGACCTCTTTACCAATACGATTCAGGCGGCGGAGACCCTCGGTGTCGATGAGGATTTTCGCCGGCAACTGGCCGCCGCGCGCGCGCGGCTCGCGCCAGATCAGATCGGCGCCGCCGGGCAATTACAGGAATGGCTCGAAGATTGGGACCTGCAGGCGAAAGACATTCATCATCGCCATGTTTCGCATCTTTACGGGCTGTATCCGGGCCGCGACATCACGTTGCGCGGCACGCCGGAGCTGGCGGCCGCGGCGAAAAAATCGCTGGAAATTCGCGGCGACCGGGCGACCGGCTGGGCGACGGCCTGGCGCATCTGCCTGTGGACGCACCTGGGCGACGGCGATCATGCGTTCGAGATTTTGAAATTCCTCCTCAGTCCGGAACGCACGTACCCGAACATGTTCGACGCGCATCCGCCGTTCCAGATTGACGGAAACTTCGGCGGCGCGGCGGGCATTGCCGAAATGTTGGTGCAAAGTCGCGTCGGCGAAATTGAATTGCTGCCCGCGCTGCCCAAGGCATGGACGAGCGGCAGCGTGAAAGGGTTGCGGGCGCGCGGCGCGTTTGAGGTGGATATCGCCTGGCGCGACGGGGCGTTGGTCGAAGCCACCCTTCGTTCGCTCAAGGGTGGTTCCACCCGATTACGTTACGGCTCGGTGACGCGCGAGGTGAAACTGGCTAAAGGCGAAACGTATCATTGGGGCGGGAAATAATTCACGAATGAGTTACTCAGAAAACCACAAACCCGCGCAAGAAAGGAACACATGAAGAAGACCGGAATGATTCTGCTCAGCAGCATGATCTGCTGTCTGGCGCCAGCCGCCCGCGCGGCTGATGCCACGGCGACGAACGTTGTAGCCGCAGCGACCGCCCAGTCGGTTTCAACGAATTCGCCACCGGAACCGCGGGCCGCATTTCGTCGGCCCATTGTGCTTGGGCCGGATGACAAGCAGGCATTTGAAGATCCACCCGCCGGT
>DATJOW010000123.1:0-22092 GCA_035506715.1 Candidatus Acidiferrum sp. | reverse complement strand
TCCGGCGGTCCTGACCAACGGCAATTGGGACAGCATGCCGTCGCAGTTGCAGAACCTGGCCAATATTCAGTGCGAAAACTGCCACGGCCCCGGCAGCCAGCATCTGGGTTCCGGCGGCAGCACCAATGCCATCACAGTCAGCTACAACGCGGGCGACTGCTCGCAATGCCACGACGACTTGAGCCATCATTATTACAGCGCCGAGTGGAATAACTCCTTGCACGCCACCCCCACCCGGACTCCTTCCGGCTCGAATCGCCCGGCTTGTGTCCGCTGTCACACCGCCCCCGGCTTTGCTAACTACGTTGCCAACATCGGCAACCCCAATGGCTACGGCACCAACACGGTTTACGAGGCCATTTCCTGCCAAGCCTGTCATGACCCGCATGATGCCTCGAATCCTCATCAACTGCGCGTCGGCACCTCGGTGCTGCTCGCGGATGGGGTCACCACGGTCACCAATGCCGGGGCCGGCACGATCTGCATGTATTGCCACCGGAGCCGCAACGGTTCGGTCACCAACAGCATTGTGAAGTACCCGTTGTTGCAGCAGACCTGGGAAGGCGGCTCCAGCTTCGGTCCGCACGACAATCCCGCATCTGACATGCTCGAAGGGGTGAACGGTTGGACCTATGGCAAGGCCATCCCCAGTTCGCCGCACGCCAACGTGGTGTCCAACACCTGCGCGGGCTGCCATTATCAGCCGATCGCGGCCACCGACCCGGCCTTCACGTTAGCCGGCGGACACAGCACGATGATGAGTTATATCAACACCAACGGCAATGAGGTGCCGGTTACTTACGCCTGTACTCCGTGCCACGGCAACCTCACCACGTTTAACTTCCCGACGTCCGATTACAATGGCGACGGCATCATCGAAGGCGTCCAAACCGAAGTCCAGCACCTGCTCGACAAGCTCTCCACGCTCCTGCCGCCAACGAATTACTACGCCAACGCGAATAATTATCAGGGGGATGGCTTGGTGAAGACGAGCATTACGACCCAGACGAACTGGCCGGCCAAGTACTTGGAAGCCGCTTATAACTGGCAATTCGTCGACAACGACGAGAGCCTTGGGGTCCACAACGTCGCCTACGCGGTCGGCCTGCTCAAGGCGTCCATCGGCGACTTGATCGGCGACAGCAACGGAGACGGGCTGCCGGATGCCTGGCAGATTGCCTACTTCGGCGCCGGCTTTGCCACCAATGCCGCCGCGGCCCCTAACGCCACCAACAATCCGGCCGGGGTGCCGAACTGGATGATGTGCGCCCTGAACCTCGACCCGCACGGCGCCTTCACGGTGCCCGGCAGCGGCACGATCTACCTGAATGGCACCAATATCGTCAACGGCGCCACCAACACCATCGCCATCTACACCGCGGCAGAAATCGCCTTCAACACCCAGCAAGGCGTCAGCTACCAGATTCAGGGCATCAACGCCCTGACCGGGACCTGGCAGAACATCAGCACCAACATTCCCGGCACCGGTGGCAGCATCACGTTTCTGACGCCGACGCGGGGAGTTCCGCAAATGTTCTACCGCGTCATGCATACGCCTTGATCCGGTTGGTTGATTCGCCGCCCCTTCCCGGCGACGGGAAGGGGTTTTTGTTTCAGCGAGGTTGGGAAATTCACCGCCACGCAGCGGGGTAAAGCGGAGTCGGGCCAACGCCAAACCCACAAGGGAACCCGGCCATACCAGCGTTTCGCGTCGACGGGTGGCAACTATTTGGCCGGCGTGTCGCCGGCTTTCATCTGTTCGAAGACCGACAGCTCCTCCTGCAATCGCGACGCGATGTTTCTGATCTTGTCCGTCTGGTCCATCTGGACGTCCTGCAAATGCTGCCGGGCGGCCTGCTGTTGCGTTTCCGATCCGCTGTTCTGCGCATCGGCCAGTTGTTGCCTGGCAAGCTCGATCTGTTTATCCGCCTCGGCCCCGGCGGCGATGATCTCCTGCATGGCCGCTCCCCGCAAAATCTGGCGGCCTTCTTCCAGCGAGGTGTTCTTGATATCGGGAATCAGGCGCAGAACGGCATTGGTGGTTTCAGGCGAAATCGGCGGAGTTGGCGCCGGCCGGGCACCCGCGGTGGCCGGAGCAGCCGTGACCCGGGTGATCGCGCGGGCCAAATCGAACTCCAGCGCCGGCTCCCACTCGGGTTGGAGCCGGCCCAGGGTTTCCTGGCGTCCGCCGGAGGCCACGGTAATTCCCAAAAAACAGGCATTGCCTTTGTCCAGATTGAAAGCCTGAAGGCCTTCGGCCACCGCAGCGTCGACGTTGGTGGTCGCGGTTGAAACATGGCACGCCAGCCGGATTTCCCTTTCATTGGCACTCTGAAATTCCGACAGCAATCGCTCCACCCGCCCGGAAAAATCCCGGAGCGCATCCGGGGCGCTATCCGGCGGAAGCACCGCGTAAAAACGGATTTCGACCGGTGAACTCAAGTGACTTAAATACTCACGCGTGCGGTCGGAAAGCACGGCGCCGCGCGATGCCGGTGACAGGAAGCCGGGCGTCTGCAGCCCGAACTTGAGCCAAAACCCGGCCAGGACAATCCCGCTGAGAACAAAGACGGGGGAGAGGAGCCAAACGCGACGGCTGGAGGCGCCGGAGGCAGACGGATTACCGGGAGGAGCAGATTTCATTCAACGCGGTCCTTTTGGTTTCCATTCTTTGGGCATTCGTCCCGCCTGTCAATTTCAGATGTGCCGGACCTCGCTGCCGCGTCGGCCATTACGTCGCCGACGGCTCCTTAATTCACCAAATTAGACAATTGAAGATGAGCATGCGGCAATAGAGGGTTGGTGGCTTGCACCGGACAACCTATCATCAGGACCAACAACATGATGGCGCAGAATTCGAGTTGTTGTTATCGGTTTTGGCGTTGCCAAGTGGCGTTGCGGAAACTAGTTTGCTGCGCGTCTGGACGGGGACGGAAGAGCCGTCGCCGGTTTTTCATATCATGAACCGTACGAACGTTTTATCGTACAACCTCGCGCCGTTCCTTTTTCCGGCCCTGGCGATCCTTTTGCTTGCCGCCGGGTCTTTGCCAGCCCAATCGGTTCAACATCTCACCGTCGCTCAACCCGGTGGCTGGCCGGGCCTGCCGGTCATGGAGAGCCTCGAACGCCAGACCAATGGCGTGCGGATCACCTGGGCCGGACCTTCGGGTTATTATCAGGTGTATCAAAAAAGCAACCGCCTGACGGCACCGTGGCTGACTCTGGGCAAGGCTACCAACCTCGTCGGCAATCTGGTCATTCCGCAATTGTACAGCAATGCCTTTTACCGCGTCTCCGGACCGGCGGCCAAATATGTCGGCTATAAGGCGTGCCTGACGTGTCACCTCAAAATCTGCGGCTACGTGACCAACACGGCGCACGCCAGCGCGTTCAGCGATCCGCTTTTTAAGGCGGCCGGCGGCCAGACTAACAGCTCCTGTCTGCCGTGCCATACGGTCGGCTACGGCTTGCCGACCGGGTTTGCCATCACCAATCGGAACGGAGTCCTGACCTACAACGCCAATCTGGCCGGGGTCCAGTGCGAGAATTGTCACGGCCCGGCCGGCAACCACGCCGCCAGCCCGGATGACCCCACCGTCATTCCCAAAGTTGACATCGCCGCCGCCGTCTGTGGCGGCTGTCACAACGGCCCCATGCAGCCCACGTACGGGGAATGGAGCTCCAGCCCGCACGCCGCCGTGACGCCGGGCGCGCTGGCTTCCATGAGTTCATCCATCAATAACATCAGCAGTTGCGGCCGGTGCCATTCCGGCTCCGTCCGGCTGGCCATGATCGACGGGCAGAATCCCGTCTTGCTCACAAACGACCTGGACATCGCCATCACCTGCGTCGTCTGCCATGACCCACACCAGACCAATGCCAACCCGGCGCAGTTGCGGAATCCAATGTCTTCGACCAACTATTTTTCGCTGTCCACCTCGGACCCGTTCACAAATGTCTACAACGCCAACACGAACATCAACCTGTGCGGCCAGTGCCACAACAGCCGCGGGGCCGCGTGGACGGATACCGCCCGCGCCCCGCATCGTTCGCTGCAATACAATTTCCTGCTCGGGTCCATCGGTGAATTCCCGTTCGCGTCGGCCACGTTTGATCCCGGCGCGCACGCCGGGCTCCCGGATTCCGCCCAATATTCCGTCTCCGGGACGTTCTACCTGACCAATCAATGCGCTGCCTGCCACATGCAGCCGGATGCGCCGCCCGCGACCACCCACAGCCACACCTTTGCGATCACCTCATACCAGGTCTGCATGAATTGCCATCTCACCGAACCCGGCTCGACCGGTGCGGGGACCGTCATCTCGAACAACGTTTCCCTGGTCATCTACCAGTTGAATCTGTGGGCGGCGCTCAAGGCGCCGCCGGCGCTGCGGACCAACGGGGCAGTGGCCTGGGAATATACGACCGCCGGCGGATTGGTTTGGCAGACCAACTCGTCGGGATTCGTCACCAGCTGGGCGTTACTGGACTCCGCCAGCTTCAACAACGGCCCCAACTCCGCCGGCCAGGCCATGATTCCCGACGCCATCAAAAAAGCCCGATTCGACCTTTACGTGCTCGTGAACGACGGCACCTTGGGTACCCACAACCTGTCCTTCGCTTTCGAATTGCTGACGGCCGCGCAAACGCTGATCCAACAGGAACTTTATTGACCCCGATGCGCCTTGACCCAATATGCGTCTGACAAACGACCAACCCAAGATCGCATGACCAGCCTGCCCTTCCTTCATCCGAGGTTGCCGCGGCACACCCGTCCCGGCCTGAAGTTCGCGTTAGCCGCCAGTGCGGCGGGCATTCTGCTGGCGGCGATTTCCTGCAGCACCACCAACCGCGAAGCCGTCATCCTACCCGAAGTCCCCGGCGCGAAGTACATCGGCTCGTCGGAATGCGAGCAGTGCCACGACGAAATCTACCGCAGTTTCAAGACCGCCGATCATGCCCGGCTCATCGCCCAGGGCAAGAACGGGCTCGACGCTGGCTGCGAATCCTGCCACGGCCCGTGCAGCCTGCACTCGGACTCCGGCGGTGAGACCAAGCCGCCGTTCAGTTTTACCGCCGGCCGGCCGCAGCCAGAGTCGCTGAGCGGGCGCTTCCCGCTCGAGCCGGCGCGCGCCGTCGAAAAAGCCTGTTACCAGTGCCACCTGGACGTCCGCGGCCAGTTCAACCTGCCCAATCATCATCCCGTGCCGGAAGGCCGGATGAGCTGCACCGTGTGCCACCCGCCGCACAAGGGCAGCATTTATGCCGGCGGCGGCACGCAATTGCTTTCGCAGAACCAAAGCTGCCTCCAATGCCATCCGGCCCAACAAGGACCGTTTGTTTTTGAACACGAAGCCGTTCGCGAAGGCTGCACCAGCTGCCACACGCCGCACGGGAGCGTCAACGTCAAGCTGCTCACCGAACGGAACGCGAACCTGTGCCTGAAATGCCACTTCCAGCAGGTCAAGAATGGCGCGGTCCTGATCGGCGGCGTGGACCATACCTCGCGGTTGAGCCAGGGCGCCTGCTGGAGCGCCGGGTGTCATGAGGCGGTCCATGGCTCGCGGGTGAGCCCGTCGCTCAGATTTTAATTCACGCCCCGAAGCCGATGAAAAAGAAATTCCGCACGTCAAAATCGGTTCCGCGCCTGCAGCGGAAGCCCGGCTTTGGCCGGTTTCTGCTTGGCGCGTCGTTGATTGCCCTGGGCGCACAGCCCGGCCAGGGGGCGGATGCCCTGACGCCGGAACAGTGGTTTGAAGGCGGCACCAATTCCTACAGCAACTGGGTCACCCTCGGCGTCGGCGGCTTGATGACCTCGGGCGACCGGAACCAGGCCGCCCAGGGTCAGCGGATTGATCCTGGCGCCTTTGGCGGGATTGAGGACCTGCATTACCAGACGGATGTGGCGAAAAAAACCACTTTCACGCTCGACGGCCGGTCCATTTTCGACCAGCACGATTACAACGTCATCCTCGGCCTGACCAAGGAGGACGTGGGCTATTTGCGCTTCGGCTTCGAGAACTTCCGGACGTGGGATTCCGGCAACGGCGGCTACATCCCCGCCGAAAAACTATCCTACTCGCTGCCGGGCGGCCCGCAGGCGCTGGATCGCGGTCAGATCACCTTCGAGGCGGGCCTGACCAAAAAGGACCTGCCGCAAATCATTTTCAAGTACCAGCACTGGTACCGGAACGGTGACGAAACTTCGACTCTGTGGGGGCCGGTCCATGATCCGAACCAGAACGTTTACCGGGTCTACCCGGGCATTTCCACCGTCGACGAATCCTACGACAAATTCCAGTTGGATTTGACCCATCACTACAAAGAGATCAATTACGGGGCGGGCGTCAGTTACCAGATGGGAGATTTGAATGACAGCCACAAGCTGACGTTCTGGCAGGGGGAACCCACCCAGCAAAAGGTCACCGACCGGCAGGATGTCTCCTTCGACACATTAAGCACCCACGCCTTCGCGGAAAGCTGGATAAAGAACAACCTGTTCCTGTCCACGGGCTTCATGTACGCCCACCTGGAAGATACCTTCAGCGGCACCCGGATTTACGGGGACGATTTCGATGTGGCCTACTCCCCGACTTATCCGGGCTTGGGTTTGGGCTATTACAACCTCAGCGGTGGCGCCCACCAGAACCAGTACATCGGCACCGTCAACCTGTTGTCCCTGCCGTCCAAGACGTTCACCATCACCCCGTCCATCCGCGTCCAGGCCGAAGACTGGAGCGCCAACTCCGGCGGCACCGGGACATTGGGAACCGACACCCAGCCTTTCGTGTCCAACAGCGGACGCGACACGATTGACGTGACCGAGCGTCTGGACCTGCGCTACACCGGCGTCACCAACTGGGTCTTCAGCGCCGGCGGCCAGTGGACCGAAGGCCAGGGCAATCTGAACGAGCGCGGCGGCCTCACGCAGATCAACGGCTTTGGCCCCACGCCGGTGCTGTTCGCCACGGATGACGAGCGGTTCTTTCAGAAATATTTCGCCAACGCCCGCTGGTACCCTGCCCGCCGGGCCAGTGTGGACTTTGGCGGATATTATAAACTCAACACCTACAGCTACAACAACACGCAGGACAACACGCCCGACAATGGCAGCACCGGGAACGCCTATCCGGGGTTCATCGTCTATCAGGGACTCCAGACCTGGGACGGCAATGTGCGCCTGACGCTGCATCCCTGGAACCGGGTCACCACCGTCAGCCGCTACGAATACCAGTACTCGAAGATCTGGACCGACCCTGCCGGAGCTTCAGGCCTGGGTGAAACGGACACCTCCAAGGTGCAGAGCCAGATCATCGGGCAGAACGCCACTTGGCAGCCGCTGAACTGGCTGGCGTTGCAGGCCGGGTTCAATTACGTCCTCAGCACCACGAAAACACCGGCGCAGAACTATACCTCGTCCGTTCTCAATTCCGAAAACAACTACTGGACCTTCAATTTCAATTCCAATTTCGTGCTGGACGACAAAACCGACCTGGACGTCGGCTATTTTTATTACTACGCGAATGATTTTCAAATTCCCGCCAACGGCCTGGCGCTCGGCGGCGGCGGCAAGGAACAGAGCGTGACCGCGACCCTCGTGCGCCGTATTACGCAAAACCTGCGTTGGAACCTGAAGTATGCGTTTACGACTTACGATGATATGACCTCGGGCGGCCACGCCTCCTACGACGCCCACCTCATCTACTCCAGCCTCCAATACCGGTTCTAAGCGCAACCCGCCATCCGCCAACGCTCCGGGGCGCAGGCGTCACTCCGGCTTAACAGAATAAACTTGAATCTTCACCAATTCATCGCCTAATTTGCCGATATGCCAGAATTTTTACGGGGAGCGTTCAACCGCAGGAGGGAGCGGCGATGGTGGATTTGCCTGCCGCTGCTTTTCATTTTCGCCACCGGTTGTCACCGCGATGACGTCAAAGTCTATCAGACCGGCAAGGAAACCGACCAGCCGCAGGCTCAAGCCGCCCCGGCCCAGCCCACGGATTCCCCCACCCCGACCCTGCCCCCGGGACATCCCGATATCTCCTCCCTGCCCGGTCTTGCGGCCGGTGGCATGGCCGCGCCCGGCCCAACGCCGTTGACCTGGAAAACGCCGGATGGCTGGACGCAATTGGCCCCCGGCCAGATGCGCGTCGGCTCGTTTAAAGTGACCGGTCCCGGCGGGAAAACGGCCGATGTCAGCATCATACCGCTCGGCGGCACGGCGGGAGGGGATGTGGCCAATGTCAACCGTTGGCGCGCCCAGATTGGTTTGGACCCGGTGCCGGCTGAAGAAATTAAACAGTCGGCCCAAACCGTCGAAGTTGCGGGCCAGCCGGCGGAGTTGTACGCGCTATCCGGAAAAAATCCCGGCACCGGCGAGCCGGCCGGCATTCTGGCCGCCATCGCTCAACGCGGGGAGACCGCCTGGTTCTTCAAGATGACGGGCGATCCGGGCCTCATTGCCGAACAAAAGCCGGTGTTCGTGGAATTCCTCAAGTCGATCCAGTTTGGCACCGGTGAATCTGCCGCGCTGCCGCCGGGACAACCATCGATGACCGGCATGGACCTGCCGTCTGGGCATCCCGGGGTTTCCAGCCCGGCCACGCCGGGAATCACTGCCGCCGTTCCGCCGGTTGCAGGCAAACCCGACTGGCAGGTGCCCGCGGGCTGGCAGGAAACTGCCGGCGGACAATTCCTGGTCGCCAAATTCAACATTACCGGCGCCGGTGGCGCTGCCGCAGCCGTCAATGTCAGCAGTTCCGCGGGCGAAGGCGGCGGCCTGGCCGGCAATGTCAATCGCTGGCGCGGCCAGCTGGGCCTGGCATCCTGGTCCGAGTCTGATGTGAACCAGTCGGTGACGACGCTGGACGTGCCCGGCGGCAAGGCCTCGCTGGTGGACCTGACCGGCACGGATCCCCGCACCAGCCAGCCGACGCGGCTGGTTGGGATCGTCGTGCCCCAAGCCGGCCAGACCTGGTTTTACAAGCTCATGGGCAACGCGCAGGTCGTCGAAGACCAGAAAGCGGCGTTCATCCAATTCGTCCAAGGCGTAAAATATTGAAATGCTCACGCGCCTCTACCGGTTCTTTTCATCGCTCAAGCTGACGGTTGCCTGCCTGGTGCTCGGTTGCATCATCGTGTTCTGGGGCACGATTGCCCAGGTGCATCTGGGCCTGTTCAAAGCGCAAAATGAATTCTTTCGCAGCTTTTTTGTTTACTGGCAGCCGGCCGGCTCAGGCTGGCACTTTCCCATTTTCCCCGGCGGTTACTTTATCGGCACGCTGCTGCTTCTCAACCTGTTCGTCGCGCACTTCCGCTACTATCAACCCGGCCGGCGAAAAATCGGCATCCTGCTGATCCATCTGGGCATTGTGCTGCTGTTGCTGGGCCAGATGCTCACCGATTTGCTGTCCCGGGAAAGCATGCTGCACCTGCGCCTGGGCGAGACCAAGAATTACACCGAGGCCGACCGGGCCTTCGAGCTGGCCGTGCTGGACACCACCCGGCCGGATTTGAACCAGGTGGTGGCGATTCCCTGCAGCCGGCTTGTCCGGCAGGGCCAGGCGGACATCCCCGGCATGCCCCTGCAATTGCGCTTAAAAACCTTTTACGCCAATTCCGCGCTCGACCAGCAATCCCAGCCCGGATTCGCGCCGGTCAAAACCACCGCGGGGCTCGGCACGGACCTCTGGTGGCGCGAAACCCCGCGCGAGACCGAAATGAACCGCGTGGACATGCCGTCGGCCGTCGTCGAAGTGGTCACCCCCCGCGGCGCGCTCGGCACCTTTCTCGTGTCCGCCTGGCTGGACCAGCCGCAAGCGTTCAGCTACGACAACCGCCGGTATGAGCTGCGCCTGCGACAGGAACGCTTTTACCTGCCCTTCAGCCTGCATCTGATCGAGTTCCGGCACGATAAATATCCCGGCACCGACATCCCCAAAAATTTCTCGAGCCGCGTCCGGCTCCAGAATCGCGCCACCGGTGAGGACCGGGAAGTCCGGATCTTCATGAACAATCCGCTGCGTTACGGCGGGGAAACGTTTTACCAGGCCAGTTTCGATCCCGACGACCAAGGCAGCATCTTGCAGGTGGTGCATAATCCGAGCTGGCTGACCCCCTACTTGGCCTGTGTCCTCGTCGCTGTCGGACTGACCATCCAGTTTCTGTCTCATTTGATTCCCTTCCTGAAGCGCCGCCTGGCGCAGTCCGCGTCCGCCGCCGTCTCCGCTCCCGGTGCCGCGGCACAAAGCCGTGCGCCGGCTCGCCGGGAAGCGGGCGCTTCCCGAAAGGAGAAAATGCGATCATGAAAAGGTGGATTCCCCTCATTTTGGTGGCGATCATGGCCGGCTGGGTCCTGTCGGGTTTACGCCCGCCGCCCGCCACCGGATTTGACGCGCGCGCTTTTGGCCATTTGCCGGTGCTCATGAACGGTCGCTTCCAGCCGTTTGATTCCGTCGCCCGCAATTCGCTGCTGCAAATCCGCACCAAACAATCGGTTTACGAAAACAACGGCAGCCAGGCACAAACCCTCTCCGCCATGGATTGGCTGCTGGAGGTGATGATGAAACCCGAGGCAGCCGACGATCGGAAGGTGTTCCGCATCGACAACAACGAGGTGGCCGAACTGCTCAAACTGCCCGAGGGCCAGAAATATTACTCGTTCAACCAGCTCCGGCCGCAACTGGACGAAATGGAGAAACAAGCCAGCCGCATCGGGCCGATTGATTCCTCCAAACGCACCGCCTTCGAATCGCAATTGATGAAGCTCTACGAAGCCATGAATCTGTACCAGCGGCTCGAAGTCAGCCTGAAGCCGCCGGGCGCGGACGATTTTGCCGCCGACCTGGACGCGTACCAGAAGAGCGTCGGCCCAGGCCTGGCTGCCGTGAATGCGCGCGAAGCCGGCCAGAAATTTGACCAGAACGCCTTCAATACCCTGCTCGGCTTCATGGGCAGTTTCAACACCGTCGCCCGGTTCGCCCTGCCGCTGACCATTCCGCCGACAGACCCCAGCCTGCCGCACGACGCCTGGCAGAACATCGGCACCAACCTCATGGCCAGCGCCCGGACCGGCGAAATCAATCCGGCCGCGAAATTTTACGCCGGCATGGTCACCGCTTGGCGCGCCGGCCAGCCCGACGATTTCAACCGCCTCGTGAGCCAATACCGCGCCTGGCTGGGCGGCCGTTTTGCCCCGCAACTGCGCAAAGCCGACCAGGAATATATCTTCAGCAGCTTGGAACCGTTCTACAAGGCCACGGTCATCTATGTTCTGGCACTGGTCCTGGCGCTGCTGTCGTGGTTCAACCTCTCCGATTGGCTGAGGCGCTCGGCGCTCTATCTGGTCGTCCTGGCCTGGCTGATTCACACCTTCGGACTCCTCTGGCGCATGTATCTTGAAGGCCGGCCGCCCGTCACTAATCTCTACTCTTCGGCAATTTTCATCGGCTGGGCCGCGGTGGTCCTGGGGGTCGTCTTGGAAAAGATTTATCGCGATGGCATCGGGTGCGTGGTGGCGGCTTTTGTTGGGTTCGTGACGCTCATTATTGCCCACCACCTGGCATTGAGCGGCGACACCATGGAGATGATGCGCGCCGTGCTGGACACCAATTTCTGGCTCGCCACGCATGTCGTCACCGTCACCCTTGGCTATGCCTCGACATTTGTGGCCGGCTTACTGGCCGTCATTTACATCGTGCGGGGCGTGCTTACCACGACGCTGACCGCCGAAACTGCCAGGTCGCTGGCCCGGATGGTTTACGGCATCGTCTGTTTCGCCACGCTGTTCAGTTTCATCGGCACGGTGCTGGGCGGCATCTGGGCCGACCAATCCTGGGGCCGGTTCTGGGGCTGGGACCCCAAGGAAAACGGCGCCCTGCTCATCGTGCTCTGGAACGCGATGATCCTGCACGCGCGCTGGGGCGGGCTGGTGCGCGAACGCGGCATCATGAATCTGGCGGTCGCCGGCAACATCGTCACCAGTTTCTCCTGGTTTGGCGTGAACATGCTCGGCATCGGCCTGCACAGCTACGGATTCATGGACGCGGCGTTCAAGTGGCTGATGTTGTTCATGGGAAGCCAGGTCGCCATCATCGTCCTGGGTCTGCTGCCCTTGACCCTCTGGCGCAGTTTTCAATCCCGGCCCGCCGAGCCAACTTGACGGTTTCGGCCCTGCCGCTGGAACCTTTTCCCGCCTCCTGACTCTCAATCCCAGGCGCAGTTTCGTCGGTTTGGCGATTGTGAATAAGTAAACATTGAAATCGGAACCGCCTCTGTGTATAAGATAATTTTTTGATCAAATGAGTTCAGCGGGTGTCGCAAAACTAAGGATTCTGGTGGTGGACGATGAGGCCTCGGTCGCCACGACCGTCAAAATGCTGCTGAACTTCGACGGGCATGAGGTGGAAACGACCCGAAGCGGCCAAGAGGCACTCGCCCGGTTCGAGGTGGGAGAATTTGACCTGGTTTTGACGGATTTTGCCATGCCCGAAATGAAAGGCGACCAACTGGCCGCCGCCATCAAAGCCCGCGCGCCGAAACAGCCGATTATTCTTTTGACCGGTTATCCAGGTGCTGTGCCCCAGTCAACGCCGGTGGATCGCATTGTGGGTAAACCCTTCCGTTTGGAACATCTGCGAGATGCCATCAGCCAGGTACTGCTGGAAAGGCGCCTTGGCCCGGACCAGGCTGATTAAACGGGCGGTGTTCTGGGCCGGCCCAACTTGGGGAAAATGAATCCGGCGGTCTTCTGATATTCGCGGTATTCGAGGCTGTGGTCGGCCAACCGCGCTTCCTCGAGCCAGGCGCGACAAACAAGCAGGCCGACGTGCGCCGGAACCAGAATTAAGAAAGCCAACGAACCGTTCGCCAGTGCGAGTCCGGTCAGAAGGCAAAGATATCCGGCGTACATCGGATGTCTGACCCGCCGGTAGGCTCCTTCGCGGACAATTTGTTTCATCTCGATTAAGACGCCGAAGGATCGTCCCAAACTCAACGCGCCCCAGACCGCCACGGCCAGACCCACCAGGTTGAGAAACAACCCGGCGGCGGCCAGCGGCGTCTGCAGGTCCATCGGGCAAAGGTTTTTCCGAAGCCAGACGGGCAAAATCGGAACCGCACTGTAGGTGGCGTTGAAGAACGTCGCGAGGAGCGGAACCAGAACGTCCTGGAGCGTTTGGGGCAAGACGACTGCCCGCCGTCCCACCAGCAAGAGCACCCCGACATAAACCTCCAGCTGCAATTGGATCACCTGCCGGGCGATGCCCGCCAGCAATGTGCCATCGACGTTTGGTTGTCCTGGCCCGTTTATCCAAAGCCGGTGGAGATGATAAGCCCCCAGGCCCAGATAAGCGAGTGACAGCCCGTAACGCTCAAATACAACTGCCGCCAAAGCCGACCGGCGACCCAGGCTCGAGCTCGTGGTCATTCGCCTTATCGTCGCGGGATTTGCCACCTCTTGTCCATCGGTTTTTGTCATGTCCTTAGCCAGAAACCGGGAGGCAGCAATTCATTTCACTTGTCTGTCAGCGAACGGAATGACATAAATCATAACAATCAGAAAGGGACATTTCTGCCATGAGCTAATCCGGATGTATCGCCGAGATTGCTGTCAGGCGGACATCGCAGCTTCTGACGCGGGCACCATAAGCCTGTAGAAAACAAACCTTAAACTGAAACCAAACCATCAATCAAATTATGAAAATTAAATCCTCCCATCGCCTTCACCTCACCCACACCGCCCTGTTGCTTTGCCTGGCGGCCAGCCTGGTTAAGGGCCAAAACGTGGTCAATGGCAGCTTCGAACTGGGCACCAATCCCGGCATCACAAGCATCCAGTTGACGGCGGGCGACTCGACGAGTTTAACCGGCTGGACCGTCGTCAGCGGCACCATTGACTATGTGGGTGGCACCTGGACCGCTGGCGACGGCAGCCGCTCGCTGGATCTTTCCGGCACCTCGGCCGGTGCGATTGAACAAATCATCACAGGCTTCACTGTCGGTCAGAATTATCAATTGTCCTTCCTCATGGCCGGCAATACCGCAGGTGGACCCACCGTCAAGAGCCTGCAAGCCAGCATTGGGTCGGCGATGCAAACGTTCAATTTCGACATCACCGGTCATTCGAACGCGAACATGGGATGGAGTCTGCAGACGATGAATTTTACGGCGACCAGCGGCTCCTTGACACTTGACTTTGCGAGCCTGGCAAACAGCTTTTATGGCCCGACCCTCGACGCCGTGGCCATCGCGCCCGTGCCCGAGCCCGGGACGCTCTCTTTGACCGGCTTTGCCGTGCTGCTTTGCTCGCTTGGCATCATCCGCCGACGCCAATCGTTAAAATCTTGACCGGATCCACTCCCCGGAAGGGTTGAGTTCCGCTTCCGGCCAGGGACCGTTCATGTCCGCCTCGGGCTTCAGGGCGGCGCTGCTTTCATTGCAGTTGCTGAAAGACCAGTTGGCCCAACTGATCTGATGCTGGTCCATCCACGTCATCCATGTCTCCGCTGCGTCAAGGTAAAGCCGGCCGCGTCCGGTGTAATCGGTCAACCCCCATTCGGAGACAAACAGGGCCGCCCCGCGCGACAAGGCGTCATCCGCAGCGGCGCGCAACTCTTCGCCGTGAGTGCCGGCATAAAAGTGCAGCGCATACAGGACGTTGGAAAAACTGAGCGGGTCTGCCGCAGCGGCCCGCACCCCCTGGCTCCACGTGTCCGTCCCGACGATGACTACCGCGTTCGGCGCCACGGTGCGAATGGTCGGGATGATAAACTCAGCATAGGCCTTGATTTCCTTCCAGGTCACCCCCGAGCCGTTCGGCTCGTTGCAGATTTCATAAATCACATTGGGATGCCGGCCATAGGTCCGCGCCATTTCCTGAAAGAAATCCTTCGCCTGTTCCCGGTAACGATTGGGGTTGCCATCCTCCAGAATGTGCCAGTCCACGATCACATAAACATCGTTGCGAATGGCCTCGTCCACAATCAGCTTGACCGCCTGTTTGATACCCGGGTCCCGGATATAGCTCGAACCATAACTGTCCGTGTACATGGCGGCGCGGACGACCGAGATGTGCCAATCCCGCGCCAGGTGCTCAACCGTGTTGGTCCGGAACGGATACTGTTTCAAGTCGTGCGAACTCATTCCGCGCAGTTGAATCGGTCGGCCGGACTGATCGCACAACTGGCCGCTCTTTACCTCGAGCCAGCCCCACCGATGCACGACTCCCCCGACGGAAGCTTCTGTCGGGCCGGCCTGACCGGCCCCATTCGGCGGACCCCCGGCCGCCAGGGGCGGGGACGATGCCGGATGCCGGCATCCTGTGAATCCCAGGATCAAACCAAAGGCCAACCAAATGAGGTTTAATGATTTGTTCATGGTGCGTCTGCGGTTACCCGGTTGAAATTCTGCCGGTCCATTTGGTTTCCGGCTGAAGTTTCAGGCTGGACAAACCGGGTTGCATGTCAAGTCTCAATCGCTGGCGCCAGCTAGGCACAGCAAGCCACCTTTTTCGCCGCCAGCTCGGACTTGGCAAAAAACGACCCGAAGCTTTGACCAGGCCAACTGATTTGCGGAATGAAGCCCGGCAGCTTAGTATACGCGTAATGAAAGCCATTCCGCTGTTGATGATCTTCGTTCCCCTCGCTATCGGGCCAATCAATGGATTACGCGCCGACCAGGTGGTCATGCAAAATGGCGACAAGTATGTCGGCACGGTCCTGTCCCTGACCACCAACCTCCTCGTTCTGCAAAACGAAAACCTCGGGAACATCACCCTGCCCCGCTCCAAAATCAACGCCATCGTTCTGGGCACCGGAGCCGCAGCGAATCACCCGCTGCCGGCCGGTGGATCCAACGTGAACCCCCGGCCCGCCGCATCGCCCGCCAGCAATGCGGTGGCCGACCTGCCGGCGGCTTTGCGCAGCCTGCGCAGCCAAACCAATCTCATCCAGCAGGTCCAATCGCATATCATCGGTTCGGCCGGCCCGGAAGCGACCGACAAGTTCAACGAATTGCTCGACGGCCTGAGCACCGGAAAAATTACTCTTGACGACCTGCGCGCCCAGGCCCAATCCGTCACCGACCAGTTGCGGGAGCTCAAGCGCGACCTCGGCCCGGAGGTCAGCGGCGAACTGGAGAGTTACCTGGCCGTCCTCGACAATTTCCTCAAAGATACCGCGCCGCCCCGCGCCGCCACCAATTCCAGCCCCAGCATTCTGAAATCAACCGGGGATGCCGCCCGGGCCAGCCCCTGAGCTGACCTGAGCGATTGCCATCCCCAGTCACTGAAATTGGTCCACCAGCCTTTTGGTTTGCGCCGGATCGTGCTGCATTCGGATGCGCCAGGCCAGTTCTTCGGGATTGACCACCCGAACGCCCGCGGGCAGCCGCTCGGCACACCAAACGACCGGGGAATAACCACGAACACCACCATGGGCTTCGGCCGCTTCCTGCGGCAGATTCTCGGCATTCTCGTCCGTGTCGGGAGAGTATTTAAAATACGACCAGACATGCGCAATCACCCAGTCCTGGCGCGGGGGTTGCGCCGGCGCCGTTCCGTCGGTTGTCTGCCGGATTTCACGCGCGACTTTGGCGGGCGTGCCGGCGCGCGCGCGGCGGTTGGCATGTTCCCAGATTGAATAGCGGGCGGTCATTACCGGCACTTCGACTCCGTTGCGATCTCGCACCCAGAAGACTTTACCCGCCCCGCCTTCATAGGGTGCGTATTGAAAGGCGAAAATCGCCAGCAACCCGTCGGTCTGACCGGCGAAAACTTCACATGCCTGGTGCGCCTCGGGTGAATCAACCTGTGAAAAATTGAATCCAATGATCCGGCTGTTCGTCCTCTTCATCAGTTCCCACGTGCGTCGGGCATGCCGGGCCAGCAGCTCCCAGCGGTTTGTGCGCTGACGGCCAAAGCGATCCGGGTAGTAGTATCCCCCGCCCCATTCGATGAACCAGTCATTGGTGGTCCGGGTTTCCAGCGCGTATTCGATGGCTTGCGGACAGAGTTGCGCCAGTTGATCAAAACAGCAGGACCAGCCGAAGGGAATCGTTCCGCGTTCAGGATTGGCCCAATAGCTGGCGTTGCCGAAAAAATTGCCCAGCAACCACTGGACGTTGTCACCGTCCGTGTCAACGAATGCGATGGCGCTGTGCGCGTCATTCCAGTCGATGGTCCGCGGGTCAAAACCCCGGGCCCGCGGAAGATTGACCTTTTCGGTTCCGGCCATGAGGACGGGTAAATTCAGGCACCAGTCGGTGGCGGTTTGAATATGACCGTAGCGGGTGGATAAATCGGTGTTGGCAAACTCGTCGCCGCAGTTCCAGCCGAGAATGGGCGAAAGCGGTTCCAGCCAGGCCATGGCAGCCGGGATGGATTCGTCGCTGCCAAAGGCGGTGAACACCTTGTGGGCAATGGCCAGGTCGCGGACATGGGGCACCCGCGGATCCTGAAGGCAAATCATTCGGCGGTTGAACTGGTCCCGATACGTTTGCAAGCACCACGGTTGGGATTTGCCGCGGACATCCAACAACAGTTTCAGGCCGTGCGCCTTCGCTTCACGCTCCAGGGTTTCGTCCACCATGATGCCATCCAGGATTCCGGCCAGGCTGGAGGCGACATTGGCCGAGCAATCCATGCCCGGCCGGCTGGTGTGGCTTTCACCTTTGGACTGGTCGCGGCGGTAGAGGATATAGCCCTTGATAATACCTTGCTTCACATATCGGTCCACCAAATCCCAGGGCTCGAGGGCACCCGGTCTGGCTAGTTCCGGTTGTTGGGTGATTAGGCGGGCATACCACTTTTCCAAGTCGCCGCCCCCGTTGTCAACCCATACCAATTCATCGCCGCGACCCTCGTTGACCGCCTTCGCTGCAAGGCCGGCGACGGATTGCACCATCAATTGGAGCGCGATGCGAGGTTCGGAAAATCGCCGCTGGTCGGTGGTTCGCACAACGGCCTTGGGAAAGGTTTGCGTCGGCCACCAGCGGCTTTCGGGCGTGGCACCGGAACCCGGCATAGTGCCCAACCACGTCATCACCAACAGCGGGATGAATCCCGGCAGGTGCCGAACCAGCCGATTCACAAATTCCCCGCCACACCCGTGCAAACCCAGATTTCGAGCTGGTCGTAAATCTGACCGGTGGGATAGGCAAGCACGGTGGTGTTTTTGACCGACTCCGATTCCATGGCCGCTAGGTCCTCCTTCATTTTCACCAGTTGCTTTTGCATATCCTCGGCGCGGTTGAGCATCAGATTGGCCTGGGCGCGCTGGTTTACCGGGCTGTTCGCGTCGCCGGAATTCCCGCCGGTGGTCAGGATGGGCGTGGTGGGAGCCAGGGCGTCGGCATGTCTTGCCGCCCGGGTGTAATCGTCCACGCGGTCTTCGAAACTGGCGACCTCGCCGCGCAGTTGATTCAAACGGGTAATAAAGTTCCGGACCGGGTCCGGCAGGTTCTTCAAGTTGATGTCGCGCGTGCCGGACTTCGTTTCCGCCGTGCATTTCAGATAAGGAGCTTCAGCGTTGATGGAAACAATTCGGACCGGCTGATTGGTGCCGGCCAATGACGCCACGTAACGCTGGTAGGCCGCTCGTTGCGCCTGCAATCGGGCGCGCGCCTGAAGTTGCTCCTGCTTCTTATCCTCCAGATACTTTGCGGCATTGGTCGGATCGTAATCGTATTGCCGCTGGTATGCCGTCGGCAAATTGCTCAGGGCAACCTGAGCGATGCCGCCATCATAAGAAACCACGGCGTAGGCCGGGGTGACATGAGTAATCCGGGCATTGGTAAAACTTTGGGTTCCGGCGGTTAAAATCGGGATGAGCGCCTCGTTGGTTTGAGCACTTGCGGCAAATGCGCAACCGACGATGGATAGAATGATGGCAATGACTTTCATATGATCTTCTGTTGTCAAGGAGGCAACACCCGGCCATCGTGTTCGTCAAGCGTTTTAACCGGCCGGCCGTGTCCGGGTTTGACCATTGGGGTGTATCTGAACACTGTCATTGGAACTGGCGGCTGGAAGCCGCCAAAACCCGCAGCCAAGATGGCAGCCCCACGTAACGCCGGCTTCCCAGCCTGCGGGTTGACTTGAGGATGTTATCCGGCTGTAGCTTCCGGCTCACGCCATTTGTCGTGTTCCTTGATCAGGTCCACCAGGCGCTCGACGGCTTCGGTTTCGGGGATGTTGAATTTGATGGCCTGTTTGCCGACGTAGAGGTTGATTTTGCCGGGCGCGCCACCAACATAACCGAAGTCCGCATCCGCCATCTCGCCCGGGCCGTTCACGATGCAGCCCATGATGGCAATCTTGACACCCTTCAAATGCTGGGTCCGCGCCTTGATGCGCGCCGTCACCGTCTGGAGGTTGAACAACGTCCGGCCGCACGACGGACACGCCACGTAATCCGTCTTGAAACTCCGGCATCCGGCTGCCTGCAAAATGTTGTAGGCCAGCCGCAATGACTGCCCCGCCCCGCTCTCGCTCCGGACCAAAATCGCGTCGCCAATCCCGTCGGCCAGGAGAGATCCAATGACAACCGAGGCGCGCAACAGGGCGATTTTTGGTTCCAACGGCACCGGCTCAAAATGGAGGCAATCCTTCAGCAAAATCGGGTTGGTCCGGCCCAAACGCTTCAATGCTGCCACCAACAGCCGGAAGGCGGCGATGGCCGGCAGACGGACGCCATCCTGGACCGTCACCAGTTGCGTCTCGCAGTTGACTTCAAAGTCTTTGGTCGGATCGATTTCAGCGATATTGAGGTCCTCGTAAACCGCCTCCGGCTTGACGTTGTCCTTGGGGCGGATTTTGGGGGCGACCTTGTCCCAGGTGGCGCGGGTGACCACGACCCGGACGGGCTGTTCACCGCCGCACTTCACGCCCGGCGCCAGCTCGATTTCAGGCGTGGCGCGCTTCTCGAACTGGAAAGGATCGAAGGGAAATGTGGAATTCGGGCTTTGGAATTCGGACCCGGCCAGGACGGGAATCTGGGCGAGCAAATCGTTGCACACTTCAATTTCGCGCGGGCTGTCCTCGGTGAGCGAAACCCGGATGGTATCGCCCAGGCCGTCGCACAGCAGCGAGCCAATGCCGATGGCGGACTTGATCCGGCCGTCCTCGCCTTCCCCCGCCTCGGTCACGCCCAAATGAATGGGATAATTCCAATCCGGGCCTTCCTGGTCGAGCCGCGCGACCAGCAGGCGGTAGCATTCGATCATGACCTTGGGGTTGGACGACTTCATCGAAAACTTGAAGTTGTGAAAATCGTGCTTGCGGCAGATGCGGGCGAATTCCAGCGCGCTTTCCACCATGCCGAGCGGCGTGTCGCCGTAGCGGTTCATGATGCGATCGGAAAGCGAGCCGTGGTTGGTGCCGATGCGCAGTGCCCGCTTCCGGCGGAGGCACTCCTGCACCAGCGGCGTGAATTTCTCCTCGATGCGCTTCAGCTCGGCGTTGTATTGCGCGTCGGTATATTCCTTGGTGGCAAATTTTTTGGAGTCGGCGTAATTGCCGGGATTCACGCGCACCACCTCCACCCATTTGACCGCCTCCATCGCCGCTTCGGGCTTGAAATGAATGTCGGCGACGATCGGCACGAAGCAGCCGCGCCGCCGGAGTTCGGCGACGATCGGCTCGAGATTGGCCGCATCCTTGACCGTGGGCGCGGTAATGCGGACGATCTGGCAGCCGACGGCCACCAGGTCGAGCGTCTGCTTCACGCATTCGGCAGTGTCCATCGTATCGCAGGTGATCATGGATTGCACGCCCACCGGACGAGCGCCGCCCAGGATGATTCCGCCGTGAGCCGGATCGCCAATGACAATTTCCCGGCTGGTTCGCCGGCGGTAGGAAAACGGGGAATCGCAGTAACGCATGGGGGCCTTACCGTGCCGGTGCGAAAACGATCACGGGCTCACGATTATCGCGCGCGCTGCGGAACCAATCGCCCGTGTCAAAATAGGCGATGTAAACCATGAAGCCGATGAGCAGCATGGCAAAACCGGTCTGGATGGCGTTCAGAATCCGGGCGCTGATGGGGCGGCGGCAAATGGCTTCGATCAGCGACAGCAGAATATGTCCGCCATCGAGCACCGGGAGCGGCAGCAGGTTGATGAGGGCCAGGTTGACGTTAAAAATGACACTGAACCAGAGGGCCAGCCGCCAGCCTTCTTCGCTTTCAAAGAGGTTGTAGTAAACCCGCGCGATCATGACCGCGCCACCGAGTTGCTGCACGCCAATTTCGCCTTTGCGGTGCAGGAGCGCGCCGATGGTCCCGAATATCTGGTCGACACTGGACCGGATTTGCTCCAGCGGGCCGGGATACACGAGGGTCACATTGGGTTGGTCGCCCAGCTCCAGAATGCCGAGAGACGGAGAGCTGTTGGTCGGCTGGACCGGTTTGACCGCCAGGAGGGTGCGGTCGAATTGCTGGTCTCCCCGTTTCACGGTCAGGGTGATGGGTGTGACCGGGCTGTTGCTCCAGGAATCCTCAACGGAAATGACCGCCCAGGGGTGGTAAATCGGTTTTCCATCCACCGCCACCACCTCGTCGCCCTTCACCAGGCCGGCCAGCGCCGCGGGACTGTTGCTGGCCACGCTGTAAATCACCGAGCGCATCGCCGGCATAATGAGAACCTGTCGCAAGGGAGTACGCTCCACGGGAATGTTAAATGAGAAAAGACCGAACACGTCAATTTTCCACTCTTTTCTGGGACGGTGATAAACCGAAGCGTTGGCCGTGGCCTCCTGGCCATCGCGCACATACCGGATGGGGATATTCGTGCCTTCGCTGGTGACGATCCGCCAGGTTACACTGTCCGCTGAAGTGGGCGCGAAATGCTTCACCGGGTGGCCGTCCACCTCCAGAATCCGGTCTCCGGGCCGCAATCCGGCCTTCCACGCCGGGCCGTTTTCGTCCACCCAGCCCACCCGGGTTGACGTGTCGCCTTCGTTGGTGGGTTTGCCGACGCCCCAGACGACGAGGGCAAATCCTACGGCCAGCAAAAAGCTGAACAACGGGCCGGCGAATGCAACGATGATTTTGTCGAGCGGCGAAACGTTGGGCAGCGGCTCGGCGGTCTCATTTT
>DATJOW010000122.1:0-16367 GCA_035506715.1 Candidatus Acidiferrum sp. | reverse complement strand
CAACTACGATAGTTACGATAGGTTCTCACACTCCCTGTCAATAGGCGCTACGCGTGACGCTTACGTTTCGCCTTAAGAAGAATTCCAGGTCATCACAGGCCTCCATCATGATCTGGGCTTGGCGGGCGGAGCGGTCGCGTTGCCCAGGCTGCTCAAAATCGTTCCGAAGGGAGCGCGCTGAAAGGCTCTCACCGATGAAAACCCATAAATACGGGAGATCTCGGAACTCACCCCTCCGGCGATGATGACCTTTCTCCTCCGCCTAGCCACCTTGCGCGATTCTGAATTGTTTTCCGCGAGATTCGAGTCTCGCTCAACTGGGAGTCAACGCGTCCGCGTCAATTTTGACCGCCGCCGCCCGGTTGATGAAATCCAACCGCAGCAACACCGTCGTCAGCCCCTGGCGTCGCTCGACCCAACCCTCCAAACCCTGGAGCGGACCGGACTTGATGCGAACTCGCATGCCTTCCCCGATGCCCGGTGCCAGGCGCACCTCGAGATCCGTTTTGAGGGCCAGGAGGATGTCGCGCAACTGGCGCTCGAAGGTTTCCTGATCAAACACTTCCAGCAACCGGGCGACATGCTCATTCCGGCGCACGGAATCCTTCTGCCTGGACTCCAGTAGGAGGAATACGTAGCCGGGAAACAGCGGCTTTTGGAACACGACGGTCTTGCCGCGGTACTTGTGCGCGGAATCGTAGCACGGCAACGTGACGGCCAAGCCCTGTCGCCGGCAATAGTCAGCCAGTTTTTTCTCCCGGCGCGGCTTGGTATGGGCCACGCACCAGCGTAATTCGGACACGAAATGATAATTCTGAAGCCAGTCGGAGCTGTCAACCGGAAGTTGATCGCTTTTTGCGATTCCGCCGTGGGGTTAACGATGGGGGTCGGCGGTTATGCCCTTGGATGTTGACCTGAAGCTCTGTCGAGAACTGCACTGCACTTGCCGGGCGTCGGTTTCTGAACCGCACTTCGCGCCGTGTCTGATCCCCATGATGCAACCGAAAACCGTTTCGCAATGCGAAACGGCGGATGAAAAAAATCAAGCCGCTCATCAGAGCGGCCTGATATTGGAGAGCAACCTTCAGCTTTGCCGTTTAAGCCGGTTATTTCCGCCGCAGAATCCGCAGGGTGCTGGCTCCCAGCGGCAGGAGCAGCAGCGCACCGGCGACGACAGTGCCGACCTCGGGAACGGGCGTCACGCCAGACACCTCAACCACCAGGTCGTTGAAATCGAAGTCCGTTCCGTCCTCAAAGGCGATCACGTAGTGTGTCGTCCCGTCCGAGAAAGCAGTCCAAGTGTTTATGTTACCTGCGCTCGTGAGATAGCCAGTAACGGCAAAAGTGACCATGCGATCCACGCCACCAGTGCTGAGGGTTGGGTCAGAATAGGCGTTGTTGCCGTTGGCCTGGTCCAGGAACAAGAAGGGTTGGCTGACCGGCGTGTAAGAAACCGTGGTCAAGGATCGTGCTGGAGGGGTGCTCCCCATATTGCCTGACGCACTGAGAATCTGACCGGATATGGGGGTGCCAGCAAGTGCAGCGGTGTAGAGCGCCTGCCCGGCACCGGCGTAAATGGCATCGAAAGTCGCGCCCCCGGGCGAACCAATCCACTGGATATCGCTGGCATCATCTACGCGGGTGAAATTGCCGTAGAGATACTCCATGACTCCTGCGCCTGGCGATGACCCGACGCCGCTGTTGTAGAGGTTCCACTCACCACCGGCACCATTCGCTCCCCAAATGTCATTCACCGTGGTCAAGCTGGCATGGCTCGTAGCCGCGACAATCGCCAAGCCGGTTATGGTCGCAACCAATGTTTTAATCGATTTCATTATTTGCCTCGCTTTCTTTCGTTTCCCATTAAACGACTTCCAAATTCAATTGGCTAATTTATATTCTGTCGCCCATCTGCGGTCTATAGGCTTTCGGGACATTTTGGTTCACTATTGGGACTTGGCCGAAGCATCACCCTGAGACCTTTGACCGGCAGAAAAGTTGTAGTGATGCCATGGGTGCTGAGCGCGACTGGGTGTAGAAAAAGTGACTGGTTGCGTCCTTTTGCGTTAGTGCTTGATAATCAATGTATCTTTGCTGACTCCGCGAAGTCGAACTTGGTTATAAAAAAATCAGGCCGGTCTTAAAAACCGGCCTGATGGTATCAAAAAACTTCGCGTTGAATCCCGGCTATTCGCGATTCCGGCGCAGAACCCGCAGGGTGCTGGCGCCGAGCGGCAGCAGCAGCAAAGCGCCCGCAATTACTGTTGTCGCCTCAGGAACAATAACCAACTGGTCCTGGACAGCACCTGGATTTCCTAAATTCAAGGCATAGACGCCATAGGCCCCATTGGCGTCATTTTTGATGGTGGTGTTGTTCAGACCCAAAGCCGTCTCAGCCAGAGCAATAAAGCTGTTATTGACTCCGCCGCTCTCGCCTTCCAACCACCAAATCGCCTCCTGGAGTGCGCCCGCCGATGTTGCCGAGGCCCGGCCAGAGCCGTAAGTATAATTGTAGCCGCTTAGAGTTCCGGCGGCAAACTGGCTGTAGAGCCAAGCGGTACCGATCGAGATTGGGTCACCGAGAGGTGGCTGACTCCCATACATGGCATTCGGGCTAATCGAAGCGCTATAGGGTGTGCCTGGCGTGAAATACTCGTTGTGTTCGATGCAGAAAGTCTGGAAATATCGGGACGAACCACTGCCGCCAGACGTCGCTGCCGAGTAAGCTCCCCAAGCGACGACGGCATCCAAGCCAGCGTCGCCCGTGGCCCTGAACTCACCCCCCACGCCGTAACTATATTGGCTGGTGTTCTCCGTCAGCGTTACGCTCATGGAGGCAAACGCGCTGGTGGCTGTCAGCACGGCAGCCAGACTTAATACCACGCAAATTTTTTTCATATTTTTCCTTTGAGTTTGTTGGTTCAGGCTAAGTTTTCGGTTTATTTTTTGTTAAATTTTACGGCATGCGGTTTCGGCGAAGGATCCGCAGCGTGCTGGCGCCCAAGGGCAGCAGCAGCAACGCACCCGCAATCATCGTCGAAGCTTCCGGCACTTGATGGAAGGATTGGGTGACTTCAGAGATGCTGACCAAACCTCCGCTGAAGGAATTAATCGCCAGGCTGATGTCTTTGGTCACGGTCAGGGTGGACTGCGGTGGATCGATAACCAGCATGTCACCCTGTATGGTTTCGCCCGGCGGATCGCTAAGGTCGCCGCGCTCCAAATGGGAATACCCCACGGTGACCGCACCTGCATTCACGGTCTCATCCACGGCCAGAAAAGTTCCCCCCAGTGGCGTGCCGCTCCCCACGTAGCTCTGGTCAATGCCAACGATTTGACCGGGATTGGCGGTCACGGTGTAGCCGAGCAGAAGATCCGCAATCGCCGGCCCACCGGACACGAGGGCAATACTGCCTCCCCACGACAGGTAATAAACACCATCGGCACCGATGTATGCTGACACTGTAATTTGACTGGCATCAAAACCAGTCAAGCCGCTGGCCTGATAACTGAAACCGCTGAAGGTTTTATCACCGACGGTGATCTCTGAACCATTCGACCTTCCATCTGCCCCAGTCAGATCACTCAAGTAAATGGCAGCTCGTGTGGTTTGCATCGCCACCATTGCGAGCGCGGCGCCAAGCATTATTTTGTTTCTCAGTTTCATATGTCTTACATCCTTCTTCTTTCTGGTTTTCCTTCCAACTGGTTTACTCGTTTAAAGTCGCCAAACTTGTTATACAATTTTCTTCGTGCGCAGAATCTTAAGCGTGCTCGCACCCAGCGGCAGCAACAGCAAGATTCCTGCGACAACCGTTGTGGGCTCAGGCACCGCCGCCTGCTCGAATGACTGTTCCACTTGAGAAATCGTAACGAAGCCGCCGGTTGGGGCATTGATGGCAAAACTGATGTCTTTGACCACTGTCAGAGTGGATTGAGGGGGATTGATGATCAATTGGTCGCCTTGAATCGTCTCGGCCGGAGGATCGCTCATGTCGCCGCGCTCCAGATGGGAATAGGCCACGACATTGGCGCCCGCATAAACACTTTCGTCAACGGCAAGAAAAGAACCGCTCGCCGGCTGACCGCTACCGACGTACGACTGGTCGATCCCGATGATTTGCCCGGGGTTGGCTGTCACCGTGTAGCTGAGCAGAAGATCGGCAACCGCCGGTCCGGCGCTCACGAGAAAAGCGACCTGACCCGACCAGGTCAGATGATAAACACCATCACTGCTCTGCGAGGCGGTAACCAGAATATTGTTGGCATCAAAGGCAGTCATTCCGTTGGCGAGATAGCTGAACCCGCTGAAGGTCTTGTCGCCGATGGTGAGGCTGCCGTGAGAATTGACAAGGTCAGCCAACGTATCGGAATAAATGGTCGCAGGAGCTTGTTGAACCATTCCCCAAGCCATCATTACAACAAATGCTACGAATGTTTTTCGTAGATTCATGTTTTGGTCATTTGTCCTTTTTTCGCTTCTGCATTTCTCAACATTTTTGCCTTCCTACTTGAGCCGAGACTACGCCGACTGCAATTCGAAGTCTATCCCCGCAAAGGACATCTTGACTCACTTTTGGGACTTATTTGCGGTCAAGTTCGGGCGCAATTGACCGCCCAATTAACACCTCAATTGGGACATTGACTATCACATTTAGGACACGGTCGGAGCCTCCAATTCCTCAGACTTGATTGGCACTACACAACCTCATCGGCCGAACGTCCGATTCCGTCTGGCAGACAAAAGGGGCGGCGGGCGCAGACCCTTCAAGGTTGACGATTCTTGCGCAGTATCCGCAACACACTTGCCCCCAGCGGCAGCAGCAGCAACGCACCGGCGATCATTGTCGAAGGCTCGGGAACAGGAACCTCGGTGATATCAAATTGAGCCATAACGTCCTGACCGGGTTGCACCCAAGGATTGCTGCCGTCAAAGTTCGAACCGTCCACCGGCCCGATACCCAGCGCCGTAACGTCAACCCGATAACCTTGAACGTAGAAGGTCACTGTCGGGCCGCCGGCAAGGCTGAGGTGGTCGTTGTCCCAACTGCAAAGCAGTGAACCGGCCTGGGTGAGCGACACCGGCCCCACCCCATCAATCGTCATGTTGCGGGTTGCGTTAAACGCGAAAGAGACGTCACTCCAGGCATTCGGATCGGTCGCCGTGCCGCCATAGGTATAATTAATCGTCCAGAGCAGCGTGTTGATCTTTTGAACGGTCGTTCCGGCCACCAAATCAAAGCTGCCGCTGTAAGATTGAAGCTCCACCGTATCGCCCGGATAGCCGGCCGGTCCCCATGGCGCATCTGCAGGTGGTGTGGTGGGCGCGGCAAATTGCTGGGGCCCCACGCCATCCACGGTGTAAATGACGAGCGCACCATGAGCGGTCAAGGTGATCCCGAGGCCAGCGATGGCCAACGCGACAACTGATGTTGCTTTGATTAATGTCTTCATTGATGTGTTTTTCAAAGTTCCGATTTTTTTCCATTCTAACGGAGCGCACTGTTTCTTCTATGCCATCCGGGGACATCTTAAATCACTTTTGAGACACGGTTCGTGCGTGATTGGATCAATTCAATAAATACCGCCTCCGAAGCAAACAAGGTCGGCGCGCTACATCTTCAGAAGACATCGCGGCGCGGCGTCCCTGCCCATGACTGTTCTTGTTTAAAACCCTCCAATATTAATTCCATGTTGCGCAGCCAATCGGCGGGCCAACAACATGGCCTGACTGTACCTGCCAAGTGTTATAACGCGGGCGTCAAGCCACCTTGCGCACAATTCTCAGCGCGCTCGCACCCAGCGGCAGCAGCAGCAACGCACCGGCGATCACCGTCGTGGGTTCAGGAACGACAGTCCCCAAAACTTGTACGTTCACGTCCGACGCTTTATCCCAACCATAACCATCGCAACTCCATGTCCCGACACTTGTTGAATCAACGACCCCGTTGAGAACCTCTGCATAGAGCATCGAGTTGTCTGCGCCATCCTGGTTAGAACCACTCAATGCGGCGTTGGACGCATGAACAAATGGAACATATGTGCCATCCCCGGAACCACTTCCATCTAGAAAGAAGTCATAGGTCTGCCCGGCCTGCAAGGTGATGTTGACGGCAAAATCAATCTGGTAAAGAGATATATATGATCCTGAACTTCCCTGGTAAGTTGCCCCACCCACGTAGGTGGACGGTGAAATCGAGCCCAAAGTCGAGACGATATCAATGCTTCCGCCCCCAACTCCGCCTCGCAGAATCGCGGTATCGGTTTGGCCCACTGTCCATAGGCGAATGGTGTTGATGGTCCATGCCGCTGAGCTAGTGTTCTGAAATGAGTCGCCAACCAACCAGTAGTCGGGCGAAGTGTACTGAGTAAACGCCCACGAAACATTGGCGCGGTCCGCGCCAGCAGCGTTGTTGAGGTTGGCGGTAGGCAGTCCGCGATCCACCAGCAGCGTTGCGCCAGCATCCATAGCGGCGCCCAAGCTGAATACAGTTAATGCCGTCAATATTTTTTTCATGAATTATGATTTTTTTCTGACCGCCCCTTGAGCTGAATCTCAACTCAAATTTCACGCCTCAATCCAAGCTCCCACCGGCACGGTCCGGGTTATTCACATATAAGTCGACTTGGATAATTATTAATTGTTGCATAATCTTATTCTATATAGTTTTGGGACATCATGAGTCACTTTTGGGAAGCAATGCCCGAAGGTGTCAGCATTCGAGAGCCTGGTTCTCGACGATGCTAATTTGGTTGGGGTCGTGTTTACTCGTAGCGACGGGGCTTGGTATGAAAGCCCTGAGGAGAGTGTCAGAAGCGAATGTGGATCCTAACCGCAGTGATGATTATGTTAATAATCTTGACTTTTCGTTTCCGGTGATTAGGCTTGCTGTCGATAAGAATCAAGAAGTTATTACCAGGCAACATCTTCACGCACAGCCTCATTTAATGAAGACCGGAAAAGTTTTTTCAGCCCTTGCCCGCGTTTTCCTGTGGGGAGCGGTTGCTTGCCAGGCGCAGGCCGGCGTCACGCTTACCACGCTCGTCTCCTTCAATCAAACCAACGGTTCCTTTCCCACTGCCGGCCTGATGCAGGCGCTGGACGGCAATTTTTATGGCACCACCACTTATGGCGGTCTGAGCAACTATGGAACCATTTTTCAACTGACTCCGGCGGGGACGTTCACCCGACTGATTTCCTTCGTCAACACGAACGGCGCACTGCCGCGCGCCGGTCTGGTCCAGGGGACGGACGGCAACTTTTATGGCACCACCTACAATGGCGGCAGCAGCCATGCCGGCATCGCGTTTCAACTGGCCACCAACGGCACGCTGACCACGATGGCCACCTTTGCCTTTGCGACGGGCGGTTACCCCCTCGCCGGTCTGGTCCAGGGCCAGGACGGCAATTTTTATGGCACGACCGCCATCGGTGGCGCAAACGTCGGCGGCACGGCGTTTCAGCTGATGACGAACCAAACGCTGACGACGCTGGTCTCCTTTGACAACAGCACCCTTACCTTCACCGGCGGCAGTCCCTACGGCACACTGGTGCAGGCCAGCGACGGCAACCTCTATGGCACGACCTCCTTGGGCGGCACCAACGGCGGATTCGGCACGATCTTCAAGCTGACCACCAACGGGACACTTACCTGTTTGCACGCGTTTACCGGCCTGAGTGACGGCGGCAATCCCTATGCCGGTTTGGTTCAGGGCGCGGACGGAAGTTTTTATGGCACCACCGGTGCCTATGCCAGCACCAACCAATCAGGCACCAATTATGGCACCGTATTCCGGCTCAGTGCCAATGGCACCTTCACGACACTCGTATCTTTCGCGATCACCAATGGCGCGGATCCCAGGGCCGGGTTGGTTCAAGGCATGGATGGAAATTTATACGGCACGACGTCGGTCGGCGGCGTTTACAGCAACGTATTGGGTGTAGGCTATGGCACCATTTTTAAGATTGGAACCAATGGCGGCCTCACGATGCTGTTCTCGTTCAACGGCACCAATGGCGCCGCTCCCGAAGCTCCACTGATCCAGGCCTCTGACGGCAATTTCTATGGGACGACACAGCAAGGCGGCACGAACGGTTACGGCACCATTTTCCGACTCAGCATCGCCACCCCGCCGCCGCCGAACTTCCTTAAGGTGGAGTCAGCGGGCGCCACGGTGGTCCTGACCTGGAGCGCTACGGTCGGACAGTTGTACCAGATGCTGTACAAGACGGATCTGAACCAGGCGACTTGGAACAACTTGAATGGCCCCATCGCGGCCACCAACACGACGATGATAACCATCGATTCCATCGGGCCGGATCCGCAACGATTTTATCGAATCCTCATGCTGCCTTAGACCGCTCTGGAAGGAGGTGGCCGACGCAAGCCTGAATCCAAGACCCAAGTGGCCCCGCCGATTCGGCTCCTTATGTAACAGCTGATTGTTTTAATTATGTGCCTTGCCTTTCGTAAACTCGCCGTCTTTGTCCACCCTAATGAAGTAAGCCCGACCTGGGGACAACTTGATTCACTTTTGGGCCACCGACAGTAAATCATTTGTCATTATCTGGATGAAGCATTGAGACTTCCCGGTCTTTTACCGGGTTGCAGGTTGACATCGGATGATGTCAGGCTAATGTTGGGTTCATTGGCGAGCTAACAGGCAGTTGAAAAGTGCCGATGATTCGGGCTGTGGCGGAGGTCTTGCCGCCGGCTGCGGTACGGGCGGAGGGTGGGTTGTCGTTCTAAATGAATCCATAGCACAAGATCGCGGGTTTCGCGCTGCTGTTTTCAGCGCCTGTGTGGCCCCGTGAAATTCGAGTTAAACCGATGCCGAAAACATACAAAGCACCACCGCCGGGCACCCGCCGAAAAATCTACATCGTCGAGGATCACCCGGTGTTTCGTGAAGGTCTGGTGCAAATCATAAAAAGCCAGAAGGACTTGTGTGTGTGCGGTGAGGCGGGCAGCGCCGAACAGGCCTTGCGCGCCATCGAACGCCTCGGCACGGAGCTGGTGCTGGTGGACATCACCTTGCCCGGCAAGAGCGGGTTGGAATTGATCAAAGAGCTGCGCACGCGAAACGACAAGATCAAAATTCTGGTTGTCTCGATGCATGACGAGGCGCTATATGCCGAACGAGTGCTGCGGGCCGGCGGCGACGGTTACATCATGAAACAGGAGGATCCGGAGGAAATTGTCCACGCCATTCGCGATGTTCTGGGCGGGCACATTTATGTCAGCGAGGAGGTATTGGCGAACCGGGTGGACGATTCCCGCAATAGCGCGGAGAAGCCCGAAATGCGCCCGCTGGATCGCCTCACCGATCAGGAGCTCAATATCCTGGAGGTGCTCGGGCGGGGGAAAAACGTCCAGGAGATCGCGCGCCAGCTCCAACTGAGCGTCGAGCATGTCATCGCTCATTGCGCGCAGATGCGGAGAAAATTGAAGCTGAAGAGCGACAATGCGCTCGTCCGGTACGCGGCGTTTTGGGTCGAGGACGGCCAGGCCTGACTTTGGCGAGGTTCCCCGTGGCTGGGGCTGGCAATGGCCGCCTTGCTCGCCGCCCCTTTCCTCAAGCCTTCTGGCTGCCGGGAATGCGCACGGTGATGGTTGTTCCCTGCTGGGGCGTCAACAGCACCTCGCACGTTCCCCCCAAGGCCAGGGCCCGTTCCCGCATGTTCGTCAGGCCGATGCCCCGCCATTTTGCCCGGCCGGCCCTCGCTGGCCGGGACAGGCCCCCCTGCCCATCGTCCTTGATCCGCAAAATGACGTCGTCCCCCTGGGCATGCAGTCGCACGCGGACCGTTTTGGCGCGGGCGTGTTGCTCGACGTTGGTCAGGGCCTCCTGCACGATGCGAAAGAGATTCAGTTCAACCGCCGGTGGCAGCCGCCGGCTCAGGTTCGCGATGCTGTAACGCACAGTCAGGCCCGTCCGGGACTGAATCTCCCGGCAATAGTTGCGGCAGGCCGCGGCCAGCCCGAGCTCGTCCAGGTCGGCAGGCCGGAGGTTGTGCGCGATGCGCCGGTTTTCCTCCAACGCCCCGCCCAGCAGCTTTTCGCAGCGGCCCAGAATCTCCCGCGCCGCCGGATTCATAGCTCCAATCTGGCCTTCCAGTTGATGCAGCCGCATCTTGACCGACGCAATGACCTGATTGACGCCGTCGTGGATTTCCCGGGCCACGCGCAGGCGCTCGGATTCCTGGGCTTCGATGACCCGCCGGGGCAACTGCCGCAACCCTTCCTCGTCCTGCTTCCGCTGGGTGATGTCCTGCACGACGTTCACCCAGCTGACCAGCCGGCCCAATTCATTGCGGATGGGCATCACACTGTGTTCGGCGGGAAACTCAGCCCCGTCCTTGCGTCTCAGCTTGAACTCGAAGTTGTTGAGGAAACCCTTGTCCTCCACGGCGACAAACCGGTGGCTGGCAAACTGTTCGGCAGCCGCCTCGCTCACATGCAATGACGCCAGGGGCTGGCCGATCAATTCCTCGTGAGCGTACCCGAACATTTGGGCGGTTGCCGGATTGCATTCTTCAATGATATTTGTGTCCGCGTTGACAACGAAGACCGCCGCCGGGATGCTGTGGAGCGTCCGCTCCAGCAACCGGCGGTTGGCGCGCAAGGACTGCTCCACCCGGATCCGGGCCACGGCGCCGGCGGCCTGGGCCGTGATCAATTCCAGGGCCTGCCGGGTTCGGCGCGGTATTTCCGCCTGGGCATGGGAACCCACAATCAACACGGCCACCAGCTCGCCGCTCTGCTGGATCGGGAACACCTCCATGGCGGAAAAGTCGTCCGGCTTGAGCCTCGCCAGGATGGCGGCCAGCGACTCCATGGTCGGAGCCTCGGGCTCCCGGCTCCTCCCCGGCGGACGCGCCGGCGCCGGTTCGGCGACAGCCCGGGCGACCCGCTCGGCGAAGTCCGCGGAACATCCGCGATGCACCAGCAGGCCCAGCGCCCTGGTTTCCGGGTCCACCATAAAAATTCCGCCGCAGTCCACGCCCTCGTGCAGGAGCGCAATCTCCAAAAGCCGCACGGCCGTGGCATTCAAATCGATGGTGGAACTGAGAAAGGTGCCGAAATCGCGCTGGGTCTGGAGCAGATTTTCAGCCCACTTCCGCTCGGTGATGTCCTGCGACACGCCCATCAGCCCGATGGGGCGCCCTTCGAGATCTACGATCTTCGACGTGCTCAGGAAGATGGGAAATTCCGTTCCGTCCTTTCGCCGGTCCATCACTTCGCCCCGCCAGCCGGTCGTGCGGGCCATTTCCAGAATCTCCCGCATCCGCCCCGGCGGATTGTTCGGCGAGATCAGAATGTCCGGCGTCTTGCCCAGGATTTCGGCCTCGGTGTAGCCATAAGCCTGCAGGAAGGCGCGGTTGACAAAGGTGAACCGATCCTGCAGATCGGTGATGCAGATCAGTTCCGCCGTGCTTTGGACCGCGTGCCCCAGCGTGGCCAGCTGCGTCTCCGCGCGTTTGCGCTCGGTGATGTCCTGGATGGTCCCCTCAAAATATTGAACGGCGCCGCCCGCATCGCAAACCACATGCGCATTTAAACTCACCCAGATCACACTGCCGTCCTTCCGGTAATTCTCCTCCTCAAATCCCTGGACTGACCCGTGCTCCGAAAGCAGGCGGATCATCTCCGCCCGCCGTTGGGGTGACACATAGATCTGCCGCGCGATATCGTGCACCGCGGAGACCATTTCCTGGGGCGAGGCGTAACCGAACATCCGGGCCAGAGCCGGATTGGCAACCACGATCTTGCCATCGAGCGTCGTTCGGAAAATGCCTTCCGTGGCATGCTCAAAAATGCTGCGGTAGCGCGTTTCCGCCACCCGCAATGCTTCCTCGGCCTCCTTCCACGGCGTGATATCCTCCGCAATGCCGACCAGCCGGTAAACGGTTCCGGCACTGTCACGCACCGGAAAAGCGCGATCCTGGATCCACCGAGTGGAACCGTCCGGACGGACGATGCGATACACCTCGTCGTACTGGCCGGAAACCTGTTTGGTCAGCGCGGCGTCCAGCACGCGCGGACGATCCTCGGGATGAATGGCCTCGACCCAGTCCCGCGGCGAAGCGTTAAGGCTTGCGCAGGTCCTCCCCCAGATCTGTTCATACGCCGGGCTGACGTAAATGATCTGGGACTTGTCCGGGTTCGACATCCAGAACACGCCGCGGATGTTGTCAGCGAGTTGCCGGAACCGTTCTTCGCTGGCCCGGAGTTCCCGCTCCGTTTGCTTGCGCTGCGTGATGTCACGGAAAAACGCGAAGATGCGCTGTTCCCGCAATCGGAGATACGTGGCGCTGACCTCCAGCTCGATGATCCGGCCATCCTTGCACCGGTGCCGGGTCTCGAAATGATCGCCGCTGGCCTGCCGGATGCGTTGCATGTGTTCGCTCACCTGCGCTGGTGACGGCTCGTTCACCTCCACCTCGCTGACATGCTTGGACAACAATTCGCCCCGCGTATACCCGCTCATGCGGCAATACGCGTCGTTCACATCCACGATGCGGCCTTCCAGGTCGAGCATCCAAAACCCGTCCAACGCCGTGCCGATGATTCGCCGGCTCCATTCCTCCCGTTCCCGGAGGGATTCCTCGGCTCGCTTCTGTTCGGTCAGGTCGCGCGCAATGCCCATCACCTGCACCACTTGTCCCAGTTCGTTTCGCAGCGGCACCAGCCGCGTCTCAATCCACTTTTCGGCACCCCGAAACGACTCGTTTTGCAGCGTGCAGACCAGCTCGCCGGTCGCAAAGATTTTTTGGACGAGTCCCGGCTGCTGATGCGCCTTCGGCGACGGGAGGAGTTCCACCTGCGGACGACCCAGGAGCTCCGTATCGGACTTTCCCAGCCACGCTGCCGCCGCCTCGTTCAAATATTGCAGGTTTGAATCCCGGTCCACAATGAAGATGGCGTCCGGCGACGATTCGGCCAGGCTGCGGTAGCGTTCTTGGCTCTGGCGGAGGGCCGCTTCCACCTCCTTGCGGGCCGTGACATCGCGGCCGACCACCACCAACCCTGCCAGCTGGCCGTGGTTGTCGAGCGACACGGTCGCGTTCACTTCCACCTGGAGCCGGGCCCCGTTCCGATCCAGCAAGGTGTACTGCAGATTGCGCCGCGTCCCCGCCTGGAGGATGGCCGCTAGATCCGCGCTAATGCGATCATGCTCCTCTTTCGGGGTCAGGTCGAAGATGCTTTTTTGGAGGAGCTCCTCCCGGCTCGCATATCCCAGCCGGCTTACCGCATGGGTGTTGACGGCGAGCAGACGTCCTCGGGGGTTGATGACGCAAACCGCGTCGGGGAGGATATCCATCAACCGGCGATGATGCTCTTCGCTGGCCCGGAGCGCGACCATGGCCTCGCGGAGGCGCAGCTGGGTGCGAATTCGCGCCAGCAATTCGTCCGGGTCCGGAGGTTTGATGAGGTAATCATCCGCCCCGGCTTCCAATCCCTCGACCTTGTGGCCGGTCTTGGTCGCCCCACCGGAAATCAGCAGCACATAAACATCCCGCAAATCCGGGTCGCCCTTGATTTGCCGGCAAATTTCCAAGCCGCTGACGTCGGGCAACAGGACGTCCAGCAATACCAGCTCGGGCCGCTTTTCGCGCGCCAACTGAAGGCCCTGTTGGCCGGTCGTCGCTGCCAACACCTCGTATCCGGCGCCATGGAGAAACGCGGTGAAAACTTTCAGGATTTCGGGTTCGTCATCCACCAGGAGAATGCGCGCGGTCTTGTTCATACCTGAGTCTTGGCTTCCCGTCTAAGGCGGGTTGTAACCCAAGGCTAGTCCCGAACCAAAGGCATGGGCAAGAGCAATTTGACCGGACGAGCCGCTTGAATGGCGCGCCATGCCAAACCATTTTCCGGTTGCTGCTCCACCGGTTCGTAAACAAAGGCAAAGGGGTCACAAACCCAGGTTGTTCACCGGCTCTGCCATTGACTTTGCCTATTTTATTTTCTAATCTAACCACGGTTCTTGGTAAAACTCAGAAGGAATCCTCGGAACTTTTGCCGTCATTTGCGCAAATGGAGTCCTTTCCCGAGAATCATGCAATCAGAAGTTGCCGTGCCTTGTCGAAGGGAAAACTATGAAACTTGCCCGGAGCATTCTTGCCATCGCAGCCACCACCGTCATTGTTTGTCAGACCGGTTGGAGCACCACTTACACATTCGACACCCCCATCCCCGGAACAATTGCTGATGGATTCGGCCTCGGCACCGGCTTCACCGATCGCCTGCCTGGAACGGGTTCATCACTGGCTGCCAACGATCAAAACCTGCTTATGCAAACTGGCTCAGGTCTGCTATCCCTCCAATCAAGCCGCAGCGATATCAACCACAGCGTCAGCCTCGATCAACTTGAGGCTCCCGGCTTCCTGCTTTCCGGTGTCAGTGGAATGGATGTCAGCATTTCGGCCCTAATCCGAAACGTCCAGGTGCCTAACGCTTCCGACCAGTTGCTCTTGTACTTTGGAACATCCGCCACCAGTGTGGTTCGGGCAGGTATTCATCAGTTAAATGTTTATCTCATCGTCGAAAACCAGGGCAACGGCGATGTCCGCCCATATCTTAGCGACTACAATGCGTTCGCACCGGGTGATGATGTCCTGCTCACCTTTGGCCGGACCGGTGGATTATGGCAGTTGAGCTGGCAGGATTTAACGACCCCTGCCGATAGCGGATCGTCATCGCCTGTTTCATTCCCATGGCTGGATGCCCAAGATAATTTGTACGCGGGCGTCATGGCCTCCAATCCCGGGTCGAACACGCCATTCACCGCACAAATTGACACGCTTACGGTAACCGTCGTGCCTGAGCCAAGCACAATCTCGATGTTTTCGGTTTGCGCTTCGGGACTATTGCTCCTTCGTCGCCGCCATAAAAAGTTGCGGCCCTAAAACCAAACCGCACGGGTCCGCCTGCTTTAAATCAGGCAACGCTTTACCGTGTTCGACAAATTCCTCATGCTATTCCCACATGAGCAGCCTCAAAACCTTCATTCGCGAATCGCCTGAAGTTCGCCACCGATTTTCTGAGTTGTTTCCGAAATGTGCGCTCACAATCAGACCGCTAATTGTTGTGCCTCCGGTGAAGTATTCCGCTCAAAAAGCCAGCCTAATCGGGACAGCGTTCGATTATCTGTTGCGGTTTTACTTGCAACGCCTCAACACCCCAGTGATCAAGGCGCGCAGATGGTTCGCGGAAAACGCAATTGAAATCCTAGCTGAGGACGCGGAGTGGGAGATTCGTTCGCGCCATGAGACAAGTGCCGAAAACGCAGCAAAGGCTCGCAAGCTCGTTACGACAGCCAAACATCACTTGGCGGAGTATCTCGATTCCGGAGCAATTTCGGACAATTTAATTCGTTCAGCTCTAGCATTGGCCACCCTTGACCCAATTGCACGATCCGGCAGAGGTGATGAAATGATAGGGGTATTCAATACAGACGATGTCCTCGATGTTCGTCGACTCATTCAAGCGGTTGATGATTCCCTTTTCAAGGCGACTCGCCTTTGCCTCCTCAATCCAACTTTCAATGAATCACCAGATTTTGCACTGGGCGCAGATGCTGATTTGGTAATCGACGATGCCATTGTAGAAATCAAGACATTGCAGGAATTCCGACTCACCCGTAGCGACCTGGACCAACTGATCGGTTACTTTTTGCTCAACGAACTCGTAGGATTTTCCGAGGTCGCGCCTAAACCAATGGTAACAAAAGTGGGTGTCTACTTTTCGCGACACGCCTGCCTGCATATGATTCCAATTCGCCGATTTATTGACGAAAACACTCTCGCGGAACTACTGCCATGGTTTAAGCAAATCGTCGCCGATTACAGCCCGCAGGATTTGGATTGGAAACCGCGATCCAACAGCCAGTAGCCCGGCAAAAGTAAACAGCCTAAAGGGGTCAGTCCCGCATAAGAACTGCACGGTGCGCTTCAAGCCTCCCGCTGCTATTTCTTTAATCCCAGCGCCCATTCGATGCCGCCCAACACGTGCGCCTGGTAGGTCTTGCTGATTTCAATTGCGTTCTTCCGATCCTTCAAATTCGGATCGGTGTCAATGATGTCCTCGCGATGGCCGAGCGACGTGTAGAAAATCCGGCCCGCGCCGTACGTCTTGCACCACGAAACCGGATAATGCCCGGGTGTGCGCGGCTCCTGCGGGCGTTGATCGAGTATCAGCAAGTCATGCACCTTGGCCGGATCGTAATTTTTGAACTGATACATTTCCTCCTGCGTGAGCGTCCACACCTTCGGCAGCGGCGCCGTGGCGGGATGTTGCGGGTCCTGGTTCAAGCAATCCACGCTCAACTGCGCGCCATGATGGTCGAACTCGCCGCCGAGCATG
>DATJOW010000121.1:0-11069 GCA_035506715.1 Candidatus Acidiferrum sp. | reverse complement strand
CGAAGATCTTACGCATCGTCTTGCGGCCGTCGTCAACTTCCGCCACCGTCGTGGGCGCCCGTTTGTGAAGCTTGGACGTGTCGGACGGGGCGGTCGCTACTGACACCAACTCCTCCCCGGCGGCCTGCGCTCCCGCGTTGTTGGCCCGGCCCTCGATTTCCCGGAGTGCTGACTGCACATCCGCGTCATCCGGGCGGCGCTGCAGGACCGTCTCGAACTCCAGAATGGCCGAGGAAAGCTGTCCCGATTGCATGTAGGCTTGGGCAATGCGTTTGGATGTTTTGATGACATCCTCCTCGCGCCCCAGCTTGGTATAGGCTTCCTTGAGGATTTCGAGGGATTGGCAATCATTCGGCTGCGATTGGGCAATAACTTCAAACATCTCAATTGTTTGCAGCAATTGAGCCTCTTCGCCTTGACTCTGCATCACCGTGGACATGATCTTCCAATGACTACCAACCCGAAAAATAGCAATCTTCGCGCCAATTTTGACCCGGAAACATTCCCGTCGGCCAGATAAAGCCGCGCCTCCAGCATTGCTTTCTGGCGGTGCTTGCGGAATTGTAACGCCGTCGGCGACGGACGCCGGACTCAACATGGCGCCAATAAGACCCATCATGGAACCGCCACCGGGTGCGCGTGTGGTGCGCTTTGTTGGCGACCGGGTGCGTTTCACGGTGCAGGATGGCAGTCGTCGCAGCCGGTGGCGGGCGGTGCTCCGCACCAATCTCGGCCGTGCAGCGGCCGTGCGACGCGAGATCATCGCGGCGCACGCCGGCGGACCGGTGCCCGCCGGCGCTTCCTGGTGTGACCTACCGATGCATCCCGCGGACGAAGCCTGGGAAATCGAATTGCCGCTGGCGGAAACCGGCTTTTTCAAGGCCAAGGCGTATTTGCTCGACCCCAAAGGCTGGCAATACTGGCCCGAGGGCCCGGACATCGGCATCAGCGTCCATCCAGATTTTGCCCGCACCGCCAACACCATCTATTGCGCGTTCACGCGCCTGTTCGGATCCAGCCGGCATTCACCCGCCACCCGCGACGCCGGCCTGGTGGCCCAACTTCAGCAACTCGACGAGAAAGATTTCACGGTCATTCCGCCGTCCGGCACGCTGCGTGACCTCACCCGCCAACTGCCCCACATCACCCAGAAACTGGGTTGCCGCATCCTGCATCTGCTGCCCGTCCACCCCACGCCGACCACCTTCGCGCGGTTCGGTCGGTTCGGCAGTCCTTATGCCGCGCTCGACCTCACCGCCATTGACCCGGCGCTCGTCGAATTCGACCGCCGCACCACCGGGGTGGACCAGTTTGGCGAACTCACCCGCACGGCCCATGCCTTCGGGGCGCGCGTCTTCCTTGATATCGTCATCAACCACACCGGCTGGGGGTCAGTGCTGCAGGAGAGCCATCCCGAGTTTTTCCTGCGCCACCCCGACGGCACGTTTGCCAGTCCCGGCGCCTGGGGCACGACCTGGGAGGACCTGGTGGAACTGAAGCAGGAGGACGTCCGGCTTTGGGACAAAATCGCCGAGGCCCTGCTGATCTGGTGTCGGCGTGGCGTGGACGGTTTCCGGTGCGACGCCGGCTATAAAATTCCGTTGCCCGCCTGGCAGTATATCACTGCGCGCGTGCGGGATGAATTTCCCGAAACCATTTTCCTCCTTGAGGGCCTCGGCGGCTCGTGGGAGGTTACCGAAGACCTGCTCACCGAGGGCGGCATGCACTGGGCCTACTCCGAACTGTTCCAGAACTATACCGGCCGCCAGGTGGCCGATTACCTCGACTACGCGAACCGCCAGAACACCCGCATCGGCACCTACATTCACTACAGCGAAACCCACGACAACCATCGCTTGGCGGCCCGCGGCCGCGCCTGGTCGTTGCTGCGCAACCGGCTTTGCGGGCTGACCAGCGCCAGTGGCGGTTTCGGCTTCACCGGCGGCGTTGAATGGCTGGCCGCCGAAAAAATCAACGTCCACGGCTGCGCCGGTCTCGCCTGGGACAACCCCGACAACCTCGTGCCCGAGTTGGCCCGGCTGAATCAGTTGCTGGCGGATCATCCCTGTTTCTTCGATGGAGCCAAATTGACCCGGCTGAGCCCGTCGGATTCGCCGGTTTACGCCCTGCTCCGCGAATCGGCTGAAGGCAGCGACTCGGTCCTGGTCCTCGCCAACACCGATATCGAGAAGAAAAATACCGTCACGGTTCCCGCTTCCGCCCTCCGCCCTTCGCTCACCGCCTTCGAATTGCTCGGCCAGCAGCCGCCGAAGTTCACGGCCAGCAAGGACGAAGTCACTTTTGCGCTCGAACCCGGCGCGTGCTGTTGCCTGGCGCCGACCGAGCGTCCGGTCGGTTTGAGCGGCGAGGCTTACCGCCGCCGCCGCGCCCAAGCCGCCTGGGCAATGGCGGCTTTAAGCAAGATGCTGCCGGTGGAATTGATCGGGTGCAGCGACTGGCGCTGGCTGGCAGCAGCGGTTGAGCGGTCGCCGGCTCTTTTTCTCGCCGCCGCCTGCGAATGGGCCGCGCGCCGCCCCCAGGTCTCCCTGGCCGACGTGCTGAATGATTTTCATCGCCGGAACATTTTCCCGCGCGTGGTGGTGTGGACCCTGCTGGACCAGCGCCGGGTGACGCCGGTCCCGCCTGGCCATTGGGTGTTGATTCAGGACAGCGGGGCTTTTCGCGCCACCCTGCGACTTCAAAACGAAAGTGAACCCACGATCCATGTCCAATCCATTGGCGCCGCCGATGGGCACGTTGCTTGTTTCCCGCCACGGGAAACGCCCGCCGATGCCACTTTGACGCTCGATCGTTGCGCCACCGCATCCCCGCAGATCGCCGCGGCAATCCGTTTTCTTTCCCCCCATCCGCCAGCCGCCATTTGTCATCCGCAATCCGACGACCTTGTGTTGCTGACCAACGGCATCGGCGGCATGGCCCGGTTGGGTGTGGATCTGGGCCGCGTGCACTCCAAATATGACTGTGCGCTCGGCGCGAACCTGCATCCGAGCGTGCCGGTGGACCGGCACGTTTTTGTCAAGCGCCTGCGCGTCTGGGTGAATGCGGACGGTTTTCTTTCTTCGCTCGACTTCAAGAATCTGGCCTCTTTCGCCGCGGGCCCGCCGGCCGTGTGGCAATTTGTCGCCAATGCCGGGGACGGTCGGACGGTCGAAGTGGCTCTGCGCGCGACAATGATCGAAGGGAAAAACACGGCGGTTTTTCGCTTCAGCCGGCCCACGGCCGAACGGGCGATCGGCAAACAGTTGCCCCCCGACGCCGACGTCCGGTTGACAGTGCGCTGCGACATTGAGGATCGCAATTTCCACTGGGAAACCCACCGCAACGGCGGCGCGGAACATCATTTCTCCGCCCATACACTACCGCTGCCCGGCCAGGCTGGCTTTGCTTTCACACCCGCTCCGGACCGGCAATTGCGTGTGTTTGCCGATGCCGGCGAGTACCACCCGCAACCTGAATGGTGCGAAAACATCCCGCATCCGGTGGAACAAAGCCGGGGCCAGGTCGGCAGCGGTGATGCCTACAGTCCCGGCTGGTTTGAATTGCCCCTCCCCCAAGGCGCGGAAGCCACCCTCGTGCTGACCGCTGAAGGGGAGGCTGATTTTGACCTCACCCGCCCCGTGGAAGTCCGCTCGCAGCCCAAGGCCGAAGCACGGAGCGGGGTTGCGGAAACCGGCAGCTCCTTTGAGGCGCGGTTGATCGCGGCGGCGAAGCAATTCGTTGTCCGGCGTGACGGAGGCAAGACGGTCATCGCCGGTTACCCCTGGTTTCTCGACTGGGGGCGTGATTCGCTGATTTGCGCCCGCGGGTTGCTCGCGGCAGGCCTGGCGGATGAAGTCGAACAGTTACTTTTGACCTTTGCGCGGTTTGAGCGGGACGGCACGCTGCCCAACTCGATCCAGGGCGAAGACGCTTCCAACCGCGACACCTCCGACGCGCCGCTGTGGTTCGCGCTGGCCTGCGAAGACCTGGCCCGAGCCACGAATCAGAACTTTTATTCCGCCCCCGCGGACCCCACCCGGACTGTTTTTGAGGTGTTGCGGAGTATTGCCGCCAATTACGCGAAGGGCACACCGAACGGCATCCGGATGGACGCCGACTCGGCGCTCATCTGGAGCCCCGCTCATTTTACCTGGATGGACACGAACTACCCTGCCGGCACGCCACGCGAGGGTTACCCGGTCGAGATTCAGGCATTGTGGATCCGGTTGCTGCGCCAACTCCAACGAATCAGCGCTGGAGAAGAGAGCAAACAATGGGGTGGGCTGGCCGATCAGGCGACCGCTTCGCTGGAGACATTTTTCTGGTGCGAAGAGTCGGGCTGGCTGGCCGACGTGTTGCTGGCTAAACCGTCGGTGGCCGCGGCGGCGGCCAAAAAAGACGACGCGTTGCGCAGCAATGGTTTGTTCATGGTCAGCCTGGGCCTGTTATCCGGCGATCGGGCGAAACGATGCGTCGAGGCGGCGCGGCGATATCTGGCAGTGCCCGGGGCTATGCGGTCGCTGGCGCCCCTGCCGGTTTCGGTCCCGCTGGCCATCCACGGCAACGATGGCCGGTTGTTGAACAATCCAGTCGAGCCCTACTGGCCGCGTTACGCAGGCGACGAGGATACGCGCCGCAAACCGGCGTACCACAACGGCACAGCGTGGACCTGGACGCTGCCGACGTTCGGTGAGGCACTGGCACGCGCCTGGGATTTGGCGCCGGAAGCGGTGGCCGCGGCCAAGGCTTATCTCGGCAGCATGGAATCACTCATGTGCTCCGGCTGTCTTGGCCAGGTTCCCGAAATCCTGGACGGCGACGCTCCGCATGCGCAGCGCGGCTGCGACGCGCAGGCCTGGGGCGCGACCGAGGCCCTTCGCGTCTGGAAATGGTTGAATTCGCCGGAAGCGCGGGCAAAATGAAGGCGTGAACTTCCGGGACAAAATCATCGACTGGGAAAAATTGCCGGCCTGGCGGGCGGCGGTGCGTGCCAGCGGACGGACACTGGTGGTGACCAACGGCTGTTTTGACCTCCTGCACCCCGGCCACGTGATTTACCTAGAGAATGCGCGCAACCGGGGGGGCGCCCTGCTGGTGGGCCTCAACGGCGACGACGCGACGCGCCAGTTGAAAGGGCCGGGCCGGCCGGTGAACACTGAAGCCGACCGGGCGGCGGTGCTGGCGGCCCTGGAAAGCGTGACCGGGGTGTGCGTTTTTGCGGACCCGACCGCGACCAGGTTCCTCTCGGCAGCAGCGCCGGACATTTATGTCAAGGGGGGGGATTACACGCTGGACACTTTGAACCCGGACGAACGCCGGACCGTTGAACAGGCGGGCGGGCAAATTGTGATTGTTCCCTTCGTGCCGGGCAAATCCACCACGGCCTTGCTGGAAAAAATTGCCCGGCTCTGAAGCCCCCGCCGCCGCCCATGAAAATTCTGGTCATCACCCTGGCGGGTATCGGCGATTCCCTGCTGGTAACGCCGCTGCTGCACGAGCTGCGCGCGAATTTTCCGGACGCGACCCTTCACGCGCTGGTGCGATGGCCCGGCGCCAAGGACCTGTTGGAAAACAATCCGCATCTCGACGGCGTGCACCAGAAAGACCTCATCCAGGCCGGGAGCGCGGCGGCGCTGCGCTTTCTCTGGTCGTTGCGCGGGCAGAGATACGATGTTTCCATCAACACCCACCCGCAAAGCCGGAGACTTTACCGCGTGGCCGCGCGGATCATCGGTGCGCCGGTGCGCATCAGCCATGAATACGAATGCTCCGGTTTGTCCGACCGCTGGCTGGTGAACCGGACGCTGCCGCAGGACTACGCCCGGCACTCGATTGAAAACAATTTCGACGTGTTGCCGCTGCTCGGCGGCGCAAAAAAATTGCCGGCCCACGCCCTGGAACTCTTCCTGCAGCCGGCCGAGGAAACCTGGGCGGACGCGTTCGTGGCTCAACACGGGCTGGCCGGACCAAAGCTTTTGGGGATTCATGTCGGCTCCGGGGGCACAAAAAATCTGCGGTTCAAGCGGTGGCCGCTGACACATTATGAGGAATTGATCCGCCGGGTGAACCGGGAACGTCCGGACCTGCGGGTGTTGCTGTTCGGCGGACCGGAGGAGGTCCGCGACCACGCCGCATTGCTGGCCCAGGTAAACCCGGCGCTCACTTTCGATGTCAAAACGCAAAACTTGCGTCAGACGGCGGCGCTGATGAAACGGTGCCACGCGTTTCTGAGCGTGGACACCGTGTTGATGCACCTCGCTGCCGCCATGAAGGTGCCCAACCAGATTGTGATTGAAGCGCCCACGCTGAACGCAACGAACTGGCCGTACGGCAACCCGTTCACGCTGGTGAAAAACCCCGTGGTCGCGGGGCGGAACCTGGACTATTACCGTTACGACGGGGACGACATCAAGGGCACCCCGGAGGCGTTGCTGGCCTGCATGGCCTCGGTGAAGGTGGAGGAAGTTTGGAGGATGGTGAACCAGCTAAGGTGAACGCGAACCAACTGCGGGGCAGGGCGGGATGATGCGAATCAGTCAGGTTCGTTTGACGACCCGGATGCCAATGTTATAGGAGAGCTTCCCGTAACCGACAAAATAATCCCAATCGCATAATTTCGCCAAGGGTCGCAACAACCAAGCGGCAAAACGGGTTCCGGCGAGGATGGAGAGCGCTTCGTACAGGTTGCTGGACAACGGCCCCAGGAACAGGCCGCCGCGAAACACGCGATCCACCTCGTAGCGGCCCCGAAAGGCCGAACCCTCCAGCAACCGGATGAAGTCCTCCAGGCGGTAATGCCGGTGTTCCGATTCATATCCCACCTTGGAGGATGGGTCCCGGCCGTGTTTCATGCGAAACAGCCGGCGATACAGGCGCGGAGCTTTGGTGCGCAAATGCCACGCGTAGTTGTCCGGGTCCATGAAGGCAAACAACCCCTTATGCGGAGTGGTGATGATCAGGCACCCGCCGGGTTTCAACACCCGAAATAATTCGTTGAGGGTGGCCCGCTCGTCGGCGACGTGCTCCAAAACGTCCGTCAGGACCACCGCATCAAAACTTTCGTGATCGTAGGGCGTTTTTTCCAGGGGACAGGTTTCGAAGGCGATGGCGGGATAACTTGCCCGCGCTTGGGCGATGAGCTCCGGATTGGGATCGCAACCGCACACCTCCCGGGCTTTGGCGGCCAACGGCGCGGTGCCGTAACCAAACGCGCATCCGCCGTCCAACACCCGCTGGCAGCCTTCCGGCAGCCAATCAAAAGCCAGCTTGTGCCGGTCGCGCAGTTTGGGTTCAGCCATGGGCGGCATAGGTCCGGCATGTTTTAACAGCAGCGGGCACCGGTGACTGCGCCTGGCGGCGCGCGGCCTAGAGTGAAAACCCGGCCGCCTTCGCGTCAACCGCAAACATTTTCACCGTGTCCAGCGACAGTTCCGGCAAACCGGTTCCAACCAGTTTCATCGCCTTGGCCAGGATGTCGTGCGGCACGGTCACAATTTCGCAACCGCAGGCGTCGGCCTGGAAAATGTTCAGCACCTCGCGCACGCTGGCCCAGAGCAATTCGGCCTGCGGCAGCCCGGCCAGCAACCGTTTGCTCTCCCGCATCTGCGGCATCGGGTCAACCCCGGTGTCGGCGATGCGCCCGGCGAACACGGAGACGACGGCCGGCACCTGGGGATTCAGCGCCTGGGCGACGCCCTTTACCTGCTCCAAAGTCAGGATGGCGGTGACGTTGAGTTTCACCCCCTCGAGCGCCAGTTCCCGGACGAGCGGCAGGGACGATTCGCCGCGCGTATTGGTGATGGGGATTTTGACATAAACATTTTTCGCCCAGCCCTTGATCTTCAGCCCCTGCCGCCGCATTTCCGGAAACTCATCGGAAAACACTTCGAACGAAATCGGTTTCTCGGTGACGTGCTGCAACAGTTCGCGCGCGAACGCTTCGTAATCATGAATGCCCGCCTTGCGCATCAGGGAGGGATTGGTCGTCATGCCTTGGATGAGCGGATTGGCGTTCAACTGGAGCATGCCCGCCTTGTCCGCGCCGTCGGCAAAGAGTTTCACCTTCAAATCTTTCAATGTGGTCATAATTCAATACGGCCTGTCCGGGTTAATAATTTTTCGATTCACGCAAGATAATGTCTGCAGCCTGGGCCAAATTGCCAGCCGAAAAGTGCGGTTTTTGCCGGAGTTCCTCCGCATAACCGCGGTCAATGAAGATGGTCCGGCAACCGGCGGCCTGGCCGCAATCAATGTCCCGCCAGCGGTCGCCCACCATCCAGCTTTGCGCCAGGTCAACGCCCAGCGCCCTGGCCGCCCGCAATAACATGCCGGGCTTGGGTTTGCGGCAATCGCATTCCGAAGCGCCCTGGCCCGGGTGATAACAAACTTCCACGCGGTCGATCGGCAGCCGGCGGCACATTTCGGCGTGAATCGTTTCCACCGTCTCCCTCGGCAATGTGCCGCGGCCCACGTCCGGTTGATTGGTCACTACCACAAGCAAAAAGCCCGCGGCCTTGAGCCGGGCGCAGGCAGCGGGAACGTCGGGAAGAATTGCAAACTCATCCAAGTTTCGGGGCGGATATGGCTTGCGGTCGCGCTCCAGCGCGCGGTTCACGACGCCGTCGCGGTCGAGAAAGACGGCGCGCGCGCGCGTCGGGTTTTTGATTTCAGGTTTCGGGGTCATGCCCGCGAATGACTAATAACTAAATCCTAATGCCGAAATAAGCACGAATGGCGAAGGGACCGCCTGTTCATGACTTTCTCCAAATCGTCGCAAAGATCAGATGCAATTCCTTTGCCTCCTGCCACAATTCACGCGCCTCGGTTTTATGTTCCGGGTTGCGGCGGCGATCATCCGCAGCCAATGCTTGGTTTCCCGCGCTTCTTTGCGGCAGATGCCAATTTTGTACTTAAAATCCTTTTTGGTTCCGGCGTCATCCGCTTCGCAGTAATTGGCGCCCACGCTGGTGCTGGAATGAACAATCTGGCTGATCAATGGACTGGTCACTGCGTTCTGTGGAATCGCTTTTGCAAAACTGATTACTGCTTCACCGAAAACTGCCGTGCGCTCTTCCAAGTCAAATGCGCCTTTCGCCTGATCATTCGGACTTGGAGCTTCTTTAGTCATTAGGATTTAGGCATTCGTCATTTCGTGGACTCCCACTTCGTCTGACCGACTTTCAGTTTGGGATGCGATACAAACAGATGCCAGATCACGGCCTGGAACGCCTCGCTGTGCGGCGTGACGTGCGTCGGGTTGACCGTCGGCACAATCACGCAGGCGGTGGCCTCTTTCGCCGTGTAACCGCCGTCGCGCCCCACGATGCCGACGATGGAAGCACCAGCCTGCTTGGCCACCTGAATGGCGCTGACGAGGTTGGGACTGACATTTTTCTCCAGATTGCCGCCGCCGACGGAAAAGATGAGCAGGCCGTCCTTGGCGTTCAGCCGGCTGCCCTTGAGCCATTCGGCAAAAATCGTGGCCCAGCCTTCATCGTTGGTGCGGGCAGTGAGCTCGGAAACATTATCGGTGGGCGCATAGGCCTCGAACCCGCAGATTTTGCGGAAATCATTCACCGCGTGGCTGGCGTTGGCCGCGCTGCCGCCGACGCCCAGGATGAACAGCCGTCCGCCGCGTTCGCGCACCCGCGCCAGTTCGGCCACGGATTTTTCAATGGCATCGGTGTTGAGTTCAGAAACCAGTTTCTGGACTTCGTCGAGGAATTGTTTGGCAAAGGTCATGAGAGATATAGCTTAAGCAAGGCAAACATGAAAGGAAAGCACGGATTACGGACGTTTTAGAATCGTCTCCAGTTCCGCCAACCCGGCGGGCGAGCCCATTTCGAAAAACCGCTCGGGCACTTCGTAGCCAGCCAGTTGTTTTTCGCGGACCAACTGGCCCATCACTTCGGCTAGGTCAAACGGCCGGTCGGCCGGCCAGGCGGTAAACACCTTCGCCTGGAACAGGCTCAACCCGTAATCAATGTGCCGCATTTCCGGCGACTTCAGCTTTTTGTCGTACACCGCGATCTCTCCTTCGTGGAAGACCACGTTGCTTGTGTCGAATTTGCCTTCGTTGCGATACACCGTCATGCAGCCGAGCTTGCCGCTCCGGTGGAAAAACTCCGCCACCGCGCGGTAATCGGCCGGCAGATAGGAATCGCCGTAGAGCACGAAAAATTCATCGCCGAGCAAGGGCAGGGCGCGCTTGATGGCGCCGCCGGTGCCCAACAGCTTCGGGCCGTCAAACGAGTAATCCAGCTTCACGCCATAAGCCGCGCCGTCGCCAAAATCGCGCTGGATCATCTCGCCGAGATAGCCGATGCAAAGCACGGCGCGGCGGAGGCCCCGGTCGCGGAGCAATTCGAGTTGGTGCGCCAGAAAGGGTTTGCCAGCCACGGGAATCAGCGATTTGGGAATTTTCTCCGTGATGGGCCGCAACCGCGTGGCGAGACCGCCGGCCAGGATGGCGACGGGAATGTCGAGCGGGGCACTCACGAGATCAACAGCTTAGTGCCCTCAAAATCGAAGCGGAAGCGGATTTCCTTGAGCCCGGCCTGCCGCATCGCGTGGCGGAGCCGGACCTTGTCCTCCACATAAAACATGAGAAAGCCGCCGCCGCCCGCGCCAATGAGCTTGCCGCCAAGCGCGCCGTTGGCCATGGCCAGGTCATACCACTCATTGATTTTCGGATTGCTCATCCCGCCGCTACGCTGCTTTTTGCGCTGCCAATGCACGTCCATCAACCGCGCGAACTCATGCAGGTCGCCGGCCTCCAGCGCGCGCTGGCTCTGCAGGCCGAGGTCTTTGACAAAGTGGAGGTTTTCAATCATCCCGGCGTCCGCCTGTTTCGATTTCTGGTCCTGTTCCTTCAGGATGGCCGAGGCCGAGCGCGAATAGCCGGTGAAAAAGAGGAGCAGATTGTCATCCAGATTATCCCGTGTTTCCGCGGAAAGTTTCAACGGCCAGGCCTCGACCCTGCCGTCGGGCAGAAATTTGAAACAGGTGATGCCGCCGTAAGCGGCAATATATTGGTCCTGTTTGCCGATGGGTTCCTTGAGCCGGCCCAG
>DATJOW010000120.1:0-58706 GCA_035506715.1 Candidatus Acidiferrum sp. | reverse complement strand
CCGCAGGTGATGCAGCGCAGGCGGTCGATGGCCCACTTCTTCTGCGCGCGGTTGACCACCAGCGCGTCGGTGGGGCATTTCTTCGCGCAGATGTTGCAATAAACGCAGTTATCCTTGGTGAACACGAGCGACCCGCGCGAGCCGGCCAGCGGATTGCGCGGCTCGAAAGGATACCGCGTGGTCGGCGGCTTGGTGAGCGCCCACTTCAGGGCCAGCCTGGACATTTCGAAGTAACCCATATCACCTTTCCGTGCAACTGATGCAGGGATCAATCGTCAGCACAATCATCGGCACGTCGGCCAGGTCGCAGCCGGGCAGCACTTTCAGCATGGCCGGCAGGTTGGCAAACGTCGGCGTGCGCACCCGGAACCGCTGCAGGTTTTTCGTGCCGTTGGCTTTCAAATGGTAAACCACCTCGCCGCGCGGCTGCTCGGTGCGCGTGATGGTTTCGCCGGTCGGGTTGCCCGTCACCTTCACGGCGATCTCGCCGTCGGGCAGCTTCGCGAACGCCTGGCGGATGATGTCCACCGACTGGAACAGTTCGGCGCAACGGACGGCGCACCGGGCGTAGGAATCGCCCTCGGTGCGTGTGACCGGCTCGACCTGGATGTCCTTGAACGCGGCGTACCCGAGCTTGCGGAGGTCCTGGGCAACGCCGCTGGCCCGCAGCATCGGGCCGACGCAGCCGAGGTCCCAAGCTTCCTGTTTCGTGAGCACGCCGATACCGCACAGCCGGTCCTTCACCGAACGATCATTGAGGAAGACCTTGGTCAGTTCGCGCATGTCCTGCTCGATTTCATCGAGGTCCGACAAAATCTTTTTGGCGGTTTCAGCATCGATGTCGCGCCGCACGCCGCCGACCTTGCATGAGCCGAAGATGACGCGGCCGCCGGTGGTGGCTTCGATGATGTTGAGCACCTTTTCGCGCACGCGCCACGAATGCATGAACAGGCTTTCAAAGCCCATGCCATCGGCCATCAGCCCCAGCCACAGCAGATGGCTGTGGATGCGGGAGAATTCACCCCAGATGGTGCGCAGGTAAAGCGCCCGGGGTGGCACCGGCAGATTCATGATGGTTTCGACCGACTGGCAATAGGTCTGGCCGTGGATGAAGCTGCAAATGCCGCAGATGCGCTCGGCCACGTACACGAATTCAACAAAATCCTTCTGCTCCGCCAGTTTCTCGAGCCCGCGGTGAATGAAGCCAATGGAGGGCCGCGCTTCGACGACCTTTTCGTCCTCGATGACGAGGTCGAGGTGGACCGGCTCCGGCAACACCGGGTGTTGCGGGCCGAACGGGATGACAGTGCGTGCCATAAAAATTTATTTGGTCGGTGCCGGGCCTGCCGCCGCCGGAGCCGCCGCGGCCGGGGTGGGTGCTGGTTTGGCGGGCGCGCCGGCCGGCGCACTGGCAAACGGGAACTTGACCGCGGTCTTGTAAAAGTTGCCTTTGAAATCGATGGCGAGGCCATCCACCTGCACGCCGAACAAGTCGTGGATCTCGTTTTCGTAAAGAACCGAGCAAAGGTAGATGGAGCTGATGCTCGGCAGCTGCGGTTTGTCGGCCGGCAAGGCCAAGCGCAGGTTGGCCAGCTGGCTGTCGAGATCGAAACTGTAGGTCAGCTCGATGGTATCGGGCAGGCGCGTGGCGCTGATCTGGACGAGTCGGCGGCCCTGCGCTTTCATGGCCTTGACCTTGTCCTGCAGCGTCTCGACCGTTATGGTCTCGATTTGTTCCTGGCTCATTTGCGCTCCTTCTCCAAATGGACCCATGTAATGGCGGGCGTGAACGGCTCGGCCTTGAACTCGTGATAGCCCAGCGCGCCCAGCAGATGCAGCGCGCGCTCGTTCGGCCGGCCGGTGAAAGCCTCGAAGCGTTTCGCATCGGGCAGCGCTTTTTCCAGCTCCTGCACCAGGCGATGACCGATGTCGCGGCGCTGGAAATAAGGATGCACGCTGATGCCGCTCACAAAGCCGGTGCCGTTGCTGGCCTGGCCGCGGACCGAGCCGATGATTTTGCCGTTGATGACCGCCTTGATGTAAATCGCCTTGTCAAAATCGTTCTGCAATTCCCCGAGCGTCTGCTGCAAGGCCGGCAGATTTTCGTCGTTGTAAATTTCCGCCTCGCACTGGCCGGCCGTCTTTTGCAGGGCCAGGATTTCGGGCGCGTCGGATTTTTCGGCCCGCCGGTAAACGATCTCATCCCGGCTGTTGGCCGCCGCCTTGAAATCGGCCTGTTTCTTCGTCAGCACACCGAGCGCCTGGACCACGCCATCCACGATGGCTTCCGGCCGCGCCGCGCAGCCCGGCACGTAAACGTCCACGGGAATCACGCTGTCCACGCCGCCGGAGATGTTATAGCACTCGCGGAAGATCCCGCCGCTGGAGGCGCAGATGCCCACCGCCACCACCACTTTCGGCTCGGGCATCTGGTTGTAAATGTTGCGGATGACGTCGCGGCTCTGCTCGTTGACGGCGCCGGTGACGAGGAAAATGTCCGCGTGTTTGGGGTTGCCGGTGTTCATCACCCCCAGCCGCTCGACATCGAACAGGGGCGTCAAGCACGCAAGCACTTCGATATCGCACCCGTTGCAGCTCGAGGCGTCGTAGTGGATGATCCAGGGCGATTTGGTGAGGCCGGACATGGTTCAATTCCTTTGAGCAATGGGGTTATTCGCCGCTGGTGCTCCGGCAGCGGCTGGAACCGTCCCCGCCACGGCAGATTTGCCAACGGCGCCATCCGCGGCGGCTGTGGGACCCGCCGGTTTCGCGGTCAAAAGCGAGAGGACGAGGATGTTGCCGAAGCCCAATACAATCGCGGCCAGCCAGGCACTTTTGATGGCCGTCTGCCATTTGAGCCGGGCGAATACGTTATCCACCAGGATGACGAACAGGAACACGGCCAGCGACATCGCCACGCCCAGCGCCGGCATCGCGGCGAAGAACAGGTAAACCCAGCCGAGCAGGAACACGTTCTCGTACCAGTGCGCGATTTCAATCAGCGCCAGCGTACGCCCGCCAAACTCGGTCGTGATGCCGCGCACCAGCTCTTGGTGGGCGTGGTGCGAGCAGGACAGGTCGAAGGGCGATTTCCTGAACTTGATTTCCAGCGTGTAAAGAAAGCCGAGGAACACCCCCGGAAGGGCCAGCACCAACAACTGGGGATGACCCGCGATGGCGTCCACGGCAAAGCTTTTGGTGACCATGTACATGCCGATGGCCGTCAGCAGCACCATCGGCTCGTAGGCCATCATTTGTATCAATTCGCGTTCCGCGCCGACAAAGCTGTAAGGCGAACTCGCCTTGTAGGCGCCGAGCACGAAGAAAATCGCCGCCAGCGTCAGCGCGAAGATGACCAGCAGCAGGTCCGACCCGCCGAAAAACAGCGCGCCGGTGAAAACGACCAGCAGCAGGAAGAAGACGATGTAAAAGTTCTGCGAGCGCCGGGTAACCAGGCTTTGCTTCTCCCACAACTTCATCACGTCGTAGAATGGCTGGAAAATGGGCGGGCCGCGCCGCGATTGCATGCGCGCGGTGATGCGACGGTCCCAGCCTGCGAGCACGCCGCCGATCAGCGGCGCCGCGACCAGATAAATCAACACTCGAATCCAGGGACTCATAAAATTGCCACCGCCACCAGCATCACCAGCAACGTGGTACAACTGATCACGCCCCAGCGCGACAGGCCGGCTTCAGTAAACAGGTTATGCAGGTAATAATTGCCGATGGCCACTTCCTGCACGCTGTCGGCCGTGCTGCGGAATTTCACGCTGCTTTGCACGTTCGCGCCCCCGAGGTAGGCGTCCACCACCTTCACGCCGCGGCCATAGCCCATGAAACACACCGGGAACACCATCACCAGCCCCATCATCGCGGTCATGATCATGACGTTGGTTTCACCCAGCGACGCTGACCGGCCGAAAACCTCGTAGATGTACGGCTCGATGAACCGGATGGAAATCAGCGGGAACATCAGGCAGGCCAAGGCCGTGCCGGCCGACAGGCCGTACAGCGCGATGGCCTCGCCGAGAACGAGTTCCTTCTTGATCCGCTCGTGCGGCGCGACCACTTCAATCAATTTGCCCATCCACTTCACCCAGAAGAACAGCGTGGCCGCGCTGCCGAAGGCGATGAAGACCGACAGCACCGGGTAAGCGTCCACGACGGCCTTGAGCACGGCCCATTTGCTGATCAACATGCCGAACGGCGCGAGGAACATGCCGGCCATGCCGATCTGCATCATGATCGCCACCTTGGGCATCCGCACGACCAGCCCCGACATGTCCTCGATGTTGCGGCTGTGCAGCTTGTGTTCAACCACACCGACGCACAGGAACAACAGGCACTTGGCCACGGCGTGGAAGATAATCAACAGGATGCCCGCCCAGACCGCTTCGTACGTGCCGATGCCGCCGCAGAGGACGATCAGGCCGAGATTGGCCACCGTGGACCAGGCCAGCACCCGCTTGGCTTCGCTGCTGGTGATGGCCGCCAGCGAACCGATGACAAACGTGACCGCGCCGACCAATGCCACCATCAGGCCGACGCGGGTGCCAGTCACCGCCGGCGCCATGCGCAGGACGAGATAAACGCCCGCCTTGACCATTGTGCTGGAATGCAGCAAGGCCGACACCGGCGTGGGCGCCACCATCGCGCCGAGCAGCCAGCTCGAGAACGGCAGTTGCGCGGACTTGGTGATGCCGGCGAAACACAACAAGGCCGCCGGCAGCAGCACAAGCGATTGTTTGGACGCAATCAACTTTTGCATCTCCACACTGCCGGTCTGCCGGTGAAACCAGACAATGGCCACAGCGAAGGCCAGACCGCCGGCCAGGTTCATCACCAGCGCGCGCAACGCGTTCCGTTTCGCTTCCTCGGTTTGGGTGTAACCAATCAACAGGAACGAGCAGAGCGTGGTAATTTCCCAGAACAGGAACAGCCAGACGAGGTTGTTGGCGAAGATGAGGCCGAACATGGCGCCCATGAAAATGAACAGCAGCGCGAAGAAGAGCGGCCGGCGATCCCGGACATCGCGGTGCGCGACTTCATGGTATTCCCGCATGTAACCCAGCGCGTACAGGCAGATGCCGCCGCCCACGATGCCGTTGATGAGCGCCATGATGACGGCGAACTTGTCCACGTAAAGGTTCTGTGCCACTTCCAGATGTTCGCCGGCGGTGAGTTCAAACCAGACCATCAGGCCGGTCGTAGCCAGCGCGAGCAACACAATCAGCAGATGTTTCGCGCGGATGCCGACGTAGAGGATGAATAAACTTATCGCGACCTCGACCAGGAACAGCACCTGATCAATGCCGTGCTGGCTCAACGGCAGTTCGCCCAGTTTGAGCGGGGTGGGCTGCAATGCCAAGACGACGGACCCGACACAAACCGCCAGCACGACGGCGGACACGAGGATTTGGCGGGGCAGATTGGGTTTGAGGCCCAGCAAGACGAGGCCGGTCGCCAGCGGCAGTAGAATCAATGTCAGAATGAGCGTCACAACCGTTGTTCAGCGTTCAGAACGTTTCGCGTTTTACGGACCTTGACTCGTGACCGGCACGAGCTTTTCAGGCGACAATTTCCGGCAGATTCGCCGTTTAAATCATATTCACCGGCCTTCATCCGCTTGGCTTTGCGCTATTTGGCAATAAGCCAACATTATTTGTCAGTGACGCTGCTTAAGATAAAAATCAGCCGAAGGAAAAACTCCCGTGACCACCGGCAAGACGCCCGGACGCGGAGATTTTTAACCACGGATGGACATGGATTTGAACCGCCAAGACGCAGAGGCGCGGAGAATTGCCGAAAAAGAGCGCAAAAGGTAGGGCGCGATGTCCGCATCGCGCCGTCCGAAGTCATCCGCAGACGGACGCGAATATTATCTCCGAAAATTTAAGCGCCCAACGGATCGCGAGCTTTGACGGCTTGATGCTGCTGGATTAAAAACTCACACCACGCATCCATCCCCTGCCCGGTTTTGGCGGACACTTCAAACATCTGCGCCCTCGGTGCCAACCGCCGCAGGTTGGTGGCGACCGTTTCGCGGTTGAAATCGCACGCCGCCGCGAGATCGATTTTGCTGACCACCGCCACGCCGGCCGATTGGAACATCGGCGGATATTTCAACGGCTTGTCCTCGCCCTCGGTCACGGAGAGCAGCACCACGCGCGAATCCTCGCCTAAATCGTAGGAAGCGGGACAGACGAGGTTGCCGACGTTTTCGATGATGAGCAACTGGACGCCGTTCAGGTCCAGCTCCTTCAGGGCGCGGGCCACCATCCCGGCTTCGAGATGGCACACGGTGCCGGTGTTAATTTGCACCACTGGCGCTCCGGATTCGCGGAGCCGCTGCGCATCGTTGTCCGTGGCGAGGTCGCCCACAACCACAGCAGTTTTTAGTCGTTGGCCAAGCCGGCGGACGGTTTCGCGGATCAGGGTGGTCTTGCCCGAGCCGGGCGACGACAGCACGTTCAGCACCAGCAAACCGCGCGCGTGGAAAAAGCCGCGGTTGCGCTCCGCCAACCGGTCGTTCTTTTCCAAAATCGCCTGTCGCACTTCCAAAACCCGGTGCTGACCAATTGTATCTCCGTGCGCGTGGTCGTGTTCGCCATGCTCGTGCGAATGGGAATGAGAATGCGTGTATTGGTGTTCACCTTCCCCGTGCGAGTGCGGATGCGAATGCGAATGACCATGCCCATGGTCATGATGGGGATGGCCATGATCGTGGTCGTGGTGGTGGGCGCTGATGCCCACCGGCTTTTCACCGGGCAGACCGCATCCGCATTCCTGGCACATCAGTCAACCTCCAGAGAAGTGAGTTCCATTTCGCGTCCGGCCCGCAGCTCCGTGCTGGGACGGTGGCACCCGGGACATTCGGCAAACATCCGGGCGGCCTCAAATTCCTGATGGCACGCCGCGCACCAGAAACGAGCCGGGACATCCTCGATAACCAACTGCGCGCCCTGCGCCGGCGTGCCGTCAGCGAGCGCCTCGAAGGCGAAGCGCAACGCGTCCGGCACCACGCCGCTCAGGGCGCCGATGCGCAGGCGGATGGCGTGGACGCGGGCCGCGCCGGCCTGCCGGGCTTGGTCAAGCACCTGGTCGAGCGCGCTTTGCATGATGGATAATTCGTGCATGATTCGGTCACAAATCCGGGCCGTATGCCGGTCCGGGGCCGGGTTTCACACGCTCAAGTTATCCTGGCTGTCCCGGCCTGACAAATGAATTTGCAGCAACACATTTCATTTGGGTATGGGAATGTTGGCGCTGTACGCCGAGGTCGAGCCGGAGGCTCGACGCTACAGAAAGCGGACTCACGCGTTTTTTGCCACTACGCCTGTCCCGCAAAAGACGATAAGTATTTTGCAAAATTGGCTGGGCTAAATCAGCCCAATTGATGTTATTTGTACGCTGTCGGCGTCGAATGATGGCGGCGCCATGACCGGCCTGAAGGAAAGACCGGCGAAAACGGTGAACTTATGAACGCGACTCTGGCTAAACCTCGAAAGAAACGGCTTGAAGCGGCGCTGGAACACGCCAGCGGCGACAAGCGTTTCAAAATCCTCGAGGTGCACATGAAGAAGCACCAGTTCCGGCATGACGCGCTGATCGAGGTGCTGCACAAGGCGCAGGAGCTGTTCGGCTACCTGGAGGACGACCTGCTGCTGTTCATCGCCTACAAGCTGAAGCTGCCGCCGAGCCGCGTCTATGGCGTCGCCACGTTTTATCATTTCTTCACGCTCAAGCCCAAGGGCGAGCACACCTGCGTCGTTTGCATGGGCACGGCATGTTACGTGAAGGGCGCCGACCAAGTCATCGCCGCCATCGAGCAAGAAGCCAAAATCAAGGCCGGCGAAACGACGCCGGACAACAAGGTGTCGCTGCTCACCGCGCGCTGCATCGGCGCCTGCGGCATCGCCCCGGCGGTGGTTTATGACGGCACCGTCACGCCGCGCGTCACGCCCGAAGCCGCCGTGGAACAAGTCAAAAAGTGGAGGTAGCCATGGTCCTGAACGATTTGCTTCAAATCAAAGAAAAGGAACTGGCCGGGCGCAAAAAAATCGTCCTCCGCTGCTGCATGGCCGCCAGTTGCATGTCGTCGGATTCCAAGGGCGTCAAGGAAAGCCTGGAAAAAGCCGTGGCTGAGGCCGGTCTGCAAACTGAGGTCGAAGTCCGGGGCGTGGGCTGCATGAAATTGTGCTGCGAAGGCCCGTTGGTCCAAGCCGACCCGCAGAATGCGCTTTACGTCAAGGTCACTGCCGCGAATGCGCCGTCCATTGTGGCGGCGTTGAAAGGCGGCAAGGCCCAACCGGCTCAGTCGGACCCGGATTCCGCGTTTTTCAAAAAGCAATTGTCCATCGTGCTCGCCAACAGCGGTGTCGTGGACCCGGAACACATCGAAAGTTACATCGCGCAGGACGGTTACCAGGCGTTGCACCAGGTGTTGAACGAGATGACGCCCAAGGAAGTTGTGGAGACGATGGTGAAGAGCGGGCTGCGCGGTCGCGGTGGCGCCGGCTTCCCAACGGGCCTGAAGTGGGGCACCGTGGCCAAATCGCCCGGTGCCAAAAAACATGTCATCTGCAATGCGGATGAGGGCGACCCTGGCGCGTTCATGGACCGCAGCGTGCTCGAAAGCGACCCGCACAGTGTGCTCGAAGGCATGGCCATCGCGGCCTACGCCGTCGGCGCCGACCAGGGTTACATTTACGTGCGGGCCGAATACCCGCTGGCCATCAGCCGGCTGCAAATCGCCATCAAGCAGGCCAAGCAGATGGGCGTGCTGGGCTCTGGCATTTTCGAATCGCCGTTCAATTTCAACGTGGACCTGCGCATCGGCGCCGGCGCGTTCGTGTGCGGCGAGGAAACCGCCCTCATGGCCTCGGTTGAGGGCAAACGCGGGACGCCCCGTCCGCGGCCGCCTTATCCGGCGGAAAGCGGTTTGTGGGGGACACCAACGCTCATCAACAACGTGGAGACGTTTGCCAACGTGGCCGCGATCATCCGCAACGGCGCCGACTGGTTTGCCGGCATCGGCACGGAAAAAAGCAAGGGCACAAAGGTGTTCGCGCTGGCCGGCAAAATCAAAAACACCGGTCTGCTGGAAGTGCCGATGGGCACGCCGCTCCGCGCCATCGTCGAGGAGATGGGCGGCGGGGCGCCCAATGGCGGCCGGATCAAGGCCGTGCAGACCGGCGGTCCCTCCGGCGGCTGCATCCCGGCGCAATATCTCGACACGCCGGTGGATTACGAGTCGCTGGGTCAGCTCGGCTCCATCATGGGCTCGGGCGGCATGATCGTGATGGATGAAACGACCAACATGGTCGATGTGGCGCGGTTCTTCATGGAATTCTGCCTGGACGAATCCTGCGGCAAATGCATCCCTTGCCGGGCCGGCACCGTGCAGATGCACAATCTGCTGGCCAAGATCCTGGCGCGCAAAGCCACCGCGCGGGACCTCGCCAAGCTCGAAGAGCTTTGCGACATGGTCCGCAACGCCAGCCTGTGCGGCCTGGGCCAGACGGCGCCCAACCCGACGTTGAGCACGTTGCGGTTCTTCCGCAACGAATATGAGGCGTTGTTGCAGCCCGATCGGTTCGGTCCGCGCGACGGCGCCGGCCAACCGTCGCCCGCCGCGGCGCGATAACCGGAGACGATTTTATGGCAGCCAAGACCCTGACCATTGACGGCAAACAAATCACGGCCGAGGAAGGCGCGACGATTCTGCAGGCCTGCGAAGAGGCCGGCGTGAGGATTCCGACGCTGTGCCATCTCGAAGGCGTTTACGATCTGGGCGCCTGCCGCCTCTGCCTGGTGGAGCTTGCCGGCACCTCCCGGCTGTTGCCCGCCTGCACCACCAAAGTGGCTGAAGGCATGGACATCCGGACGGACAGCGAGCGCCTGCGCAAATACCGCCGCCTGATCCTGGAACTGCTGTTCGCGGAGCGGAACCACGTCTGCGCCGCCTGCGTGTCGAACGGCCATTGCGAACTGCAGACCCTGGCCTACAACCAGGGCATGGACCACGTCCGCTACGAGTACATTTTCCCCAAGTGGAGCGTGGACAACACGCACCCGCTGTTCGGGATGGACCACAACCGGTGCGTCCTGTGCTCGCGCTGCGTGCGCGTCTGCTGGCATATCGAAGGCGCGGGCACCAAGAACGTGGCCGGGCGCGGCGCCCGGGCGCTCATCATCACCGATCTCAACATGCCGTGGGGTGAATCGGATTCCTGCACGCGCTGCGGCAAATGCGTGCAGGCCTGCCCCACCGGCGCGCTGTTCCATAAAGATTCAACGGTGGCGGAGATGGAACGCGACCGCAGCAAACTTGAATTCATCGTCACCGCCCGGGAGAAAAAACAATGGATCGCACCCGATTAGCAACCGTATGGCTTGGCGGCTGTTCCGGCTGCCACATGTCGTTCCTCAACCTGGACGAATTCCTCATCGAATTCGCCCAAAAGGTGGAGGTGGTTTACAGCCCCGTCGTGGACGTGAAAGATTATCCGGAAAACGTGGATCTGTGCCTGATCGAAGGCGCCGTCTGCAACGAGGACAATCTCGAGCTGATCCACAAAATCCGCCAGCGCACCCGCGTGCTGGTGTCGTTCGGGGATTGCGCGGTCACGGCCAACGTGCCGGCCATGCGCAACCAGCTTGGCCTGGGCAACGCCGAGAGCGTGCTCCAGCGCGCCTATATCGAAAGCGCCCAGAACAATCCGCGCCTGCCGCGGGCGGACGGCATCGTGCCGCCGCTGCTCGAAAAAGTCCTGCCGGTGCATGAGGTCGTCTATGTGGATTATTTCCTGCCCGGCTGCCCGCCGCCCGCGGACCGCATCAAGGCGCTCATCAGCCAGGTTTTGAAAGGCGAAACCCCGAAACTGGAAGGCGCGAATTTGAAATTTGGATGAATGGTAGGGCGCGTCACTCCGTGCGCGCCGCCCGGTGGGCAGAGGATTGCCCGCCCTACCAAATGAATTTTTAAATATGGCAAAGCGCATCGTCATCGACCCCGTGACCCGCATCGAGGGCCACGCCAAGATCAGCATTTTCCTGGACGACGCGGGCAACGTGTCCGACGCTGAGTTCCACGTGGTGGAATTTCGCGGTTTCGAGAAATTCTGCGAAGGCCGGCCTTACGCGGAAATGCCGGGCATCACTCCCCGCATCTGCGGCATCTGCCCGGTCAGCCATCTGCTGGCCTCGGCCCGCGCCGGGGACGCCATCATGGCCGTCAACATCCCGCCCGCTGCCGACAAGCTGCGCCGCCTGATGAACCTCGGCCAGATCGTCCAGAGCCACGCGCTGAGCTTTTTCCACCTGAGCGCGCCGGATTTCCTGCTGGGCTGGGACACGCCACAACCGAAGCGGAATGTCTTTGGACTGATTGCCTCGAACGCCGACCTCGCCCGCGCCGGCATCCGCCTGCGCCAGTTCGGCCAGGAAATCATCGAGATTCTCGGCGGCAAAAAAATTCATCCCGCCTGGGCCGTCCCCGGCGGCGTGCGCAATCCGCTGACCGAGGAGGGCTGCGCCAAAATCCGCGCCTGGCTGCCCGAGGTGTTCGCAACGACCAAGGTCGCCTTCGACCTCTGGAAAAAGACGGTGGAGACCCACCAGCGCGAAATCCAGATCTTCGGCAACTTCCCGTCCCTGTTCATGGGCCTGGTTGCGCCCGACGGCACGTGGGAGCATCACGGCGGCAAATTGCGGTTCACCGACAGCAGCGGCAGCATCATCGCCGACCAACTCGACCCGCAGAAGTATTACGAGTTCATCGGCGAATCCGTCCAGGCCACCTCCTACCTGAAGTCGCCGTACTACACGCCGCTGGGGTTTCCTGACGGCATGTACCGGGTCGGCCCGCTGGCGCGGCTCAACGTGGCCGAGCAGATGGGCACGCCCCAGGCGGATGCCGAGCTGAAGAAATTCAAGAAGCTCGGCCGGGGTGCCGTCACGTCGTCGTTCCTGTATCATTACGCGCGCCTGATCGAGATCCTGGCGGCGCTCGAATACATCGAGCGGTATCTGGACGATGCCGACCTGTTGAGCGAGGATTTGCGCGCCGACGCCGGCATCAACAGCCTGCGTGGCGTGGGCGTGAGCGAAGCGCCGCGCGGCACGTTGTTCCATGATTACACCGTGGACCGAAACGGCCTGCTCAAAAAGGTCAACCTCATCGTTGCCACCGGCCAGAACAACTTGGCCATGAACCAGACCGTGGCGCAAATCGCGCGGCATTACGTGCGCGGCGAAACCATTCCCGAGGCCATGCTCAACCGCGTCGAGCACGGTATCCGCTGCTACGACCCGTGCCTGAGCTGCTCGACCCATGCGGTCGGACAAATGCCGATGGTGATCCGGCTGATCGGCCCGGACGGCACGGTGCTCAACGAAGTGGCGCGCGGCTGATTTTGGACTGCGCCGGCAGAGCGCAGCGACGACGGCGCTTTCGGACGCCGGTGGCGCACCCTATGCCTGCCCCCAAAGCGGTGTCGCACTTCGCTTGCCACCGCACTCCAAAAAGTGGATCGTCATGCGAAACGTGATGAGCGCCTCCGCACCTCAAATCCTCGTCATCGGCTACGGCAACACGTTGCGCGGCGACGACGGCGTCGGACCGCGCGCGGCCGAGGCGGTGGCGGCGCTGGCCCTGCCCAGCGTGCGCACCCTTGTTTGCGCCCAGCTCTCGCCTGAACACACCGAACCGATTGCGCAGGCCAGAACGGCGATTTTTGTGGATGCGGCGGTCAACATTGCCGGCGAGGTGCGACTCCAAAAGATCGAGCCGGCAGACACGTCGCAACTCATGGCGCACGCGGCCGATCCGCGCACGATGCTGGCCTTGGCCCGTGACGTTTTTGGGCATGCGCCGGAGGCGTGGCTGTTGACGATCCCGGTCGAGACGCTGGCGTTCAGTGAGACCCTTTCGCCCGTCGCCCAGCGCGGACTGGACCAAGCCGTGCAGAAAATTCAAAAGCTTCGCGCCTCGTGAATTGACACCCCCGCTGGTCCCTGAGCACATTCACTCCATGCGCCAAGCCAATTTTGCCGAAGGTGGCACCGAATCTTCGCAGGCGAACGCTGAACGATTGTGAATGGTTCTTCCTCCAAACGACTTAAACTTGCGGTACGCGGCGCGGTGCAAGGCGTCGGATTCCGGCCGTTTGTTCATCGTCTCGCCACCGGACTTGGGCTGACCGGCTGGGTCAACAATTCGCCCCGAGGCGTTTTCATCGAAGTGGAAGGTCCGCGCGCCACCCTCGAACAGTTTCTGCTGCGCCTCGAAGCCGAAAAACCGCCGCGCAGTTTTATCCAAAGCCTGGAATCCACCTGGCTCGATGCCGTTGGTTTCAAAAACTTTGAAATTCGCGCCAGCGAAACCGGCGGCGATAAAACCGCGCTCGTGCTGCCCGACATTGCCACCTGCCCGGATTGTCTCCGCGAGATTTTCGATCCGCACAATCGCCGCTACCGGTATCCATTCACGAACTGCACGCATTGCGGCCCACGGTTCAGCATCATCGAAGCCCTGCCCTACGATCGGGCGAACACGTCGATGAAGCAGTTTACGATGTGTCCGGAATGTCAGGCGGAGTACGACAACCCGAATGACCGGCGCTTCCATGCCCAACCGAATGCGTGTCCGGTCTGCGGCCCCCGGCTGGAATTTTGGGACGGTAGCCGCGTGGGTAACAACGCAGACAATCCGCGCCCTCACGAGCGCAGCTACGACGCCTTGTTGGTCGCGGCCCAGGCCATTCGGGATGGCAGAATCGTTGCGGTCAAGGGACTCGGCGGTTTTCATCTGATGGCGGATGCACGCCATGAGGAGGCCGTGCTCCGACTGCGCGAGCGGAAACAGCGAGAAGGAAAACCGTTTGCGCTGATGTTGCCATCGCTGGAAAGTGTGAAAGCCGTCTGCGGAGTTTCGCCGCTGGAGGAACGACTGCTCCATTCGCCCGAAGCTCCCATCGTCCTGCTCAAACAAATCGCAAATCGTAAATCGCAAATCGTAAATGTTGTGGCTCCGGCCAATCCCAATCTCGGCGTCATGCTGCCATACACACCGTTGCATCACTTGCTGATGGCCGAACTGGGGTTCCCGATTGTTGCCACCAGCGGCAACCTGAGCGACGAGCCGATTTGCACGGATGAACAGGAGGCCCGGGAACGGCTGGGCGGCATCGCCGACATGTTTCTCGTTCATAACCGGCGGATTGTGCGGCACATGGACGATTCGATTGTCCGGGTGATGCTGAACCGCGAACAGGTGTTGAGGCGGGCCAGAGGCTACGCGCCGTTGCCCGTTCAATTGCGAGGTGTGGCCAAGGAAGATGCCCGCTTCATCCAGGATTCCAAATCTGAAATCCGAAATCCGAAATCCGAAATTGTTTTGGCCGTCGGTGCGCATCTCAAAAACACGGTGGCGCTGTCGGTCGGCAATCAGGTTTTCTTGAGCCAGCACATCGGCGATCTGGAAACCGAACCGGCCTACGACGCCTTCCGCCGCGTCATCGCCGATTTTCAGAAACTTTACGACACCCAACCTGGGATCGTCGCCGCCGATCTGCATCCGGACTATCTTTCGACAAAGTTCGCGCACGGACTCGCGACACGGACCGCCCGACCGGCGGGCGCAACCCGGACCGGAGGTCCGCGCCACGTCGGTGTCCAACATCACATCGCGCATGTCTGGTCTTGCCTGGCGGAAAACGAAATCACGCCCCCGGCGCTCGGCGTGTCATGGGACGGCACGGGTTACGGAACCGACGGCACGATTTGGGGTGGCGAATTTTTCCTGCTCACGGAAAACAAGGTGGAACGGTTCGCGCATTTGCGTCCGTTCCGACTGCCGGGTGGCGACCAGGCAGTGAAGGAGCCGCGCCGCACGGCGCTGGGATTGCTTTACGAAGTTCTCGGCAGCGAGGTTTTCGAGCGAGAAGAGCTGGCACCGGTTGCCGCCTTTTGCACGAAAGAGCTGGCCGCCTTGAAAACGATGTTGGCGAAAAAACTGAATTCGCCGGTGACAACGAGCGCCGGCCGGTTGTTCGACGCGGTGGCATCGCTCATCACCCTCCGCCAGCAAATCCGCTTCGAAGGCCAGGCGGCCATGGAACTGGAGTTTGCGCTCGATGGAGTTGAAACCGACGAAGCCTATGAATTGCCGATTGTCGATTGCCAATTGCCAATTGAAAAACAGGTTTCGATTGTGAATAAATCCACAATCCGCAATCCGCAATCCGCAATAGTTCTGGATTGGTCGCCGATGATGGAAGCCATTCTGGTCGATGCTAAAAATGGCGTTTCCGCCGGCATCATTTCCGCAAAATTTCATAACGCGCTGGCCGAAGGCATCGTGGCAGTGGCCCGGCGTGCCGGGCCGGAACGGGTGGTGCTTTCGGGCGGCTGTTTTCAGAACCACTATTTGACGGAGCGCACGGTGCGGCGGCTGCAGGCGGAAGGGTTCCGGCCCTACTGGCATCAGCGCGTGCCGCCGAACGATGGCGGGATTGCCCTGGGACAAGTCGTTGCCGCCCTGCGCCAGAAGGGTTAGAATGGAAAACCATGTGCTTGGCCATTCCAGGAAAAATTGAAAGCATCAGCGGCGATGACCCGCTGACGCGGATGGGCAAGGTCAACTTCGGCGGCATCCTGAAGGAAGCCTGCCTTGCTTACGTGCCGGAGGCGAAAGTGGGCGACTACGTCATCGTGCACGTCGGCTTCGCGCTCAGCCGCCTCGATGAGGCGGAGGCGGAGAAGGTTTTCGAGTATCTGAAGGAGATGGAGGACCTCGGCGAGCTGAAGGAGGGCGGGCCGTGAAATATCTCGACGAGTACCGCGACGCGGACCTGGCGCAAAAGCTCGCCCGGGAGATTCACCAAGTCACGACCCGGCCGTGGAACATCATGGAGGTCTGCGGCGGTCAGACGCACGCCATCGTGAAATTCGGCATTGACGAGCTGTTGCCGAAACAAATCAACCTGATTCACGGGCCGGGTTGTCCGGTCTGCGTGACCCCGCTGGAAATCATCGACCAGGCGCTGGAAATTGCCGCGCGGCCCAACGTGATTTTCGCCTCGTTCGGCGACATGCTGCGCGTGCCGGGGAGCACAACTGATTTGTTGTCGGTCAAGGCCAAAGGCGGCGACGTGCGCATCGTGTATTCGCCACTGGATGCCGTGAGGCTGGCGGAACAAAACCCGGCGCGGGAGGTGGTCTTCTTCGGCGTCGGCTTTGAAACCACCGCGCCGGCGACGGCCATGGCGATTTACCAGGCCGCGCAAAAGGGGCTCAAGAATTTCTCGATGCTCATCTCGCATGTGCTCGTGCCACCGTCCATCGAGGCATTGATGTCGTCGCCGGACTGCCGGGTGCAGGGATTTCTGGCCGCCGGCCACGTCTGCACGGTCATGGGCTACGAGGAATACCCGCCGCTGGCGGCCAGATATCACGTCCCGATTGTGGTCACCGGCTTCGAGCCGCTGGATATTTTGCAGGGCGTGCTGATGGTGGTGCGGCAGCTTGAATCCGGCCGGGCGGAAGTGGAAAACCAGTACGCCCGGGCGGTGCGGCGCGAAGGCAACCGGCCGGCGCAGGAGCTGATTCGCAGAATTTTCAAAGTCGTCCCGCGCAAGTGGCGCGGCGTGGGTGAAATCCCGCAGAGCGGCCTCGGCTTGAACGACGGTTACGCGGCGTACGACGCCGAAAGGAAATTCGGCCTGGCCGGCCGGCGCGTCGAGGAGCCCGCCGATTGCCTCAGTGGCCTGGTGTTACGGGGGCAGATCAAGCCGCACGAATGCCCGGCGTTCGGCACGAAATGCACGCCGGAGCATCCGCTGGGTGCCACGATGGTGTCGAGCGAAGGCGCTTGCGCCGCATATTACCGGTACCGGTGTCAGGCCCCGGAAGCGGCCACTAAAATCAAATGAGCCATAAACCGGTGGAAAATTTCGTCCCGGCCTGTCCGATCCCCATCTCGGAATATTCGCGCGTGCTGATGGCGCACGGCGGGGGCGGCAGGCTGATGCACCAGCTTATCAGCCGGATGTTCCTGGCGGCGTTCCACAATCCACTGCTTGCACAGCAGCACGACGCGGCGGTGGCGGAATGGTCCGGCAAAAAGCTCGCGTTCACGACGGATTCCTATGTCGTGCGGCCGATTTTTTTTCCGGGCGGCGACATCGGTTCGATGGCTGTCCACGGCACGGTAAACGACCTGGCCATGAGCGGCGCGCGGCCGGTGTACCTGAGCAGCGCTTTTATCCTCGAGGAAGGCCTGCCAATGGAAACTCTTTGGCGCGTGGTTTGTTCCCTGCGCGACGCGGCCCGACGGTGCAACGTGCAAATCATCACCGGCGACACGAAAGTAGTGGACAAAGGCAAAGGCGACGGCCTGTTCATCAATACCGCCGGCATCGGTGTCATCGAACATGACCGCCAAATTGCGCCGCCGAGCGTCCGGGCCGGCGACGTGGTGTTGGTCAACGGGGATTTGGGCCGGCATGGCATGGCCATCATGGCGGTGCGCGAAGGACTGGAATTCGAGAGCCGGATTGACAGCGATTCTGCGCCGGTCCACGAGGTGGTTCTGGAATTGATCCACGCCGGTGTGGAAATTCATTGCCTGCGCGACCTGACGCGTGGCGGACTGGCGAGCGCGCTCAACGAGATTGCGGGGGCCGCGGGGGTGAAAATCGCCATTGAGCAAAAAGCTGTGCCGGTGCGCGAGGACGTTCACGCCGCGTGTGAAATGCTGGGTTTGGACCCGTTGCACGTGGCGTGCGAAGGACGTTTTGCCGCGTTCGTTGCGGCGAAAGAGGCGGATCGAGCCCTGGCCATTTTGCGCCGCCACGCTGTCGGCGCCGGGGCGGCGGTCATTGGCCGGGTCGTCGAGAATTCCGCGCCGCGGGTCACGCTCAGGAGCGCGATTGGCGCCAGCCGGATCCTCGACATGCCCAGCGGCGAACAATTGCCGCGGATTTGCTGAGTCCGCAAACGCGGGCACCCCCCGGCTGGCAGCCTCGCCCGGCCATGTTCCTTGCCGGCGAGACGCCGGCGCACCCGGACCTGCCAGACTCTCCTTGTCGTCCGAAACCGATTTGTTACGCTGCGCGGAATGCGAAGAATTTTTTGCGGTTTCTGGCTCGTCCTGATTTTACCCGTGGCGGGAGCAGAGATCAAACTCACTTTTGGTGATGTGGCGAGCAATGGAATTCCCGCGGGTTTTCATGCCGCGCTGGCGGGAGGCGGCCGGCCCGGTGAGTGGAAGATCATCATGGATGCGGTGCCGCCGCTGCTGGCGCCGCTTTCGTCGCAGGCCCTGGTGGTCGCGCGCCGCGCCGTGGTGGCACAGACGGGCAGCGATCCCACCGACGAACGGTTTCCGATGCTGATTTACGATGGCGAGACGTTCAAGGATTTCAGCCTCGCGACGCATTTCAAAATCGCCGGCGGTACGGTTGAGCAGATGGCGGGCGTCGTATTCCGATACCAAAACGAGTCGAATTGTTACGTCCTCCGCGCCAGCGCCTTGGGGAATAACGTGCGATTTTACAAGGTGGTGGGGGGCATCCGTTCGGACCCGATTGGCCCGGAGCAAACCGTATCGACCAACACCTGGCATGTTTTGGGCGTGCAATGCCAGGGCAATCAAATCACCTGCTGGCTGGATGGCCAGTTACTGATGCCGCCGTTGCATGACGATTCCTTCGGCGCCGGAAAGATCGGGTTTCGCACCAAGTCGGACGCGATCGCTTATTTTGGCGACACAACCGTCATTTACACGCCGCGCCTCCCCCGGGCGCAAGCGGTGTTGCAGAACGTCTTGAAGGAACAGCCGCGTATCGTGGGGCTGCGCCTCTACACGCTCGATGACGGAGGCCGGCCGCGGGTGCTGGCCAGCAAGGAGGAAAAAGAAATCGGCCAGGCCGGCACGGATTCCGAGCTGGACGCCATCCGGGATGGCAAGGTTTATTTCGGGCGCACCAAGGGCACGGTGGTGGTCACCTTGCCGTTGCGCGACCGCAACGGTGATCCGATTGCGGCGGTGCGGGTGGAATTGAAATCGTTCCTTGGCGAAACCCAGGACAACGCAGTCACCCGCGGCATGATGGTGGTCAAAACCATCCAGGAACGGGTCACTTCGAAGGAGGAACTGGCGGAGTGAGGCTGGCTCTTGGCTTGTTGGTCGCCGGCGGCGGCAAGGGGGCGGGCGGTTGCACCAAGGGTGCATCATCCGGCTTTACTCGCCGCACGCCTCCCAAAACGGTGATGTTGCCCGCCTCATCGATTTGCAGCCGTGGGCGTGAGGTGAAATAGTCATAGTTCTCCTGCCGCAGGATGTCGCCGTCCGGATTGACAATCGTGTAACTAAAGACGTGCGCCCCGCTCTGATACAACACATGCAGCCGATTGCGACGGTCCAGCCGCGCCTCCGGCTGGCTGAACGAAACCATCGGGCCGATGGCCTGCACTCTGATGATTTGCGATTCCGATTCGTCGCTTACCTGCACGTACATGCGCAGTTGTGACTTAAGATAGTTTGCCTCTTCCAGGGTGTACCTGCGGATTTCCGGCACCGTGTTGGTCATTCCAGCCGGGACAGGAAGTCCAAACGTCTGTGACCACAACTTGGCCCCGTCGATCACATCAAAGGACTGAGGTGGACTGGTGAGTTCCCGATTCCATTCCGGAATCCGCACGGTGGCGCTGATGCGATAGCTGCCCTGCCGGGTCAGTTTGAAATACGGTGCCAGATTCACGCGCTTGGTGGCCATTTTGGACGAACCCAGTTCAAATTCATCCCGCACGGGCGCATCGCCCAATTTGGTTACCGCGTAATTGTCCTCCGCGTTCACGCTGAACGTCAGCCAGTTCTCCTCGGCGCCCAGATGCAGCGGCTGGCCGGAGCGGTTGGTGATGCGCACGGTCACCGGCAGGGTTTCACTGGGCAAAAACTGCCGCTGGTCAAGCTCCACTTCCACGGTCACCTGCGCCCAGGCACTGAACCCGGCCAGGAACGCCAAGCCGAAAAAGGTCACTGAACGTTTCATGCGAACCTGGACAATTTAGACGGAGATGAACCGGAGGCAATCCTAAATGCTGGGGCGAGCCTGCTCCGGTCTGGGTCGCCATGAACTTTGCAGGCCGGCGGATGGTCATGCCGCCGGCCTGCGTTCACCCCCCAAGTTGTCCAGGCGATTTGTTACTCCGGCAATGCCGGTTTATTCATTGCACGAGCACCCGGAAGAAACATTGAGGCAGCATGTTGTTGGTGACGGAAACCAACGTACCAGTTCCGGCGATCGGGCTGCCCACCGGCGCCCAGTTGGACCCGGCGAGGTCCGCGGTGCATTCGAGTTGATAGGTTTGGTTGGGGAACGTCTGCCAACTGACGACGAATTGCTGGGTGCCGCTCACGCTGACACTGGCTCCAGTTAACTGCGGGGCCGCGATCACGCGCAACGTCCCATCCACATACTGAATCACATAATTGGCGGCCGCCGCGCCCGTCGGCGTGATGGGATACGTCCCCACACCGCAGGCGGTAGTGGCCGTTGTCTGCAACGTCACCGGCGACGATAGCACGCCGGCGTTTTCGCCTCCCACAAAGCCTTGATAACTGGCCGTGAGCGAGGGATTGGGCGTGCCGTAAACTTTGGTCTTGTCATCGGCGGTCACCGTCAACACTGCCGGATCGATCGTCCCAGCCGAGCTCGCGACAGCATTCACGGTGTAGTTGTTCCCGCCGTTGCCGTCGTTGACCGTGTAGGCGCTTACGCTCAGGGTCTTGCCCGTGCCGGCGTTCTTCGTGTCGTAAACTTCCGCCAAACCGGTCACCGTGTCCGAACCCTGCAAACCGCTGACCGCCGGCACAGCCGCCGCCGTGGTATTGCCATCGTAAGTCTTGCTGTTGGCCACGGCCGTGATCGTCAAGCTGGCCGCGCTGATCTCACCGGCAGTACTGGCAACCGTATTGACGCTATAGTTGTTCCCGCCGTTGCCGTCGTTGACCGTGTAGGCGCTTACGCTCAGGGTCTTGCCCGTGCCGGCGTTCTTCGTGTCGTAAACTTCCGCCAAACCGGTCACTGTGTCCGAACCCTGCAAACCGCTGACCGCCGGCACAGCCGCCGCCGTGGTATTGCCATCGTAAGTCTTGTCATTAGGCAAAGCAGTAATTGTCAGCGTCGCCGCCGTAATGTCGGCAGGAAAACCGGACGGCTGAGCCAAAGTGTAATTGCCGGCATCCGCGCCGGTGATAGCATATCCGCTGACGGCAACTCCGATGTTACTGCCCACATTGGGACTGGCAAACGCAGCACTCGCCGCGTCAGCAACCAGATTCACGTCATCACCATTCACCACCCCCTGCAAATTCGCGGTGCCATTCAATTGGGCGTTGCTCATGCCATCGTATACCTTGGAAGCCACCGTCACCCCGGCCACGGACAATTCAGCAGGCGCGACACTCGCCGTGAGGTTCGTTGGTTCCACCAGGATATAATTCGCAGCCGCCGGGCCGGCCAGTGCCAGACCGATCACGGTCACTGGCTTGTTCGTACCAACCTGCTTGTCCATGAAATATGCCACGGCATTGCTGGTAACCAGAATCACGTTGTCATCGTTTAGCGCGCCGGCCAATCCGGTATCGGTCGCATCCAGTGCAACATTCGTGCTACCGTCATAAACCTTATCGACGGCCAGCAGATTGGTGACGGTCAGTGACATCCCACCGATCACCAGCGTGTTGGTCGCGCTGCCCTGGTAATTCGCATCGTTGATTGTCCCCACCACCACGTAACTGCCCGCGCCGGTCGGAACCGTCGCCGAACCGTTGTACGTAAAGCTCACCGCCAAGCCGCTCGGAACTGTCGTCGCCGTCGCCGCCTTGGCCGAACCATCATACGTCTGGCTCAAACTGCCCAGCGTGATGGAACTGCTCGCCTTGCCAATCACCAGCGTGTTGGTCGCGCTGCCCTGGTAATTCGCATCGTTGATTGTCCCCACCACCACGTAACTGCCCGCGCCGGTCGGAACCGTCGCCGAACCGTTGTACGTAAAGCTCACCGCCAAGCCGCTCGGGACTGTCGTCGCCGTCGCCGCTTTGGCCGAACCATCATACGTCTGGCTCAGGCTGCCCAGCGTGATTGAAGCCGTAGCCTTGTTCACCGTCAAAGTCGCCGTGTTGGTCACCGTTCCCAAGGCGCCTCCCACGATGACGCTGTAAGTGGCCGCGTCCGCGGTAGTCACATTGTTCAATGCGAGGCTGCTATTGGTCTGGCCGTTGATAACCGTGCCGTTTTTCAGCCATGAGTAACTGTACGGTCCGGTACCTGAAGCCACTGTGCTGAACGCCACGTTGCTGCCCACCACCGTGGTCTGGTTGGAAAGGCTTGTCGCACTCACGGGCACAGTGAGGTTGGTGACAGCTTGAGGCACGTCGCCGGAGAAATTGAAATTGGCGGGGAAGTTGGTGCCGGCCCCCACCAGTTTGACGGTGATCTGGTGCGTGCTGCCGTTGGCGTTGGTTCCACCGACAACGAAACTGCTCAGGTCAAAGGAAACCAGTTTGGGCGTTTGATTGCTGGCGGCGCCCAGATTGATGAACACGCTGTACAGGTTTGAGCTGGCATTTTCGAGCATCAGGTAGGGGTATCCAACGGCTTCACCCATCCAGGTCGCACTGCCATTCGTGGTGTTGATACGATAGATATCCGTGTTCGTGCTGGTATTGCTCAGATAGAGTTTGCCGTCCTGGGCAAAGCGGATGTTCTGTCCTTTGCTGTTCAGATTAGTTGGACTCCCGTAAAGACCGACCGAAGTTGCTGTTCCGTTGGCAGGGTTAATGGTGTAAAGGCGGGTCTGGGTGGCGCCGAACAATGCCGCGTCGCTCGGGCGGAAGGCCAGGGATTGAATGCCGCTGACACTCAAGTTGGCGATCTTGGTGATGGCGCCGTTCGTTTTATTGAAAGTCACCAAAGCCGAAGAATTGGAGATGCCGTACACCAATCCGTTGGTGGGGCAGTAGGCAATGTCGTTGATCAACGAGCTGCCCACGGAGGAAATCTGAGTAAATTTGCCGTTCAACAAATCGATCGTGCCGAAGCGGTTGGTGGACTGGTTGTACTCGGCGGCATAAACGATGGTGCTTTGCGCCTGAGCAGACGGTGCGAGGCGGCTGGCCACCGGCACCAACCCGGCAACGACCAGAAACGTAATGAATGACCTTTTCATAACTTTCTCCTGTTCACACCCCATTCTGTGTCTAGCAGTTGCCGATCTGAGTAATCAGACAATGCCTACTTTTAAGCGAAAATCCCTTAAACCGTAACGGTTTAGGGACGTTTTGCAGGATTCCGGGGGTGAACTGCACCCTGTCAGGGGTGGAATTTTGAAGGGAAAGCCCCGCTCCGACCGCGGTCTGGAGCCTTTTGCGGCCGGTGCGAATCAGGTCATCACGCCCAATTGGCGGAGCTGTTCGCGATAGCCACGGGTGAGAGTTACGCGGGTGCCGTTGTGCAAGGTCACCGAATATTCGCCGTGGAACAGAGGATGTAATTCCTTGACCGACTCAATGTTGACGATAATCGAGCGGCTGATGCGGACGAAACGATCCGGAGGGAGTTTTTCCTCCAAAGCGGTCAGGGTCTCGCGGAACAAATGCACCTCTTTGCCAACGTGCAGTTCGACATAATTGTCGGCCGCTTCCACGAGATCAATGTCGGTCAGTTTCAGGAAGATGATCCGGCCATTGGACTTGACGGCCAGACGTTCCGGGTATTTTGAAACCGCCTTCAAATCCTGCAGCAAGCCATCCAGCTTCTGTTGGATGTCGCTGTTCTGATGGCTCTGGAGTTGTTGCCGAGCCCGTTGCACGGCGGTGCGCAGCCGGGCCAGTTGGCACGGCTTCACCAGGAAATCCAAGGCATGCGCTTCGAACGCCTTCACGGCATAGTCATCGTGCCCCGTTACAAAAATGATGATCGGCATCCGTGGCAGCTTGATCTCGGAAACCACCCCGAAACCGTCCAAGCCCGGCATCTGCACGTCGAGGAAGATCAGGTCCGGCGCCAGCCGGTTGATGGCTTCCACCGCCTCGGACCCGCTGGTGGCGGTTGCAACAATCTCGAGATCCGGTTCCGAATGGAGCATGTCCCGCAGCACCGCCAAACCGGTTGACTGGTCGTCCACGAGTAAAGTTCGAATTTTCATTTCGTTGTCTGTTGCTCCGAGCCGATAATCGGCATCGCCTGAAACTACTGGCGACAGGCCGACTGCCTTGGAAAATCAGCAGGTGTCATGCCTTGACGCGGACAGTTTGCGGGAATGTCCCGAATTTAGATTCGCCAGCCGAAAAACCGGCAAAATGCCAAATAATGCCTGCACCCGTTAGGCCCTCCCGCGGAAATTCGGGTCAAACGGTCGCGATGATTTCTCCATTTGGGACACTGGAATGTGATTCTTTTGACACCGCCCTGGCGGCCGGCAGGCTTATGCCGCGCTCTTTCCGGACTTATCTCCAGTAAGACCAATCCACCTCCGCAAACAGGTTATCGCGGGATTCAATGCCGCGCAGCCACCTCTCGTCCACGCCGGTGGCCGTCAACTGGTCGTGCAGCGCGATGAATCGGAGCAGATGATCCTTCACGCGGCGGCGGGCATAATCCGGGCTGGTTCCGGTCCGGAGAATGAAGGGCCAGTCGCTCGCCTGGGCCAGTAAGAGTTCCCGCGCGGCCTGGCGCAAGGCCCGGGCCTTCAAGCCGGTTGCCTTGGGGAATTTTTGCGCCAGTCCGGTCATCCGTTCCTGCGCGATCTGCAGGTGCGGATAAATCCACTCATTCTTTTCGTTTAGCCACACGCGCCAGTAACCTTCCTCCCCCCAACTGGACGCGCAGGGCATGGCAATCTGGTTGGTCGGATGCCGGTGCAGATAATCGCCGGGCGTAATGAGCGCGACGATCCGCTGGTCGTAAACCAGCTTGCGCACGAAATAATCCAGGAATTCCGGCCCCTCGTACCACCAGTGGCCAAACAGCTCCGCATCATAGGGCGCCACGATCAGCGGCGGGCGATCCAGCAAGCCGCTAAGCCGTTGGATCTGGTTGATTCGTTCGCCGAGAAAATGACCGGCATGGTCGGCCGCGGCCTGCAGCGCGGCGTCACGATCGTAAATCTGCTTGCCGCCCGCCCCGCCGGTGATGCGGTAATATTTCAAGCCGGTGAACCCCCGATTCTCGGGCGAGGGCAGATGCGGTTTGACGTAGTCGAAATCAAGGTCAAAGCCAACGTCACGGTAAAAATCGCGGTAACGCGGATCGCCCGGGTACCCCGCCTGCTGGCTCCAGACCTGCCGGGAAGACTCGAAATCGCGTCCGAAGGCGGCGATGCCGCCGGGCGTGAAAATGGGAGCCAAGGTGCCGAAGCGGGGGCGGGGCTTTGCTTGCAGCACCCCGTGGGAATCAAGGACGAACCAGCGGATATCGGCCTCCTGCAAAAACTGTTCGATCCCTTCCACGTAAGCGCATTCCGGCAGCCAGATGCCCCGCGGATCTCGGCCGAAACAACTGCGGTAATGATCGCGCGCCGTCAAAATCTGGGCCCGGAGGGACGGCGGATGGTTGGCCAGCAGCGGCAACAGGGCGTGGGTCGCGGCGGTGGTGATGATTTCAACCCGGTGCTCATCCTGCAATCGCTTGAAGGCGTCCACGAGGTCGCCGCCGCACGCATGCCAGGTATCGCGCACCTGTGTGAAACGATGATGATACATCCAAGCCAGCTCGCGAAAGGCCCGGTCCCAATGAGTACGGTGGATTTCCTTTTCCGCCAGTTCGACGAGGCTGTCCAAGTGGCGGGCATAGCGATCGCGCAGCAAAGGGTCGAGCAGCATCGCACACAACGGCGGCGATAGCGAAAGCGTCAAGGGCGCGACCATCCCGTCGCGTTGCCAGCTTTTCAGGGTATGCAGCAGCGGGATGTAGGTTTCGGTGATGGCTTCGAAAAGCCAGCTTTCCTCAAGAAATTTTTCATGCTCGGGATGGCGCACGAACGGCAGGTGCGCATGCAGGACGAGCGACAGATACCCGGGCGGCCAAAGCAAATCGTTCATCAGTCAAATTTGTTGGCCAGCCATTCGGCGATGGCCTTCGCCTTGATCAGGATGACGACGCCTGCCAGAATGGGAACGGCTTCCAGCACTAGGGGAATAATTTTCACGGGCAGAGGATGTTGGGGCTGGAAACATTGAGCCAAATAAAGTCCAACCTCCAGCGGGCCTATGATCAGGAGGCAGATCGCAACCAGATACACCAACATCACGGCTCCCCGGGGCGGCGTGTCCATGGCGCTAAACATTCTCCGGCAAGGGGGGCTTGAGCGCGGCGTCCTGCGGATGGGCACCGACGTCGCCTCGATATTCGGTTTCGCGGCTGAATTTCAGGTCAGCCGCGCGCGCATCCGAGGCGTCGGCGGAAACCGCGACAGCTGGCAAATTGTATTTCCCGTCCGGCAAGGCAAACCGGTAGCTGAACGAACCGTCGGGGCGCAGCTTGATTTCATGCCCGCCCAGCGTGACCCGGGCATCAGGCTCAGTGGCCCCATAGATGATCAATTCCGCATTGACGTTGAACCAGAAGCCCTTGGGACCGGCGAACCCGCCGAAGGGACTGGACAGGCTCGAAACGCCAAGCGACGAAATCTCCTGCGCCAGCCGGCGACGAATCAGCTCGGTGATTTCGAGCGACCCCATCCAGACGCGGCGGCCCTCGTCAATGTTGACGATCTTGGCCAGCGCTTGTTCCTGCTGGGCCGTCCAGGGCGTAGCCGGCGTACCGTTGGCCCGCGGGAGGTCCGGATGGCCATGGCGACGGAGTTCCTCCACCGCTTGCGCCAGCGACTGGTACTCGCCTACGGCGGATTTGACAATTTCCAGCAGCTTGGCAAAGGGAAATTCAAAGGGGATCGTGGCGAATTCAACGTCGCCCCCGGCGGCCGCCGTATCCGGCGGCGTAACGGTCGCGCTGGAAACCGCAACCCGGACCCATCGGCCGACGGGCGAGTAGTAACCGAGTTCAGCGGCATAGCAATCCCCGGCGCGCTCGACGTGCGCGAACCAGTGGCGTGATTCGGGATGAACGTGGACTTCACCCGCCGGATGCCCTTCCACCTTGCCGGAATAAACCCGCAGGATCAGGTGGCCATCCGACGATTTGGCGTTGAGCTTGGCCTGCTGCTCGCCGGTCAGGTCCCAGTGAGCATAAAGCCAGTGCGGGTCGCGCGCGGTTAAAAACAACCGGCCGGTACCATAGGCCTCGGGCAGTTCCGCCTCGGCCGCTGCAAAATGCGGCGCTGGCGGCTGGGGGCCGAGCGCATATTTCTGACCGGGTCCGCCCGAAACCGGGGAGGCGGGCTGATCCCCTTCCAGCAGAATCGCTGGAATCTCAACTTTCCGGCGGCGGACGACGACTTTGGGTTTGGCGGTGCGTTTGGTTTTCAATGACGGCTGGTCGGCAGTGGGTCCGGTTTCCCGGGCCGGGGCGGAAGCGGCGCGGCGCGAGCGCACCACGCGGGTTTTGGTCTTCTTTCCGGATGATTCGCGAGCTGGTTTCATTTTCATAACCGCAAATCCCTGTTTCGTGGCGCTGATTCTTCGCCGCGGCAAGGTTACGGCGAGAGATTGCAGGGCGCAATGGGAAATTTCCGGGAGTTCCGATCCTGTGAAAATTGCCCGGCCTGATCCCAGTCCTCGTTCTCGCAACGGCTCCCGGAAAAAGGCTCGTGGGTCGGCCTTTGCCCCCTTAACCGATAAGCCGGTTAAGGCCGGGTTTGAAGCAGGTTGGCATCGAGGGCCGGCCGCTATTTTTTCGCTCCCCAGAAGGATTTGGTTTCTTCCCCGTGCTGTTTGACCTTGAGCTGACCCAGAATGGAATGCCAGGCGATGTAGATCTTGTGCCACTGGGCTTCGAGCCCCCGCAAGGCGCCTTCGCTCATTTCGCTCAGGTAACGCAGAGATGGCGCGTTGCCGATGAGGGCGTGGATTTCGTCCCGCGTGGGGGAAGCCACTTCGATGGCGGCATAAATCAGCTCGATCTCCTGTACGATGATGCTCTTGATTTCGAGGAAGTGGTTCTCCTCCGCCGGTCCAAACTTCTTGACGCGCGCGATGTTGATGAAATGGTTGAACTGTTTCCAGCACTCGATGTGCGTTTCGATCTGAGTGACCAGTTGGTTGAGTTCTTTGGCTGTCATAGGCGTGGTGCGGTTGTGGTCGGCGAAAATGCGGCCTGAGGAAAGAGGAAGACGATGGCGCCGCCGCGCAATTCGCGGGCGGTGATCCGCAAGCTGGCGAAATGCAGGCTGATTTCCGCCATCGGCATCTGCGCCTCCCGGGCTTCGCGAAAGAGGGCGAGCACTTCCTGGCTGATATCGCGGAGCAACGGTTGGGGATAGGCGGACGACACCGTGGAGGTGACAACGTGGCCGTCGCGGTCCACCGTCAAACTGCCGGTCGGCAGTTGCTGGACGGCCGCCCGGGACCGGAAAAATCGTTTTAAGAATCCCATGACGATACCAGTTTTTTGCTTTTCTCCAACAATTGGCCGGCCTCAGCCTGGGGGGGCCAGCCGATTAGAAAACTCTTGTTATCCCGGGTCAAAACCAGCAGTTGACGTTCCAAATTATGGCTGGCGACGTGTGACAGCGGTCCGACCTCGATCCGCTCATTCAGAAATTTTGCCGTTGCGGCCGCCCGGCGCGCCCATTGGGTGAGCGCCGCGGAAGGCTGGGTGCCCATGGTCTCGACTTCTCCCTCGCCCTCGGCCGGGACGACGATCACAAACTCGGCGCCCTCACGCGTCAGCAACGCCAGCTTCCAGATGGTCTTCCGGTGGGCGGCCTGCTCGATGGTCTCCGGCTCGGCGGGAGCCATAATTTCATCCATCGCCTGGGCGGATTCCAGCAGCAGGGCATTGACCGATTTGAGAATGGTGCGTTCGCGCTCCGGTTCGGCGGGGAGGTTTTCAAACGTGCCGGATTTCCACGCCAGAATCCGCTGGAACGCCGCTTCACCCCGCGCCCCCTCGGTCTCGGCGTCAATCAATTCACCGTTCTGGATCCACAATTTGGCCACCAGTGACCCGCGGGTGATGCGCAGCACGGTGGAGCTGCGGGACAGGCATTCCATTTGGATGATGTCCATGAGGCTCTTGCTCTGAATGCCCCGAAACCCGCCCTCCAGATCGCGTCCCAACAGGGATTCAATGCAATCCAGGAACATCTGGGAATTCGATTGCATGTCCGTCTTGAGCCAGAACAAATCCACACCCAAGGCATAGGCGCGCGACCGGAATTCCTCGTCCTCAAGGGCGCTCAACACGACGGTGCGCAATTCCGGGAACCGGCGGCGGACGATCGACAACACCTGCAGGCCGTCCATGCGCGGCATTTTCAAATCGCAAATCAACAGGCGGAACGGTTCCGTCTCCATGAGCGCCAAGGCGCGGGCGCCGGAGGCCACGGTGCGGACTTCCGGTTTGCTGGGGAGGTGCGAAAACAATTCGTTGCACAAGCCCAGCCAGTCGGCATCGTCATCCAGTACGAGAATTTTATGGCGTGCTTCCATACTCCTGGCGTTAATCGCTAGCGCCGTCGGCCCGCAAATTCAAGTGCGAAAATGTCAACCGCGCTATCGGCTCAGCCTATAGACTTCTACGCAAGCAATCGCCGTTCCCAATCGGCTGGCCTTGGCCCATAAAACATCCAGGCCCCGATGTGAACAGACTGGGGACAAAGCAGTCCAACGCTGAGACAAATTCCCCGCCCGCCGGTCATCGGGCCGCGCCCCGGGGGAACCCACAACCACGCCGAATTGCCCAACCATCGTTGGCTTGCTTCCTGCTAAATCACGGAAGCCTGTCCATTTTAACAGGCAGCCAGTGATGTATGAGTGCCATGTCAAACACGGTAAAAACCAAATTCGCAGGTTTGCTCCGGGGCTTGTTGCGTCGCCTCGACGATAACGAAGGACCCGCGTCTCCAGCTCCCCGCCCTGTACCCAACCCTGCGCTTGCCAGTGCTGCGTTCCCGGCGGGCACCGCACCCGTTACGGTCACGGTCGCCCCGTCGCAGCCCGCCGCCCGGCCCGGGTCCGGGCCAAACTCCGCCCCGACCCAGGCGCCGGTGACGGACAATATGGACGAACTGCAGCTGCCGCTTCAAACCATCCTCGCCGGATTGTCCATGGATCTGCGGGCCAAGATCATGCAGACCCCGCCGCCGGATGCCATGATTGCCGTTCCGCTGGAAAAAATTCTCACGCAACTGGCGTTTGGCACCGTAAAAATCACCTTTGGCGAATTGCGCCGCGCGGCGCCCGGGGTGTTCGTCATTTCCGGCGGCGAGCACGATCACAAACCCGTGACGCTGCCTTTGAACGAAATTCTCACACGCCTGAATCCCGCCAAATTCTCGCGCCGCCCGGCGCAAAAACAAATTGAAGTCGCCGAGGATATTGCCGGGCCATTCGGTCCCGGTGGCCAAGGAGTGAAAATTTCCGTGCCGGCCAAACCCACGCCGTCCACCACCTTGACCCAGCGGACCAACGCCCAGTCATTGCGGGTGGTTGCGCCGGTAAACCCGGCCCCGGCCCAGCCGGCCCCCCTCAGTCCGCCCCCGCCGACATTTGTGCCGCGGGCGGTAACCCCAGCCGCCGGAGTCATTACGCCCCCGCCTTCGCTGTCTCATGACACTACTTCGCTCGCCGGCAAAGCGGCGGTGCCTCGAAGCAACGGCGTTCCCAAACCCATCATGCCTCCGCCTCCGCCAGCAACACCCGCTCCCGCGCCGGCAGCCCCCCTCGCGGTGGAATCAGCGGCCATCACCGCACCGCTGACCGCACTGTCGGAACATTGGCCGGAGGGACTGCGACTTGAAATCATACAGTCATCACTGGCTCATGCCCAGGTTTTGCTACCGGACAACCTCGTGGAGCCGGCCCTGAAGCGTGGCCGGATCGCCTTGACCTGGCGCAACCTGCGCGCATTGATCAAACCCACCCCGCCGCCGCCATCCGTCCACGACGGTATTGAACTGGAGCTGCCTTTGAGTGTGATCGCCCCGCTGTTTTTCGCGCGGCAGAAGACTGCCCCCCGACCGCAGTCCGTCCCACCACCACCCACGGACATTCCCAATTTGTTCTTCGGGTTTCCGCAACCGGAGGCATCACCCCAGCCGTCAGCAACGCCGGCAACGGCAAAAATCCCGGCGGCCCCGCCGGTGCAACTCGCGCCGGAGCCCCCCATTTTCAAACCGGTTCCGCCGACGCCAGCGGCTCCGCCGCCACCGCCACCGCCAGCCGTTCAACCGGCCGCGCCGCCGCCGGCGGTCAAGGCGGCAGATGCCAAAATCGCGGACTCCAATTATTACATCTGGGGTGACGACGGCGAAATCCCCCGGGTTGATGAGACTGAATACAAGCGCCTGCAGCGGCCGGCGACGGATTTCACCACGCGTTACGCAACCCCCAAGGAAATTGTCGAGCGCGCCATGACCCTGCCCGGCGTGGCGGGCGCCCTAGTGGCCCTGCCGGACGGTCTCCGGGTGGCCAGCGAGGTGCCGGCCGATCTTAACGCGGACACGCTGGCCGCGTTTTTGCCGCAGATTTTTGACCGCGTGAGCCAGAGCACCCGGGAATTGCGGATGGGGGCTTTGAACAACTTCAATTTCACCGTCGGCAACATTCCGTGGAGAATTTTCCGCGTGAACGCCGTCTATTTCGCCGCGTTTGGCAGCGCCGGAGAAGCGCTGCCCAGCGCACCCCTGGCCGCCCTGGCCGCTGAACTCGATCGAAAAAAACAATAATCCTATGGCCATCATCAACCAAGCCACCAAAGAACTGCAGGTCAAGATCGTCTATTACGGTCCCGCGATGGGCGGCAAGACCACCAACCTCGTGCAGGTTCATGACCATGTGCAAACCGCCGCCGGCAACAAGGGCAAGCTGGTCTCGCTGGCCACCAGCTCGGACCGCACCCTGTTCTTCGACTTCCTGCCCATCGAAGCCATGACCATCCGCGGGTTCAAAACCAAGTTCCAGCTTTACACCGTACCCGGCCAGGTGATTTACAACACCACCCGGCAACTGGTGCTGCGCGGCGTGGATGGCATCGTGTTCGTAGCCGATTCGCAGTACGAAAAAATGCCCGAGAACGTCGAGAGTTTCCAGAATCTCGTGGACAACTTGAATTCGCTCAAACTAAACCTGGCCGAAATTCCCTACGTGTTGCAGTACAACAAGCGTGATCTGCCCAACGCCGCGTCGGTGGAATACATGGAATACCTCCTCAACAACCGCGAAGTGCAGGTGCCATCGTTTTCCGCCACGGCGCACAAGTGCGAAGGCGTGTTCGAGTCGCTGAACATGATCACGCGCCTGTTGCTCCACAAATTCATCAACCAGAGCGTTCCGCAATACGCGTGACATGGCTACCCTGCCCCAACTGATCGAGGACGACATCCGGCAGCTCGATGGCATCCTGCGCGAGTTCAACGCCAGCACCGAGGCGCTGGCCGCGCTGATCATCGACAAGGGCGGCTTCCTCATCACGCAACAGGGCGAAGCCCATGACTTCGACCTGACCAGCATCGGCGCGCTCGCGTCCGGCGCCTTCATGGCCAACCAGACCATCGCCAGCCTCGTCAACGAGACCAATTTCAACAGCATCTATCAGCAGGGTGAAAATGCCAGCCTGTTCGTCGTCAACGTGGACGAGCACAGCCTGCTGGTCGTGATTTTCAAGTCCCACTCGGGCGTGGGGGTGGTTAAATATTATGCGGCGACAGCCGTCAAACGCATTGCTCGCCAGCTTAAAATCGCCAGGGAGCGAGCGCCGGAGGAGGGACTTGATCTTTCTGTCCTCAACGTGGCCGAAACGGCCCCGCTCTTCCGGAAAAAGAAGAAGGCCTGAAGCGGCCGAGACGACTTATGATCTGGCTCAACCTGTTCGCCGCGGTCCTGATTTCCGGTTATGCCCAGTGGCTGTTCTACCGGGGCTGGCGGTATTTCCGCGACTTGTCGGGCGCCGCCAACGCCGAGCAAGTCCTGAAGAATGTGATGGAACAGCGCCGATTCTACCTCATCCAGGGCGTCACTTCCCTGGCGGCGCTGGTGCTGGTTCTCGGTATCAAGGCTCTTCTGTTGTTCTTCAACCTTCCGGAAGCCTCGGCTTTCACCGTCTTCGTCTTTGGCGACTTTGCGAGCCGGTTTCTGATTGTCAAGTTGGGCTGCGTCGGCGTCGTGCTGGTACTGGCGGCGGTGATCTGCTTCTATCAGTTCATCAAAAGCCAACATTACCTTGACGTGCTCTATGCCTTGCGGGATGTCCTGGGTCTGGCCCCTGAACATAAAATCGCCAAGCCGCCTCCCCTGCCCGCCGAAATCACGGCCCGGCAGGTGATTTGAGCTTCAGCCCGGCGGGCATGTCACGTGAGCCGGCTGTGACTGCCGTCGCAAAACGCGCCGTTCTTCGAACGTTTGCAGCCGCACCAGGCGACCGTTTTCGCCTCCGCCAGATCCACCTTGAGCGGCCCCAGACCGGTGCCTTTGTGTGAGCCGTCGCAGAACGGTTGGCCTTTGGACCGGCCACAGGCGCACCACCAAAACGTGCCCGGGCCGGCGGGTTGAACGTAGGGAGATTTCTGGGCAATGATCGGTTCGCTCATAACAGTTTCCCCATAACACTGTCCGCCCGGCTTGGCAACTGCTTTCCCGTAAATTGCCATCGGCGTCTGCTTCGCCGGATGCCTTTACAGGAGCATGTTCCGGATGGCATCAATGAACGCATGCACCGTGGCCGGCACGGCCAGATTGCCGCTGCGCCGCCAGCCCAGTGACAGGAAAGCGCCCACCGCAATGTGGATGCAGGGCAAAACCAATACGAGCACCACGAGTTGGGAAAAGTTCTGAATCGGCACAATCGGCAGGTGCCACCAGCCCCACAGCGCGGAAACAAAAATCGCCGTCCACCATTGTCCCCGGTCCCCGGGTTGAAAAATGTGTGAGTCGATGGCCCCGCGAAACGCGACTTCTTCCAGCACAAAACAAACCGGCACGTAGAGCATAAAACTCCCAACGCCCCTCATTGCCGTGTGCCAGTTCAGCACCGGCGCGTGGTGTTGCAGTGCCCAGGCCGCCAAAGCGTGCAGGCTCATCGTGCCGCAACCGATGACGCCGGCTGTCAACAGGCAAAATCCCAACTCTTTCCAGGTCCGTTTCGTGAAATGGCAAAACCCGAAAGCCGCGCCTAAAGCTCCGGTGATGCAACAGCCAAACCACAGGATTTCCGGCACGTGAGCCAACCGGTCCGCCGACCGGACCGTCTGCGTTAATTCCAGCGCCGGCATGATCGCAAACCCGACCGCCAAAATGATCCCGACCGTATTCAATCGAAAACGCGTCGCCTCCCGCATCCAGAGCGTCACCAGCGGCTTTTTGCGGACGAAAAGCTGAAAAATCACCACCAGCGGCACACCGGCCACCAGATAACTGTCTGCATCCAGATGAAACACCCAGCCAATGGTCATCCAGATGCCAACGAAGATAATCGCCTGAATGCAACGGAACCCTTGGCTTGATGTCGAAACCGCTTGCCGGGTCGGTGGCTGTTCCTCCATGGCTTTGGTTACTGGTTGGCGGGGACTCTATTCCTTTTTTGAACCATCGCCACGCAATTTCGACCAACGTTTTTCGTCATCAGGTGCAGTCGTACTTTACACTTCACACTTCTCACTTTCGTGGCTTGGGCTTAAGGTGGCTCTGCGACTATGCCCATCCCCTATCGCCAATGGGGCGCCGACCTGGACGCCAACGCGCTCCAGCAGATGGAAAATGCCTGCCAATTGCCCGTGTCCGTCGCGGCCGCGCTCATGCCCGACGCCCACGTCGGCTACGGCCTGCCCATCGGCGGCGTGCTCGCCACCGACAACGCCGTCATCCCCTACGCCGTGGGCGTGGATATCGCCTGCCGCGTCAAACTCACCGTGCTCGATTTGCCGGTGGATTCCCTGCGCCGTCGCGAAACCGACCTCATCCGCGCCATTGAAGCCGAGACGCGCTTCGGTATCGGCGCGGAATTCAAGCATCGCCGCACCCATCCGGTCATGGACGAGGATTGGACGGTCAGCCCGGTCACCAGCCGGTTTCGCGACAAGGCGGCGGCGCAACTCGGCACCAGCGGCAGCGGGAACCACTTTGTCGAATTCGGTGAATTTACCGTCGAGGACAAGGAACTCGGGCTCGAACCGGGCACGTATCTCGCCTTGCTAAGCCACAGCGGCAGCCGCGGCACCGGCGCGCAGGTTTGCGACCATTACAGCCGCGTGGCCCGCGCCAAACACAAGGATTTGCCGAAGGAACTCAGCTACCTCGCGTGGCTCGACCTCGATTCCGCCGACGGCCGGGAATACTGGGCGGCGATGGAATTGATGGGGCATTACGCCTCCGCCAACCATCATCTCATCCACAAACACATCGCGCGGCACATCGGCGCCGGCGTGCTGCTCGACCTGGAAAACCACCACAACTTCGCCTGGAAAGAACGTCACGGCGGACGCGACCTCATCGTCCATCGCAAAGGTGCGACGCCGGCGGGCGCGGGCGTGCTGGGGGTGATCCCCGGTTCGATGGCCAGTCCGACGTTTGTGGCGCGCGGCAAGGGCAATGCCGCATCGCTCAATTCCGCCTCACACGGCGCCGGCCGGGTGATGAGCCGGAACAAGGCCCGGGAAAGTTTTAATTGGAAGATGGTCAAGCCGTATCTTGAGGAGCGCGGCGTGAAACTATTATCCGCCGGCTTGGACGAAGTGCCGATGGTTTACAAAAACATCGAGGAAGTGATGGCCGCGCAAACCGATTTGGTGGAGCCGCTGGCGAGATTTTTCCCGCGCCTGGTCAAAATGGCCCCCGCCGGCGAGCGAGCTGAAGATTAGCCACAGATTGAATACAGATGAAACGCGGATGGAAGGCAGATTGCGCATTGAAAAGCAATCAGCCAATTGATCCCATTCGGGTCTCTCCCCTTTCGTTCGCCTGCCAGTATTCTCCGGCGTGGACGTCCAGACAGGTAAGCCATCCTCCGGCGGCTGGACCAGTATCAATACAGACAGCAAATCCCAAATCCTTAATTTGGCCCGAATGCTGAGGGCTGTGACCGCAAATGATTTTCTTTACCGATTTGTATGGTTGAATTTTGTCAAAATACTCCCAATAAAGCAGCCAGTCAGGTTGTTCCTTCATGTCGAGATCCGGAGCCAAGCAAGCATGTACAAAAATATGTTTCGGGGTTTCAAAAAAAGGAATTGTGTGCTCAAGAAATTCCCAGTGCGACTTGGGTATAGCCGAGGACCAATCCTTTTGATATGCGGCTGAGTAGGAAATCAACGTTTCGAAGCCGCCATAGCTTTGCCAAAGATTTGCTTTCAACGGGTCGTGGCGTGCTTCAAGCATCATCACCTCATGATTGCCACGCAGAAACACCGCCGTATAATTCCGACATTGGCCAACCATCCAGTCCAATACGGACCGAGATCCACTGCCCCGGTCAATGTAATCCCCAAGAAATATGACGTGATCACCGACAGCAGGCTTTGCTTCGCGAAGCAGACTGGTCATTGCCGTATAGCATCCGTGAACGTCGCCAATCGCCAAGATACGCATAATTCACTTACAGCGTGTGAAGATTTCTTCCGAAGAAAGTTGCTTGGGCATCGCCACCAACAAACGCCGATTCATCCTTTCTGGCAAGTCCAATTGCAGAGCATAGATAATCGGCCTGTTTCTTCCGAAATTTCCCTGGAGCAAAACTGATGCAGATGTGGTAAGGTGAGGTTGAACCCAGAAGACGCCACGTGCCGGTGGCGCGGCGTGCCAAGTTGGAAGGAGGCCGTATGATAAAGGCAAAAATGGCGAAAGAAGCCATTGTGCGGTTGAATAACCGGGTCGGCGTGCTTGCCCAGGTCACCAAAAGCGTCGCCGACCAGGGCGTCAATATCGAGGCGGTCATCGCCACCGTGGACGGCGCCGATGCCGTCATCCGGTTGGTGAGCAGCGATCATCAGCGGATGCTGGATGCGCTGCGCGCGCAACGGCTGGAGGCACAGGAGACGCGGGTCATCGTGGTCGAAGGCGTCCACCGCCCCGGGCTGCTGCAGCTCATCACCGAGAAATTGGCCCGGGAAAACATCGACCTGCTCTACCTCTACGCCACGGCGGTGAACGTGGACAAATGCCTGGTCGTCCTTTCGTCCACGAACAACGACTGGGCCGTGATGGTGCTGAACAGTTGAACAGCGGCCCGTTGCCACCGAAGTCACGAGGCGGATTTCCGGGGAACGTCCCGGTGCGTTTCCGCCTCACGTCGGCGGCTGCCTCCCGAAATCACTTCGGCTCTTCCAGCCCCGTCCCCGAAACATTGGTCTGCGTGAGAAACGGACCGGTGTAGCCCGTCACATGGATGTCGCGAAACACAACGTTGGTCATGTTGGCCAGCTTGATGCCATTCGTACAGGTGCCGGTGATGTTCGCCAGCGAAAATCCGTTCACCGGTTTCTCGGGCGGAATCTGGGCCGCGTCCACCAGCGTCCCGCAATCAACTTTCACGTCCTGGAAGCTGAAGTTCCGGGCCCGGGGAATCCCCTCGTCGCCGGTCACCGGCTCGGCGTCTTTGATGCCGCTGCCCACCAGATTGACGCGGAGGAAGCCGCCGGGCGCAGTGGTCACGTCCAGATCATGCGCCGAAACATCCTCGATAAATGCGCCGCGGCCGGTGTTGCTTTTGATGTAGATGGCATAGCTTTTGGCCTGGGTGAATTTGCAGTGCTCGATGCGCACGCCGCGAATGCCGCCCGACGTCTCGCTCCCGATGCCGATGCACGCGAAGAGACTGTCCGCGAGCGTGCACCCGGTGATCAGCACGTCCTCGGCCGGCCGGGCCAGCTTGAAACCTTCCATGCCGCGCCCCGATTTGATGGCGATGCAATCGTCGCCGGTGGCAATGTCGCAATTCTCGATGCGCACGTGCATGCTGGAATCCACGTCAATGCCGTCGCCGTTGCCGCCCGTGCTGCGGATGACGAGGTTTCGGGCCGTGAACCCGTTGCAGTAGGTCGGATGAATCGACCACATGCGCTGATGTTCGGTGGCAAAACCTTCCAGCCGCACGTCCAGGCAGGTGGTGAATTCCATGAGCACGGGCCGCCGGGGCATTTCCCGTCCACTCAACGCCGGATTGCCGGAAATCTTGCCCGGCCCGACGACGCCGAAATGGGCTGCGGTCTGCGCGAAAATCAGCCCGCGGTGACCGTCAAGCCAGTGGCCCTCCCAACGGACTTTCATGACCGGATAATCGTCCAGGTCGGGACTGCCGAGCAGGTGCGCGCCTTGGTCCAGCCGCAGGGTCACGTAGGATTTCAATTCGATGCTGCCGATCAAATATTCCCCGGCCGGCACCGTCACCGTGCCCCCACCGGCTGCGGCACACGCATTGATCGCCTGCTGAAACGCGCTGGTGTCCTTGGTGGCGCCGTCACCGACCGCGCCGAATTTGCGAACGTTGAAGCCGCCGTGGGAAAAGATGGCACAGCCCGTCTGGGCAACGAGGATGGAAACAAGAACTGCAAGTGAAAGTGATTTCATGATTTTTGATTGAAAGCGGCGACGACCTCATGGATGGCCTTGGTGTGGTCGGGTGTGCTGCCGCAGCAGGAACCGATGATGTTGGCGCCGGCGGCGAGCACTTCCGGCACCCCGCCGGCCATGGCGGCGGGCAATTGCTTGTAAACCGCCTTCCCCTTTTCCAGCATCGGCAGGCCGGCATTGGGTTGTACCATCACCGGCAGTTTGCAGTGCTGGTGATAAATTCTGGCCACGCTGGCGGCGCCTTTCATGTCCATGCCCGTGCCGCAGTTCAAGGCAACAATATTCGCGCCCCGCTCCTCCACAAACCCGGCGGCCTGGGCCGGCTGGACCCCCATCATCGTCACATAGAAGGTTCCGTCCTGAGACAGATCGTAGGCCAGCGAAGCAATAATGCACGGCGCCTGCGTCGCTTTGGCCGCGTCGATGGCAATCCCGATTTCATCCAGCGACGTCTGGGTTTCAATGATGATGGCATCCGCGCCGGCCTCGACCAGCGCCCGGGCCTGTTCCTCATAAGCCGCGCGGGCCTCCTCCTGCGGCAGATCGCCGTAAGGTTCAAGAATCGCCCCGAGTGGTCCGAGGTCGCCGAGCACAAAACCCTCGCGTCCGCCAAAGGCCTCGCGCGCAATGCGAACGCCCGCCTGGTTGATGACGCGCACGTCCTTGTCGGCGCCATGCCGCTTGAGCACGATACGGCTGGCGCCGAAGGTGTTGGTGATCAGGCAGTCCGTGCCCGCGGCGACATATCGCTGCTGGATGGCCAGCACGCGGTCGGGGTGCGTCAAATTCCAGAGCTCGCCGCACGCGCCGCTTTCGAGGCCGGCCAGCATCAGTTGGGTGCCCATGGCCCCGTCGCAGACCAGCCGGCGCCCGGCCACTGTTTCCAGCAGTGATTGTTTCATGATTCAAGCACGATTCAGCGATGCGAACGCTTATGATTAAGCAGCCGCTCATCCGGTTCAAGGCCCGAATTAAATGCTAGAGTTTGGCGGCCGGCACCGTTTATTCTTCTGAACGGCAACGAAAAAGGCAGGCATGAGCGTGGAGCTACATTTCAATCACCAGCAAACCCGCGTCGTTCCGGGCGGTTCGCTGTTTGAATACGCGGAATCCCTGGGCCTCAACGTTCCGACCTCCTGCCGCAAACAGGGCAAATGCAAGGAATGTGTCGTGGAAGTCACCGAGGGCATGGACTGCCTCTCGGAGCGGGTTCCGGCGGAAAAACATTTGAAAGGCAACTTCCGGCTCTCCTGTTCCTGTCAGGTCGTCAAGGATGCCGGCGTGGTCCGCTGCCATACCATGCGGCGCGGTGAGATGCGCATCGAACGCCACGCGCTCCAGCTCCCAACGAGCGCGCAGAAATTGAAACCGGACCCGGCGGTCACGCGCGACGGCGACCGGATTTTGCTGGAGGGAGAGGAAATCGACCGCTCAACCGGGCCAATCCACGGTCTGGCCATGGACCTGGGCACCACCACCGTGGTCCTCCGGCTCCTGAACCTGGAAACGGGCGAAGTCGTTGCCGACGCTTCCTTCGAAAACCCGCAGCGGTTCGGCGGCTCGGATGTCATGGCGCGGATCCATTACGACACCGAGGACGGCACCCGGTTATTGCAACGGACGCTCGCCGGGTACCTGGCCCATGCGATCGAGGAATTCCCGGTGGACCCCAGGACGATTTACGAAATGGTCGTGGCCGGCAATTCCACTATGCGCGACCTGTTCTTTCGCTTGAGCGTCTATTCCATCGGCCAAAGCCCGTACCGCTCCATCACCGAGCTGGAAATGGCAGAAGGCAGACGAACCACGACCAGCTTGAGCGAGCCCGCCCGGAAACTGCTGTTGCCGATCCATCCCCAGGCGCGCGTTTTCGGCCTGCCCATCATCAGCGGCCATGTCGGCGCCGACGCCGCCGCGTGCATGCTGGCGGTGGACCTGGCCAATGAGGAACGCCTGGTTGCTATCATGGATATCGGCACCAACACGGAATTGATCGTGGGCAACAGGCACAAGATTTTCGCCGCCTCCTGCCCAGCCGGGCCGGCGTTCGAAGGCGGAAAAATCGCCTGCGGCATGCCGGGTTTGCCGGGCGCAATCGAGAAGGTCGCTTTCCAGCCCGACGGCTCGATTTCGGTGGCGGTGATTGGTGACAAGCCAGCCGAGGGAATTTGCGGTTCCGGCCTCGTGGACGTGCTGAGCGAACTGCTCCGGACCCACCGCATGAACACCCTGGGTCGGTTTGAAAACGGCGAGGACAAAATCATTCTCGTCCCCGACAGCGACGAACCAGTGTATTTCACGGAGAGCGACGCCAACGAGCTGGCCCAGGCCAAGGGCGCCAACGTGGCCGGCCTGTACATCGTTTTCGATCAATACGGCATCCGGCCGGAGCAGTTGGATGTCTTCTACCTAGCCGGCGGATTCGGCCGGAACCTGAACGTCGAATCGTCCAAACGCATCGGCCTGATCCCAAACCTGCCCGAGGCCAAAATCCGGCAGGTCGGCAATGCCTCCATCGAAGGCGCATGCATCGCGCTGCTTTCCCAAACCAAGCGCGCGGAGTTGGAGGCACTGGTCAAACGGGTGGTTCATTGCCGCCTGGAGGCTCACCCGCATTTCTTCGATTGCTTCGTCGAAGGCTGCCAGTTCAATCCGTTCGAATCGTCAAACCTGCTGCGCGGTTCAACGGCCTGAGGTTTCCAGTTGTCCGGCTTTACCATGTTCGAATTGACCGACATCTCGCCGAGCCTTGATATCCTGGAATCCGAATATCTCCGCTTGCTGGGCTATCCTCGCCAGCACGTCCTGGAGGGCCGGCCGCTGGAACTCGCCGCTCGCGCCCGGAAATGGTACGCGATGAATGGCAGACCCTGGATTTACGCGCGGGAAATTCACGGCCTCGAACTGCGCGACGGCCGGTTGCGCCTCCAGGAAATCGAATTTGAATCGCGGCCGCTTTATTCGCGTCTGGCTGCCGCCGGGGCGCACGCCGCCGTGGTGGCGGCCGTGAGCGCCGGTCCCCAGTGCGAAGCGGAAGCGCGCCGGCATTGGCAGGCAGGCGAACCCGATGAATATTTTTTTCTGGAGATGTACGGCTCGGCGGTCGTCGAACATCTTGTCACTCTTGCCGGTGGCCGCCTTTGCGCCTGGGCCGAGCCGCAAGGCATGACCGTCCTGCCTCACTACAGCCCGGGCTACTCCGGCTGGGACATTGGCGATCAAATCAAATTGTGGGACTTGATCCGGCGGAACGGCGACCAGGCGTTGCCCGGCGAACTCGAAGTCCTGTCCACCGGCATGTTGCGCCCGAAAAAATCCCTGCTGGCGTTGTTTGGGCTTACGCGGCAGGTCGAGACAACGCACAGCCTCCAGCATCTGGTTCCGTGCGAAACGTGTTCCCTGCCGGGCTGCCCGTATCGTCGCGCGCCCTACCAACAGTCCCCGCCGCAAATTGAGGACGTGCACCGACTGCAGGGCGTCCGGCAGGAATCCCCGGCCACAATCCTGAGTCCCTCCGGCTTGGATCATCAAGCGAAGTATTCCACCAATGTCCGCGCTCTGCAAAAGTGGTCGCGGAACCGGCTCCGGCTGGAACGGCTGGCGGATGGCGCGGTCGAGGCCTGGTTCCATTACGAAGGCACCACCTGTGTCAATCTGGGCCGGCCGCTGGAATTTTATTACCAGGTCAAACTGGCATCACCGGCCGAGCAGTACCGGATTATCGAAGCCAATTGCGCGCCCGCCCCGGGCGACACCGGTCATCAATCCATGTGCGAATATCTTGCGAACGCCCGGGCGCTCATGGACAACCTTGCCATCGAAAAGCCGTTGCTGGGCCGCCCGCTGAACGACGTGCTGACATGGGATCGGCCCGTCAGCCCTTCCGGTTGTTACTGCGACCGCGACAAGCGCCTGCACAAGTGGGGTCTGGTATTCGAGGTGATTCATTATGCGCTCGCCCAACTCGAACCGGAACACCCGGATGGACAGCCCGCGACGAAAATGGAATAATCCGGCTTTCGTCATGACCAAACTTTGCGACATCAATGCGGCGGCGCTGGAAAAGCTGCCGCCCAAGTTCACGGACAAGTCCGGCATCGGCGCGCATTACGTGGATGCGTTCCTCAAGCCGATGAACACGAAGCTGCCGGACGGCACCCGCGTGGCCTGCAAACGCAAAGGCTTGAAGGTCATGTTCACCGTCGGAACGAAAAAGGGCGAGGGCCTGATGCGCCGGCTGGATGTCAGCAAGGATCCCGTGGTGATGTTGCCGGCCGCACTTCAGGAGGCCGCCAAGGCCGCCGGCGTGGAATTGAAGATCACGGACACCGAAATCCTGGTCGGGCCCTGACGCCGGCAGCGGCTAGATTTCAATGGCCGTTCGCCACGGCTTTTTTGATGTCGTACAAAAAGAGGCCGTGCCCGACGCCGGCTGAATCCCGGGCCTGACCCATCTGGAACGCGATGAACTGTCCGTCGTCGCTCACCACCGGGTTGGACGCTTTATAGCCGGGATAATCGCTGAAAAAAGTGAGCCGCCGATACTGGCCGCTGCCGTCCAGCTTCAGTTTCCAGAGGTCAATGTGGCCGGGGCCCTGGCGGTTCTGCTGATCGCACTCCACCAGCGTGTACTGGCCGTCCGGATATATGCCCTCCACCTCGTCGTAAATATCCGGCGAATGGGTGTAATTCGTCACGGCCTGCGTCTCGAGATTCACACTGCAAACATCCGATTCCGTGCCCGGCAGATTGTAGGCGCTGAACGTCAGTTCCTTCTCTTCGGGCGGCCGGAAATTCTGGGTTTCGATGGTGCACGGAAACGGCAAGGCGTGGCGGTCGATGACGGTTCTTCGGTTCGCCAGCTTCGGAACGCCGTTATCGTAAACGACGTCGGCTTCGTAAATCACCGAGTTGGTGGGAGGCGCCGTGGCTGACTCAGACCATTCCGTCCACGCGATGTGCAGGCGCCGCCGTGACACGGCCGGCCCTTCACTGCAAAGCACCCCCAGTGGCGCCGCCGGCTTACTCAGGCTTTGGCCAAGCACGTACAAATAGCAATGCCGCCGGGCCTGGTCGGGATGTTTCGGATCAAACGTCTCCGGCCCGCTCAACAGAATATCGCCGTTGGCCAGGTACAGCGCGCGGGTGTAGCCGTGATGCGGGTACCCGGCAGTCAGGCTGCGAATGGCTTTCGTCGCCAGGTCGAGTTCCATGGCGTCGCCAAACGTCTTGGATAGAAAGAGGATTTTCCTGCCGTCAGGCGACCAATCGGCGCGTTCTCCAAATGCCGTCAATCGCGTGATGTATGGCGGCAGATGGTCCGCCGGGCTATCCGCCGCTCCGGGCCCGGCGACCGCGGCCTTCGCGCGTTGAACCGGCAGCGAACCGATGGCGACCAACAAAGTGGTAACGATAAATGGGCGCATGGTGGTCGAATGTTATCTTAGCCAGCGCGGTCCGCCAGCCCGACGTTTAACAGACTCATCGGGCGGGCGGAACCGAAAGTTGCTTTCGAAAAAAATCAACTGTAGGATGACTGCCAGTTTCCTCAACCCGAAGTTGATGACAAATGAAACCAAGGGTGACAACACCGTTCGGATTGATGCAACCAAAGGAAAAATCTCATCGGCCGGAAGTGCCGTTCATCTCATGAAACGCAAGCAAACCCTGATCCTCACCTGGGCCGCCGCCGCCCTGACCGCGGCCGCTGCCAGCCACGCCCAGCCAGCCGCCATTCAACCCGGCAACACCAACTTGCTGGCGCCGGTGAATTGGAACGCCGATCAGGACCATCGGAACATGATGGAGCAACTGGGCATCAAAACGTTGCGGCCGGGCGCAGAAGGCATGAATCGCCAGGCGCCGAATTATCAAAATACCGACGAGGCGAAGGCCAATCCCTATCCGAACCTGCCCGATCCGCTCACCCTGAAAAACGGTGAACAGGTGACCACACCGGAAATGTGGTGGAACCGCCGGCGGCCGGAAATCGTCGAGGACTTCGATCGCGAAGTGTACGGCCGGGTGCCGAAAAACGTGCCGCCGGTAACCTGGAGAGTGACCGACACCCTCCGGACGAACAACGGCGCGATCCCCGTCATCACCAAACACCTCGTCGGCCACGTTGACAATTCCGCCTGCCCGTCCATCAACGTGGACCTCCAGTTGACCCTGACCACGCCCGCCGACGCGAAAGGGCCGGTGCCGGTCATGCTGGAATTCGGCTTCGGCAATTTTCCCGGGTTTGGCGGGTTCGGCCGGACGAATCGTCCCGGCGGAACCAACAATGTGGCCGGCGCCGGCGGGACGAACCGTTTTGGCGGCACGAACGCGTTCCGGGGGTTCGGCGGCTTCGGCGCCGGGCCCAACTGGCAGCAACTGGTTTTGTCCAATGGCTGGGGCTGCGCCGTCATCGTGCCCACCAGCTACCAGGCCGATAATGGCGCCGGCCTCACCAAAGGCATCATCGGCCTGTGCAACCACGGCCAGCCGCGCCATCCGGAGGACTGGGGCGCGTTGCGCGCGTGGGCGTGGGGCGCGAGCCGCGCGCTGGATTATTTCGAAACCGACCCGGCGGTGGATGCGAAGCAGGTTGGGATCGAGGGCCTTTCGCGCTACGGCAAGGCCACGCTGGTCACCATGGCCTACGACCCGCGGTTTGCCATCGCGCTGGTGGGTTCCTCCGGTGAAGGTGGCGCGAAGCTGTCCCGGCGCAATTGGGGCGAGCTGGTAGAAAACCTCACCGGCACGGGCGAATACCACTGGATGGCCGGCAACTTTCTGAAATATGGCGGCCCGCTGACGCCCGGTGATTTGCCGGTAGACGCGCACGAATTGATTGCGCTTTGCGCGCCACGCCCGGTCTTCATCAGTTATGGCGCCTCGTCCGGCACCCCCGGTGCGGAAGGCACGTGGGTGGACCAGCACGGCAGTTTCATGGCGACGGTTGCCGCCGGACCGGTTTACCGGCTGCTGGGCAAAAAAGACCTGGGCACGCCGGGCGATTACCTGACCGATCCGATGCCGCCGCTCAATGTCGCCATGACCAACGGCGACCTGGCCTGGCGGCAGCACGACGGCGGACACACCGACGCCCCGAATTGGCCGACCTTTCTGGAATGGGCGAACCGCTACATCCACGTTGTGCAGCCGGCAACAGCGCCGGCAATCGAACCGCTGCAATAGGTGAGGTGAACCTTAATCGGACTGGACGGCGTCGCGCGTCGGCTTGCCGTTGATCAACCGGCAGAGGCCAGAGGGGTTTTCATTCCGGAGCGCCGCCGGCAACAGGGCCGCGGGAAAATCCTGGTAACAAATCGGACGGACAAAACGATACAAGGCCGCCGTGCCGACCGAGGTGAATCGCACATCCGTCGTGGCCGGATAGGGCCCGCCGTGGTTCATGGCCGGACAAACTTCCACGCCGGTGGGAAAACCATTGATGATCAACCGGCCCGCCTTGCGCTCCAAAATCCTCAACAACCGTTTGGCGTGCCGCAGATCTTCGGGGGCGCCGTGCACGGCGGCCGTGAGCTGGCCCTCCAGGTTTTGGGCGGCCGTCTCTAAATCGGCAAGCGTCGGCGCCGAAACCAAAAGTGAAAACGGCCCGAAAATTTCTTCCGCCAGCCCGGGATGTCTGCGGAAATGGTCCCAGTCGGCGCGGGCGATGACTGCCTCGCCCTGGGTTTTGGCAGGGTCCGGCCTGGCCGACGAGCTCGCCAGCGGTTGCACGCCATCCACTTCCGTCACGCGCGCCAGCCCCCGGTGATACGCATCGCAGATGCCCGCGTGTATCATGGTGGCCGGGGCGACCGTTTCCAGCACTTGCGTCAACGACGATTGAAATTGCTCAAACGCGGCGCCCTGCAATCCGAAGACCAAGCCCGGTTTGGTGCAAAATTGTCCGGCCCCCAGCGTCACGGAATTTTTCAACCCCTCCGCGATTTTCGGCCCGCGCTCGCGCAGCGCGCCCGGCAGGATGAAAACCGGATTCAGACTGCTCATTTCCGCGAATACGGGGATGGGGTCCGGGCGCGCGGCCGCCGCGTCGAATAGAGCGCGCCCGGCCACGCGCGAACCGGTGAACCCGACGGCGCGGGTGGCCGGATGCTGCACCAGCGCCATCCCGACGGATTTCCCCAGACCATGAAGCATCGAGAATACTCCGGCCGGCAGTTTGCAGGCCGTGACCGCGCGTTGGATTGCCATTGCCGTCAATTCCGAGGTGCCGGGATGGCGTTCGTGGGCCTTGACGACGACCGGATTCCCCGTGGCCAGCGCAGAAGCGGTATCGCCGCCGGCCACGGAATAGGCAAACGGAAAGTTGCTGGCCCCGAACACAATCACCGGCCCGAGGGGAATCAGCATCCGGCGCAAATCCGGCTTGGGCGCCGGTTGCCGGTCAGGAAGCGCGGTGTCGATGCGCGCGTCCACCCATGAACCTTCGCGCATCATCTGCGCAAACAGCTTGAGTTGATTCACGGTGCGGGCGCGCTCGCCGATCAAACGCGCCTCGGGCAGGCCGGTTTCCTGGTTCGCCCGGATCAGCAGATCGTCGCCCAAGGCCATGATTTCATCGGCGACGCGTTCGAGGAAGGCTGCCCGCTGTTCGCCGGTGGTTTCCCGGAAGGATTCAAACGCCGTCTCGGCCAGCGCCATGACGTCGTCGACCTCCTTTTCGCCGGCGGTGGCAAAGGCCGGTTCCAGGGGCGTATTCCCGAGCGGGTTGACGGCGCGGAACGGCTCGCCGGTTCCGGCGCGGAGTTGGTCGCCGACAAAATTCTGGCCGTGCAGGTTCATGGCGTGCGTCAAACTAGCATCACCGGGTTGCGGAGCCAACCGATTCCGGTGATTTCAATCTCCACCAAGTCCCGCTCTTGCAGCGTGAAGTTGTCCGGAGGAACGATGCCGGTACCGGTCAACAGCACGGCGCCGCGCGGAAAAACCTGGCTGCGGAAAAGAAATCCGGCCAGTTCCTCGAAACGGCGCTTGATCCGGCCGACCGAGGTCTCGCCGGCAAACACCGTTTCATTTGTTCGCTTGATGGCAATGCGAATGGTCCAGTCGCGCACGGTTTCTTCCGGTGTGCCGACCGTAATCCATGGCCCGAGCGCGCAGGAGCCGGTGTAGATTTTCGCCTGCGGCAGATAGAGCAGATTCTCGCCTTCGATGTCGCGCGAGCTCATGTCGTTGCCGATGGTATGGCCGACGATCTTCCCGCGCGAATTCAGCACGAGGGCCAGTTCCGGCTCCGGCACGCTCCAGCGCGCGTCGCGGCGGATGCCCACCGGTTCGCCGGTCGCGACGACTTTTTCCGCGAGCGCCTTGAAGAACAACTCCGGCCGCTCCGCGGCGTAAACCTGGTCGTAGGCGGTGGCGCTGAAATCGGACTCTTCCATGCGGGCGGTTTTGCTGCGCAGGTACGTGACGCCGGCCGCCCAGACTTCCTGCTGCTCCACCGGCGCGCACAATTGCACTTCCGCCAACGCCACGCGGGGCAAATTCCGTCTGGCAACCTCGTTGAGTAGTGCGCGCGGATCGCCGCTCTCCAGCAACGGTTGCAGTTGGGTGATGCCGGCCGGCGTCAGATCCAGCACGGCGGCATCGTCCGCGACCAATCCTACGTGCACCTGGCCTTGCTGGTTTTTGAACCGACAGAGTTTCATAAATGTTGTTATCGTAGGACAGGTGTCGCGCCGGTCTCCATCTTTTTGTAGCAACGCGCTACGAGCGTCGTGCTGCAGTTTTCCCTCGCCCTGCGCGTGAGCGCGGGGAGAGGATGTCGCGCAGCGACCGGAGAGGGGAATTTTATGAACGCGCCAGACGGATTTTGAGTTTTCATTTCAGCACCACCTCACCCCGCCCCGCTCCCCCAACTTCGTTGGCGGAGAGGGAGAATGCTTCCAGTCTCAAGCGGCGGTTTGTTCCTTGGACTTGGGCAACAAAAAGGCCAGCCCGGTGCAACCCAGCATGGCCGCACCGAGCACGCTGAACGCCACCGCTGTGCTCTGATATTCCTTCAAAAGCCAGCCCACGATGTAAGGCCCGGCAAAACCGCCAAGATTGCCAAACGCGTTTACCACCCCCATCACCACGCCCATGACATTGCGCGGAAGGGTTTCGCTCGGGATGGCCCAGAACGGCGCCATGCCGGCAAACGGCCCCGGAATGGCAAGGCACATCCAGGCGTACGACAGCCAGAAGTGATCGCGCAGCAGCACGCTCAAGATGAGGCTGGTCCCGCTCATGAAATAAACCGCCGCGACGTGGCCCCGGCGCTCGCGGGTTTTGTCTGAATGCCAGGAATTGAGCACCATCACGATGGCCGTCACCGCGTAGGGCACCGCGAATAGAATACCGTATTGCAGCGCGTCGAAACCCCGGCCCTTCAAACCGTTGGTGAAAAAGGTCATGCAGCCGTAGGCCGCGCAATTGTGGAGAAAATAGAAGACGATCATCACAAAAATCGTCGGCTGGCCAAGCCAGGTGATCCACGGAACGCGGCCGGGCGGTTCCTGTTCTGCCTGTTCCCGGGCCAACGTGGTTTCGAGATACTCGCGTTCCGCAGCCGAAATCCATTTCGCCTCGCGGGGATGATCGCGGATGCAGAACCACCAGAGCGGGAGCCAGACGAACGGCAACACTCCTTCGATCATCAGCATCTGTTGCCAGCCGTAGGCGCCGAGCAACCAGCCGGTGAACGGCGCGGAGCCGGCAACGGCGAGCGGCTGGCAAAGTTGCCAGTAGGCGTTGGCGCGGGCGCGCTCGGCCCGGGGAAACCAATTGGCCAGCAGGACGAGGGTCGCCGGAAACACGGCGCTTTCCGCCACCCCGAGAAAGAACCGCATTACTTCGAACTGCCGGAAGGTCTGCGCGAATCCGCAACCCACGGCACACGCGCCCCAGGCGATCAGACACAGGCTGATGAGCTTGCGCGCGCTCCAGCGTGACGCCAGGTAGCCACCCGGAATCTGCAGGAGGAGATAGCCGAAGAAGAAAATGCCCGCCGCTTCGCCTTTCAGGCGATCGTCCATGAGCAGGTCATTCATCATGGACGAAATTTTCGGGTCCAGCGCGAGCGAGACGTTGGTGCGGTCGATGTACGAGATGGTGTACATGATCAGCGCCACGGGAATGATGCGCAGCCAACGTCGTTGGGTCATAAGCTCGGAGCGCGGGGGTTTTAGCAAGCCTGCGAAAGCGCGTCGACCCTTAATTCTGATTTTCATTTTTCCCGGACGTGCTTCAATGATTCCCATGAGTTCCAGCCACAATCTGTTCGATTCCGCCCCGGACATCTACCGGGTTCAAAGCCATGCCTCGGGCCCGACCGGGAGCCTGCCCCTCACCGAAGAGATGCTTCGAAACCGCCCCAGCGGCGATTTGTTCGGGATGACGCAAAACGCCGGCATGGGGTGGAACCCGGCCGAGGCCGGGCGGAAACAGTTTTTGATTCTCAGCACGCAAGGGGGACTGCGAGCTCCTGACGGTAAACCAATCGCGCTGGGTTATCACACCGGTCATTGGGAAATTGGACTGCTCGTCCAGGCGGCGGCGGAGGAATTTCGCCGGTTGCAGGTGATTCCCTTCGCGGGCTTTTGTTCCGATCCGTGCGATGGCCGGACGCAGGGAACAGTCGGCATGTTCGACAGCCTGCCGTATCGCAATGACGCCGCCATCGTGTTCCGGCGGCTGGCCCGGTCGCTGCCGCTGCGCGCCGGCGTGCTGGGCATCGCCACGTGCGACAAAGGATTGCCGGCGATGATGATGGCTGTGGCTGGTCTGCGTGACCTGCCTTGCGTGATTGTTCCGGGCGGGGTTACCCTGCCGGCGGATGCGGCCGAAGATGCCGGCACGGTACAAACCTTGGGCACCCGCTTCGCTCACGGATTGGTATCATTGTCGGAAGCCGCGGAACTGAGCTGCCGCGCCTGCGGCTCGCCGGGCGGCGGCTGCCAGTTTCTGGGCACCGCGGCCACGTCGCAGGTCGTCGGCGAAGCGCTCGGGCTCTCGCTGCCGCACTCGGCGCTCGCGCCTTCGGGCCAACCCGTCTGGCTGGACCTGGCCCGGCGCTCGGCCCGCGCGTTGCATCAACTGCACGAGCGCGGGCTCAAGATGCGCGACGTGTTGACCGAGGCCAGCATCCGGAACGCGATGGTGTTGCACGCAGCCTTCGGCGGCTCGACGAACCTGCTGTTGCACATTCCGGCCATCGCCCATGCCGCCGGGCTGAAGCGCCCGACGGTCGAGGACTGGATTTCCGTCAATCGCCGCGTGCCCCGGCTGGTCAGCGTTTTGCCGAATGGCCCGGTGCATCATCCCACCGTCCGCGTGTTCCTGGCCGGCGGCGTGCCGGAGGTGATGTTGCATTTGCGCCGTTTGGGCTTGCTCGACATGAACGGCCTTACGGTTACCGGAACAACTTTGGGTGAAAATCTGGATGCCTGGGAAAAATCCGAACGACGCCGCCGCTTCCGCGAGTTGCTCAAGGAACTGGACGGCGTGGATGCCGATGAAGTCATTTTTCCGCCGGACCGGGCGAAGGAGCGCGGGCTCGTCAGCACACTGGTTTTCCCGCGCGGCAACCTGGCGCCGGAAGGCTCGGTGGTGAAGGCCACCGCGATTGACCCGTCGGTCGTGGATGCCGACGGGGTTTACCGCCAGGAAGGACCGGCCCGCGTGTTCGTGAACGAAAAGGACGCGATGACCGCCATCAAGCAGGGGCGGATCCAGGCCGGCGACGTGCTGGTACTGACCGGCGTCGGGCCGACGGGCACCGGCATGGAAGAAACCTACCAGGTCACCGGCGCCTTGAAACATCTGTCCTTCGGCAGACAGGTGACGTTGCTGACCGACGCGCGGTTCTCCGGCGTTTCCACCGGCGCGTGCATCGGGCATATCGGCCCCGAAGGGCTGGCGGGCGGACCGATTGGCAAGGTGCAGGACGGCGACCTCATCCGCGTCCACATTGACTGCAAGCGTCATGAAGGGAGCGTGGACCTGGTGGGCGAAGGCCACCGCAAATTCACACCCGAGGAAGGCATTCGAATTTTAGCCGCGCGCGCCCGGCGAAAGGATCTGGCGCCGAACCCGGCGTTGCCCGAAGACACGCGGCTTTGGGCGGCGCTGCAACTGGCCGGGGGCGGGACCTGGGGCGGCTGCGTTTACGACCCGGAGCAAATCATCGCTGCGCTCAAAGCCGGCCAGCCGGCGTGGCAAGCGGCTGCCCACTAGCGCGAACGGGTGAGGCCAGCTCTTGCCCACGCCGGCATCGGCGTTGGCCGGTCCCGCTCAGGGAAACTTCAATTCCAGTTCGCGCTTCAGGGCTTCGGCCACTTCCCTGGCCGCACCGGCGCGTTCCTGCTCATCGCTCCAGCGGAGATGCGCGAAGTAGGCGTCCTGCGAAATCAATCCCTGCCGCTGCGCGGAGGCGTCAATGCGCGCGGCGAACTTTTCCGGCAAACTGATTTTCACCTCGTCGAAATCGTCCCAGGCCTTTACCTCGGACGGAATATCCTGCCAATAAAGAATCTGGAACTTTGATTTCGCGTTCGGTTCGCGGCCCGGCGATTGGGCCCGCTCCCCTTTGACCTCTTCAATGGTTTCAATTTTTGATTTCGCCTTGGGCGGCGGCCCTTTGCCAACCAGATACAGGAATAAATCCACGGCGCTGGACGCGTCGGCGCCGTACCCATCGGCGCCGATTTCGTCGGCGTACATCTGGCTGATGGGTGCGCCGCCAATGGCCATCTTGATGTGACCGAGACCTTTTTCCTTGAACCCATCCACGACCACTTTCATGTACGTCATGGTCGTGGTCAGCAGGGCGCTCATGCCGATGATGTCGGGTTTAAATTGCCCGGCGGCGGCGAGAAATTTTTCTATGCTTTGGTCCACGCCAATGTCATGGACCTGGAAACCGGCGCCCTCAGCCATCATGCACACGAGGTTTTTCCCGATGTCATGCAAGTCGCCGCGGACGGTGCCCATCACTAAAACGCCCGAGGAAAGGTTGTCCGCGCCGTGCGCCGTCAACAGCGGCTTGAGAACCGCCATGCCTGCTTTCATGGCCCGCGCGGCGATCAACACTTCGGGCACGTAGAGAATGTTGTACTTGAAGTCCTCGCCCACGACGCTCATTCCGGCGATCAACCCTTCCGCCAGCACCTCCGGGACCGGCCGGCCTTCTGCCAGCGCGTCCCTCGTCATCTGCTCAACCTCCTTGGCTTTGCCTTCGTAAAGGCACTGATTCATCAGCGCGTAATCCGGCATGCAACATCCTTTTAGGCGGGCACTCGGCTTAGATTGAATTCTGCCAACGCCTTCAGCATGGCCTCGATGTTTCGTTTGGGCATGCCCGGGCTGACGCCGCCGCCGACGGACAGGATGATGCCTTCGCCGCCGCTTTTCTCCAGGACTTCGAGCGTGGCTTCCCGCACTTCTTCCGGCGTGCCGCGCACGCCCACCTCGAGCGGGTTCACGTTGCCCATCAGGCACATCCGGTCACCGACGCGCTCCTTGACCTCCGCGATGTCCGTCTGCTTGCCCCAATTCAACACGTGGAATCCGCAATCCGGGAGATGCTCGACGCAGGCGTTGATGTCGGCGTCGTTGTGATAAATCTTCACCCAATCCTTTGGGAAGGCCTCGCAGATGCGTTTCAGGTACGGGTGCGCAAATTCCTGGTAATGCTCCTCGTTGACGAACCCGACGATGTCATCGAGGAGGAAAATCCCCTCGACGGTATCGCCCATGGCTTTGGCCTGGGCTTTTAGCCAGTCGATGATCAGGCAGGTGCAGCGGTCGAGGAGTTTATGTGCCCACTCCGGTTTTTCCACGATATCAATCATGAAATCGGTCGTGCTGCGAACGAAGCCGGCCGTACAAAGCGGCCCGCGCGAGGTGACCAGCGGCAGGATTTCGCCCGTGTCCCGGATGCGCTGCCGGTGCATGCGGATGCGCTGCAGGGTCAGCGCCATGAAGGCGTCGTTTTCCACGTCGTATTCCGGCCAGAGTTCGAGGTCTTCGATGTGGTACAGCGTGTGATATTCGCTCGGGGTGTTGTCCGGCCAGAATTTAATCTTGGCGCCGAGAGCCGACGGCTCGGCTGCCATGCCGTATTCCATCCACCACGATGGAACGAAGATGATGTCAGGAAATTCCCGGTGAATCTTGAGGTTCGATTGGAACCACAATTCCGGGTCGAGGTAATAATCCAAGTGTTTCAGCCCAAGGTATCCCGGTATCCACGGGCTGTCGATAATCAGCGCCATGGGTACTTTGTCCAGCTTTTCGAGGCGCGCCGCCTTTTTGAAAACTTCCCACTGTTCAGGTCTCACAGCATCATTGTTCCATTCAAATGGGACTTGCTTCAAGCTGTAAAATGTAGATTTGGAGGATTATCCATGCAATTTACAACCTGCTTCCGCCGTCGGAGCTGGAACGGCTTTGTCTGCGAATTTCGGCCGGCGGAGAACCGGCAAAAGATCCTGTAACCCGCCAGCGGGCTTGGCGTCTTCTCCCGTGTCGGTTAAACCAATCAATCAATAATTATTCGAAAAATATGAAGAAACTGTTCGTTGCAGCCATTGGGCTTCTGTGCGTCACCGCCATCGTCGTCCAAGCCCAGGACGCCAAACCACCCAAAAAGGAATTGACCCCGGAACAGCAGGTGGTGATGAAGGAAATGCTGGCGAAATACGACGCCAACAAGGACGGCAAGCTCGACAAGGAAGAGCGCGCGAAGATGACCAAGGAAGACAAGGCCAAGATGGACAAGGCCGGATTGACGAAGAACAAGGAGCATCATCACGGCGGCGCTTCCACCAACGCTCCAGCCACGGATAAATAATTCCGATTTTGCACCCATTCGCTCCACTGGCCCCAGTGGAGCGCTTTTATTTTCACCGGGAGGTTTTTTTCGAACGCGCGGTTTCCTCGGCCCGCTTCTCAACAAGCATCTGCACCGCCCTTTTGATCCTTGCCTGCCGGGTTTCGGGCCGCTTTGCCTCGGCAATCCACTGCAGATATTCCCGCCGGTGCGGGCCGGTGCAATCGGCATAGAAACCAGCCAGGCCGGCGGCTTTCAAAGCATCCGAAAAATCCTTGGGAGCATCGCTCATGATGGCCAGCCTGCGTCCGGTTCCTTCCCCGGTCAAGCAAAACGAATTTCAACTCCAGACCCCTTGCGCGACCAGTTCTTTGGCCGCCTTTTCCGCCCAGCCGCGATTGGCGGCTGGGCTGGCCGGGCTGGGATGCAGAATCCGGCCGACGCGCATCGTCGTGCCTTCACAAGCCAAACGCGCGCGTTCCGCCGCAAACTCGCCGACTCCAATCAGCCATTCCGGCCGGAGAATTTCCACGACCCGGCGCAGATGCGCGTCGCAGACGGCGAACAGGCGCACCCGCACCACCGCCGGCAATTTGTCCGGCGTGAGATTGCGTCCGCTCGCCGCGCAGAAGGCCAGTGGACAATAATTTGCCACGAAATGGTCGGCGAAGAACTGTTCCGGCGATCCGAACCGCGCGGCGAACAACCCCCAAAGCCGCCGGCCGCTGACCTCCGAGCGTGGGCAATCAAAGCCGCGGACCAGTCGTTTGGGATGCTCCTTCGTCGGCCGGCCGATGGGCGCGCGGATTTTCAGCCAGTCGCGCACGGCGGCGACTTCGCCGAAAGGCACGCCGGTCTGCGCCATGCCGAACGGCCCTGGATTCATGCCGAGAAAGATGACGCGCTTCCGATTGCCACCAAACTTCCGCAAATACAACTCATGCGCCGGCCAGGCGTAAGCGAGTGGATTATAGACATGCGCCACCGGGGATTTGAATTTCAGGACATCCGCCTGCGTCGCGAGTTTACGCGCCGCCGCGATGAGCCGTCGGCTGACCACATTCAATTTCAAGTCGCGCCCACCCGGGTCAAGGACTGAGCCGGTAATAGTTGTCCGGATCGTACAGGTAGTAGCAATCCACCGGCTCGAGGCGCGGGAGCAGGACGTACCGGTGACCCGTGGCGTCCACGGTTTCCGGTAACCGGGGTTGGCTGTCCCAACCGCTTCGCTGAGGTGAACCACCCGGCGCCGAGGGCGCGTCGGGATTCTTGTCGTAAGATTCTTCCTGAATCGTCTGGGCGACTTCGTCCGCCCATTTAAGCTTGCGGGCGTTGTCACCGAACTCCTCCCAGTCGCCGGTGCTGCGATTGGCGTACATGCGTTTGATGAATTCGTCGAGGCTGATGCCCATTTTGGCGGCGATCGGCGCCGCGAGGCGCTTCCACCATTCCTCCAGCTCCTTGAGGTCTTCCTTATGCATGGTCAGGTTGCCGAACGAACCGGAACTGATCTGGTGATGCAGCATGATCGCGTTCGGGTAGATGTAGGATTTTTTGGACAGCGTGGTGATGCCGGCCGCCATGCTGGCGGCGAACGATTTCACGACCACATAAACCGGGGCCGGACTGCCTTCCATCGCCTTGAGAATCCGGTACCCGGCCATGACCGACCCGCCGGGAGAGGAATCGATCACAATGAAAATGGGATACTCCTGGCTTTGATTGTTGAAGTAGTCGATGCGCTCCACGACATAATCCGCAGTGTCCATCCAGATGGGCCCGTTCAGGGCAATCCGGCGGTCGCTGATGGTCAATACGCCGTCCTTGAAGGGCTCCTTGGTGTACTGGATGTCGCGATTGACCCGGTTCTTCCACAGGTCGCGCTTCACGCGCAGGTCGAGGTCGGTGTTGATCTTGGCCAGCTGCAATTCAAACTCGGTACGCTGCGCCTGCAGTTCGGCGGTGCGCACCTTCAGTTCCTGCTCGCGCCGGGCCAGCTCCCGGGTCTGATCGGCAATGACGGCGGCGGCCAGGTCGTTGGTCAACTTCATCCGCTCCAGCTTTTCCCGGCTCGCGGCCAGCTCGTCATCAAGCTTCGCCTTGCGCTCCGTTTCCTTGAGGGTGGCGCGCTTGGCCAGCACGTCGGCCTGCTTGGTGAGTTTGTCCAGTTCCGCCTGGAGCGCGGCGATTTCGGCCTGCTGCTTTTGCTGCGCTACGCCGTTTTCGAGTTCGAGCCGCTGCTTCTCCGCGGCGAGCTTGGCCAGGTCCTTGCGCAGTTGCTGCTCCGCAATGCCGTTTTCCAGCGTCAGCTGCTCCTGTTGCTTCTTTAATTCCGCAAAGGGGCCGTTCGTGTCCGTCTGTCCGCTGGTTCGAGGCGACAGCCCGATGCTCAGGAGTGCAATTCCAACCCATGCGATCCGTTTGAAGTCATTCGTTTTCATTTGGCCACCTGCTTTCCTAAAAGCCACTCATTCACCGTGGCGAATTTTTGGGCTGCCGGCAAATGTGCGGCGCTTGGCGCTCGCGAATCAAGTATTAAGTGGCCCGTTTGTTGCCGGCACGATTTCCAGCGCCAGGGAGTAATCCTGGAAGCCCACCGCCCGCCAGAAGGCAATGGCACCGGTGTTGTGCATCAACACCTCAACCAGCAGGCGCTTGTGCTCGGGCCAGATTTCCGCACGCAAAATGTCCATGGCCTGGCGGCCAATGCCCTGCCGTCGCCGGTTCCGCGCAACAAAGAGCTGCCGCAAATAGACCTTTTCCGGTTCCTCCCGATACAAGGCGTAGGCGACCACGGCACCGCCATCTTCAAAAATCACCGCCGCATACTCGGATGCCAGCCAGTGTTTCATCCGCTGTTCCAGCTCGGGAACGGTCATGCGGTTCCGATGCCCTTCGTCGCGGATCAACTGATGATTCAGTTCCGCAAGCCGGGCGCAGTCATTCAGCGTGGCGCGTCGAAAGTTCATGCTAAGGCGCAGGGCAGGTCTTCCGCCAGAATGGCCCAGCGCTCGTGATCCTTCCAGCGCCCGCCGACCTTCAGATAGCGGCGGGAGTATCCTTCCCGCACCAACCCGCAGCTCCGCGCCAGCCGGAGCGAGGCGCGATTGCCCGGCTGAATGTTGGCCTCCAGGCGGTGAAGTTTGAGCTTCTGAAACGCGCGCTGCAACACGAGCCGCATCCCTTCGCGCATCAGTCCTTTTCCGGCGTGGCCGGCAAAAGCGTAATAGCCCAGAAACGCGCCCCGTAAAGGGCCACGAATGATGTTGTTCAGGTGAATGGCCCCCACCAGGTCGCCGGATGGATGAAGCACCACCAGGAATCCGCGGTGCGAATCCGAGATCATGCGTTTTACGTAGGCGGCGAATTTTTCGCGCGTGTCCGGCGGCGAGACCCACGGGTGATGCAATCGGCGGCTTCGCCGAACGGCCGCCTGAAAGGCGGGCCAGTCGCGAAGGGTCGGCGGCCGAATTGTTACCTGCGTTTTCAAAAATGTTCCGCCGCCACGATGAATGGTCCCTGGCTTCTGATGGTTGACGACGCCATTGTGACGAACGGTCGGCTCGACGCCCATTGTCTTAAGCCACCGGCACAACGTGGCAAGCGGTTGAACTGGCGGCAATGTGTGGCGCCCTGCCTTTTTGAATCAAGCACCAAGTAGCGAGGTAACGAACCGGGGCTGCCCCAAACCCGCCGCCACCGCAAACCCAACGAAAGGCCGGCGATCGGCCGACCGGATGCCGATGGCCGGGCCATTTGCCGGCAAATTATCTGCAACCTTTCCGCGCGGATTCCTAAGTATAAAAGTAAGAACATGAATACTGAAATACTCCTACGACAGGAAAACGGACGGCAGGCAACGGGCCGCACTTGGGAACAGCTTCAGAGCTTTTCTGAAACTTCGACCACGGTGTCAGCCGATTCCCACACGGGAAACCTCGAATTCTCAAACAAAAACCGGAAGATGCGAATTATGAAACGACTTTCCAGCATGCTATTGGTCGTACTGTTTGCGGCTTCGCTGATGCAACTGTACCGGGTTTATGTGGAGCTGCAATGCACCTGCGAAGTGCTGGCTTTTCAGGTAAACGGCAAGTCCGAACAGCTCAAGGCGTTGGTGGCGACAAACTTCAAACGGACGCGCCAGGACACGCAGAAAATTGCCGAATTGGAGGCAAAACTGACAGC
>DATJOW010000119.1:0-29099 GCA_035506715.1 Candidatus Acidiferrum sp. | reverse complement strand
GGCATCAATATCGTCACGCGCTGCACGGGTTCGCGATGGAGCTGGACGCGACGATGGTCGAGCGGTTGAAGCGGGAGCCGCGCATTCTGGATGTGGAACCGGATGGCCATGTGGTGCTGTGCAGCCAGACGCCGTCCACGGGCTTTATCCGGATGGGGGTGTCGAATTTCCCGGTGGCGCACATCAACGGGCAGGACAACCGGATTAACGTGGACGTGGCGGTGCTGGACACGGGGATTCAACTGGATCATCCAGACTTGAATGTCGTTCAAGGTGTGGACATCACTGGATCCGGTCAAAACGGTAATGACAACGACGGTCATGGAACCCACGTGGCAGGGATCATTGGCGCGCTGGATAATGACATTGGCGTGGTGGGCGTGGCTCCGGGAGTGAGGTTGTGGTCGGTGCAGGTATTTGACACAAATGGGATAGGCTATTGGTCTTACGTAATAGCGGGCATGGAATGGATTCTGACCAACGCCGACAAGATCGAGGTGGTCAATGCAAGCTTGAGCAGTGATGGGTCTGCAACTCCCTATGCCGCCATCCATCAGGCGGTGACGAATTTGGTGAATCAAGGCATCGTCTTCGTCGCGGGGGCGGGGAATGGTAGTCAGGACATATCAGCAACCGGTTTATACGGTAACCCTCACGACATCGTGCCGGCCGCCTTTCCGGAAGTGATGGCGGTGAGCGCGATGAACCCCGTCAGTAATCTTATTGCCTACTTCAGTGATTACAGCAGTGTTCCACATAATCCCAGCTACGTGAACGCGCCGGGGGCAGGGATTGATCTTGCCGAACCCGGGGTTGATATCCTGTCCACCTACACCAACAGCGGTTACGCCACGCTGACCGGCACAAGCATGTCCTGTGGGTTTGCGTCCGGGTTGGTCGCCTTGTACATCGCGGCCAATGGCCGGGCCACCAATGCCCAGGGGGTCTATGCCATCCGCCAGGCGCTGATAAATTCCAGCCTGCCTCAATCCCAATGGGGAGTGCCATACACGTATGATCCCGATGGCAATCTCGAACCGCTTGGCGTTCCCTCGGCGAGCTGGCTCCCTCCCGCGCTCACGAGCGCGGTCGTCACAACCAATGGTTTCCAATTCAGTTTCTTTACCGACCCGCTCTTCACCGACTCCATCCAGTTCACTTCCGCTTTAAGTGATTCGAATCAGTGGACCGGGCTGACCTCGGTAATCGGCACTGGCAGCAATGTGACGGTATTGGATTCTGCCACCGCCTCCTCGCGATTTTACCGTCTGGTGCGGACTCCTCCAGCGCCGGCCGGCGTGAGCTGGTCAACACTGACCACGGGAACCAATCTGTGGTTTTTGGAAACCAATGTCACGTATGCGGGAACACCTGCTTTTCAGAGCGGCGCAGAGGGCAACACGTGGTACGTGTATAATGTGTGCGCGCTCAACGCGAGAGTGGTCGGGCCGGGAACTTTGACATTCGTATGGAAGGTGTCCTCCACGACCAACCAGGACTTTCTAAGCTACTACCTCGATAACGCATTTGGTGGTGTTGGTTTTGTTGGAGCTTCGCCGGTCCCGATCGGCCAGATATCCGGCGAAGTGGACTGGCAACCGCAGAGCTATTCGGTTCCGCCAGGGGTGCATCAGTTGGTTTGGACGTATTCAAAACAAAGCAACGGCTCGGGTCAGGACGCCGGCTGGGTGGACCAGGTGGTTTACACGCCCGGAGGTCCGTGAAAAATCGGCGCCGCGAAGGCGCAACTCCTCTGCTACCGCAGTCCAAAATGGCAAACGCTTGCTGACGGATTCATTTGGCGCGAGGAACATTTTGGAGTGCGCGGACATGTCCGCGCTTTGAAAGCGGCGACGTGTCGCCGCAGTCCAGAGCCAGCAGGCAGCGCGCGTTTTCGCCCAGCCAATGAGCACCTTTAGCCCGTCTTCATTGACGACTGGAGGGATGGCGGGGACTGCTAATAACCGGCTTTTGTTATTGATACAGCAGATTTTGGCTTTTCGGGCTTCGTTCGTTGACACCGCTCCCTCGTTTGCTAGATTCGGCCCGCTTTATTTCGGTGGAATTCCCCCTGCGAAATTGAAAGCGCACATTATTTAAGAAAACTGGACGATTATGGCTAAAACTGCGAAAAGCGAAAAATACGTTTATTTGTTTGGTAACAAGAAGGCCGACGGCAACGGTTCCATGAAACCGCTGCTGGGCGGCAAAGGCGCCAACCTCGCCGAAATGTCCCGCATCGGCCTCCCGGTGCCGCCGGGCTTCACCATCACCACCGAGGTCTGCACCTACTACTACGCCAACAAAAAGAGCTATCCCAAAATCCTCGACCCGCAGGTCAAGGAAGGCGTCGCCTTTATCGAAGGCATCATGGGCACCAAGTTCGGCGACAAGGCCGCGATGCCGCTGCTGGTCTCCGTCCGCTCGGGCGCGCGCGATTCCATGCCCGGCATGATGGACACGATTTTGAACCTCGGCCTCAACGACGAAACCGTGCTCGCGCTGGTCAAGGCGACCAAGAACGAGCGGTTCGCGTGGGACTGTTACCGCCGGTTCATCCAGATGTACGGCGACGTCGTCATGGGCGTCCAGAAACGCCCGAACGAAGATCACGAGCCGTTTGAAGTCGTCATCCACAAGCTCAAGCACGACCGGTATCACAAGGACATCGAAGACACGAAGATGACCGTCAAGGACCTGCAGGAACTGGTGAAGCGGTTCAAGAAGCTCATCAAGGAGCGCACCGGCAGCGAATTTCCGCAGGATCCGTGGAAGCAGCTCTGGGGCGCCGTCGGCGCCGTGTTCGGTTCCTGGATGAACGACCGCGCCATCGTCTATCGCCGCAAATACAACATCCCGTCCGAGTGGGGCACCGCCGTCAACGTCCAGGCGATGGTTTATGGCAACACCGGCAACAAGTCCGGCTCCGGCGTGGCCTTCACCCGCGACCCGGCGACCGGCGAGAAGGTCTTCTACGGCGAATTTCTCATCAACGCCCAGGGCGAAGACGTGGTCGCCGGCGTGCGCACGCCCGAACCCGTGGCGCAGCTCAAGAAACATCTGCCCGCCGCCTTCGACGAGCTGGAAGGCATCCGCAGGACGCTCGAAACGCATTTCAAGGATGTCCAGGACTTCGAGTTTACGATCCAGGAAGGCAAGGTGTTCATGCTCCAGACGCGCAACGGCAAGCGCACCGGCCTCGCCGCCGTCCGCTTCGCCATCGAGATGGAGAAGGAGAAGCTCATCGACTGGAAGACAGCCATCAAGCGCGTGCCGGCCGACCAGCTCGACCAGGTGCTGGCGCCCGTGTTCGATCGCAAAGCGGTCAAGGCCGCCAAGTGCATCGCCAAGGGCCTGCCCGCCGGCCCGGGTGCGGCCACCGGCAAGATGTATTTGAATGCCGATCGCGCCGTTCAGGCCGCGGAGAAAGGCGAAAAAGTCCTGCTCGTCCGCAATGAAACCTCGCCGGAAGATCTGCGCGGCATGATTGCCGCCGAAGGCATTCTCACGGCGAAAGGCGGCGTCAGTTCGCACGCCGCGCTCGTCGCCCGCCAGATGGGCAAAGTTTGCGTTTGCGGCGCGGCGGCGCTGCAGATTGATTACGACGCCAAGACCATGACCGTGGATGGCCAGACGTACACGGAAGGCGACTTCCTGTCCATCAGCGGCACCGTCGGCGAAGTTTACCCGGGCCAGATCCCGACGGCGGCGTCGGAAATCGTCCAGGTGCTCGTCGAGAAATCGCTCGATGGCAAGGAAAGCCCGACCTATCAGAACTTCAAGAAGCTGATGGACTGGTGCGCCAAGGCCACGCGCCTCCAGGTTCGCACCAACGCCGACACGCCCGAGCAGACGGCCAACGCCGTCGCGTTCGGCGCCAGCGGCATCGGCCTGTGCCGCACCGAGCACATGTTCTTCGAGGGCAACCGCATTGACGCCATGCGCGAAATGATCCTGGCCGACAGCAAGGAAGACCGGAAGGCGGCCCTGGCAAAAATCCTGCCCTACCAGCGCGAAGACTTCATCGGCATGTTCAAGGAATTGAAGGGCCTGCCGGCGACGATCCGTTTCCTGGATCCGCCGCTGCACGAATTCTTGCCGCATGAGGAAGCCGCGCAGCAGGACCTGGCGAACAAAATGGGCGTGCCGGTCGAGAAAATCCAGCAGCGCGTGAACGAACTGCATGAGTTCAACCCGATGCTCGGGTTCCGCGGCTGCCGGCTGGGCATCGTGTATTCGGAAATTTCCGAGATGCAATCGCGCGCGGTGTTCGAAGCCGCCGCCGAGGTTCAGAAGTCCGGCATCAAGGTGAAGCCGGAAGTCATGATCCCGCTCGTCGGCTTCAAGAAGGAGCTCGACCTCCAGGTGGAAGTTGTCCACCGCGTGGCGAAGGAAGTCATGGCCGAGAAGAAGGTCAAGCTCGATTACCTCGTCGGCACGATGATTGAAGTGCCGCGGGGCGCGCTGACGGCGGATGAAATCGCGCAGACGGCCGAGTTCTTCAGCTTCGGGACCAACGACCTGACGCAGACCTGCCTGGGCATGAGCCGCGACGATTCGGGCTCGTTCCTCGGGCCGTACCAGGAACTGGAAATCATCAAGAAAAATCCGTTTGCCACGATCGACCAGACGGGCGTGGGCCAGCTCATCAAGATCGCGGTGGAGAAGGGGAACAAGACCCGGCCCGGCATCAAGCTGGGCATTTGCGGCGAACACGGCGGCGACCCGGACAGCGTGAAGTTCTGTCATCGCGCCGGCCTGACCTACGTGAGTTGCTCGCCGTTCCGGGTTCCCGTGGCCCGGCTGGCGGCCGCGCAAGCCGCCTTGGAAGACGAAGGCAAGAAGTAAGGTAGGGTCGTCCCGCCGGGACGACCGGACGCCGCAGCGCGGCGTCCCTACCAAATCAATTCAAAGCCGCTTCGGGAAACCGGAGCGGCTTTTGATTTCGACCGGAGACCGGTCTGGGCTCCGGCCCCGGAAATTTCGTTATCTGTCCAACAACCAGCCAGTCGGACAGATTACGGTGCGATTGCCGGACACGATTTTACCGGGAAATCTCAAGGAAAAAGAAGGATTCCGGCCGGAAGACTGGGCACGCTAATTGCATACTTCTGGCCACGAAAATGAGCAACCGTCAGATCATAAACCCGGATATCAAACCGCCGATCAACGGTGATCGCAAGGTCAACCCGCTGATCACGAAACTCCGCCGGAAACTGGGGTTGACCTACATTGTGGACAATCCCTTTCAGGTTCCGGTTGCCCAATCGGCCGCCCCCAAGGCAACCGCATCGGCGCCGAAAGCGAAAAAGCCTTCCCTTTAAGGCAGGAGCGCGATGCTGATCGCGCCATGGTCGCCTATTGAGGCGATCCTGCCTGATGTTTACAAAGCCGCCCGGCAAGTCGGGCGGCTTTTGATTTGGACCATTGCTGCGATCAACGGCGCGCCCGGAGAAAAGAGCCGGCTGATCCTCGCGCGTCAAAAACCCGGTCTTCGGCACCTGGCATCAATCCAGTCCCAGCTCGCCCAAAATATCCAGGCAAATACCCCGGGCGATGAGTCCCGGATAACTGTTGCTTGCCGAGGTTGGCCCGCTGTAATTCACCACCACCAGGTACTCGCCTTTCGGGCCTTCCAAATGCCCGACAAACCAGCCCAGTTCCTCCCGGCCATAGAGGTGTGAGCCGGTCTTGCCCGAAAGTCTCATCCCGGACGGCGAGGTTTCCTGGTACGTGATCTTCCTGGTCACTTCGGTGGCGTGCGGGGACACGGGCAGTTCGCCGCGCCAGAAACGTTCCCAAAACCGCACCTGTTCGTCGGCGGATATTTTCAGGCTCGACCCCAGCCAGAAGTTGGTCAGCCCGCCGGAAATGTCCTGGTTGCCGTAATCGAATCTGGCCAGGTAGTTGGTTATGGTTCCCGGTCCCAACTCCGGCGTGAGCCGCTGCGAATACCAGACCACGGAATTCCTGATCCAGTCCGCCGCCGAAGTGTCGCGGTTTACTTCCGGGCGCCCGCGGTCCACACCGTCCCATTGGTAGGTGGTGTTCTCGTCCTTGAGGATGCCGCGGTCAAAGGCCATCAGCGCCAAAGGCACCTTGAAAGTTGAACAGGGTGCGAACCTTTGGGCGCAGCGCTTCTCGTTGAAGCGCTGGACAACCTTGTTTGCCTTCAGGTCATAAAGCAGAAAGCAGCCGTCCTTGCCCTGGAAAATATGGGCAAAGTTGACCTCCGCCGCCGGCAGGGTGAAGGCAGCAACGGCGACTGCAAACAGGGCGGACACGAGAAGGCGGTTCATAATTTTGGCCGGGAAAATGTCAGCAGCCGGACTGTCAGATCAAGTCTGAAGCGGGAAAATCATTTTGTCCCCGCAGCGGCGGCAATTTTAACAGAGATGGCGCTGCCGGAAGTGAATTAATGACAGAGACGGGCGCGATATCCGTCGGGCGCAGGGATCCGGCGCTGCCGGGTGTGGCCGGTTCACCCCGCGATTTTCAAGTGGGTGATCCGGAAGAGGGCGCCTTTCGGATGGTTGGGCCGACATTCGATTTCCCAGCCGTGGGCCAGAACAATCTGTTGCACCACCGCCAGGCCGAGGCCGGTGCCTTTCTGGTTGGTGGTGAAGTAGGGCTTGAAAATTTCCTGTCGGCGTTCGGCGGGCACACCGGGGCCGTCGTCGCGCACTTCGATGGCCGCCTCAACGGCACTGGTTTTCTGCGTCACAATCTGGATCTGGCCGTTCGGGCCGACAGCCTGGATGGCGTTGAGGCCCAGGTTGAACAGCGCCTGGCGGAGCATCTGTTCGTCCGCTTCGATGGTCATCGGCTCACCACCCGTTTCAAATCGGACCTGCTTTTCCTCGATATCGTAGGCCAGCGCGCGAACCACTTCGTTCACGACCGAATTCAAAGCCAGATTCGCGCGGCGAACCTCCCGGGGGCGCGAGTAGTTGATGAATTCGTTCAGTTGGGCGGTGACTTTGTCGGTTTCGTCCACGATGGAGCGGACTTTTTCCTGGATTTCCGGGGGCACGCCGGCTTGCTTGGAAATCATCTGGGCCATGCCGCGAATGATGTTGAGCGGATTGCGGGTTTCGTGGGCGAGGCCGGCGGCGGCCAGGTTCATCTCCCGCAGGTGCGAATTCATCTCGCTGGCGCGGATGAGGCGGATTTGGAGTTCGGAGGAGCGGGTCAGGTTGCGCCAGGCGAGCCCGGAGCCGGCCAGCGAGATGGTGGCGAGCAAGGCGATGATGGCGCGGAGCCAGAGATCGTGGCCGAGGGCGGCGCGCAGCGGCCGGGCGGACATGACGATGACAAAGCTGCGGACGCCCTGTTTTTCGCGCAACGCCTGGTATTCCTCCTCGCTCATCCAACGGGGCCGGCCAAAGCGCGGCCGGAAGCCAAAACGCGTCCGGTTCGTTTCGTTGTCCGGCGGCGGCATCACGACGGGCGCAAAGGCGAGCCGGGGCGGGCTTTCGTCCGGCGGCGGCTCGGGCGGCGGCTCGCGCGGCCCCATCGGGCGATTGGTGGCAAAGCGATTGGTGAAATCCTGCCGGGACAAAATGATCGGCAGGTTGGTGCCTTCGATGTCGTAAGTCAGGTTCGTGCCCAGGTCCACCGGATTGATGAGCGTCACGGTCGCGGCGTCCCAATGCTCCGTCGTGCCCGCGCTGGCGGGCGTTTGCAGATCAAAGCCGGTGCCGGCCGAAGCCACCATTTCTCCCGCGGCATTCAGCAACGCGATGCCGTTTAACTCGTCCTTCTCCTGCCGGACGAGTTCGGTGAGGGAGGCTTCGAGCCGTTCCTTGGAGACGACGCCGCCGAAGCGGCGTTGCGACCGCAGGACGATGCCCAGCGTGGTGGAGATGTCCTTGGCGCGGTTTACCAGCCAGGCCCGGGTCGCCTCGCGGACCCGCAGGTGCTCGGCGGTGAGCCAGGCCATGACCAACAGCCAGACTCCCAGCAGGAATCCGAAGAGCAAAGCGTTGCGGTTTTTCAATTCCATGAACAGGATTCAAATGCGGTTCCAGGGCGGCCGCCCGGGCCGGTCAGTGCTTGCCGGGCTTCTTCGCCGGCACCCGGTCCAGGAACTGGTCGAGCAATTGCTCGCTGACCGAATTGGTGATGAGCTGCGCCCGGTTGAGCTGCTGGGCGCCGAGCGCGCCAAGCTGGTCGGGCGCCTGGACGATGTGCGGCGTCAGGAAGATGAGCAGTTCCTGCTTGGCGGTGTTTTTGGAACTGGATTTGAAAAGCGCGCCCAGGATCGGAATATCGCCCAGGATGGGAATCTTGGTGTCGCTCGACGCCTTTTGGTCGGCCAGCAAACCGCCGATGACCACCGTCTGGCCGTCGGGGGTGACCACCACGGTGTTGGCGGAGCGCTTGTTGATGTTCGGCGCATAAACCGCGGACGAAAAGATGCTGCCGCCCGCGATGACCTGTCCCGGGGTCGAGGTGTCAATGGAGGTTTCCTGGGGCTGGAGGATCATCTGCACCATGTTGTTGGCACCGATATACGGCGTGACATCCAGCTGGATGCCGACATTCTGGTAGGAGCCATTGATGGTGGGAATGGTGGCGCCGGAATTGCCGACCGAGCTGAAGGCGACCCCGCTGGGCAGGAAAATGCTCTGCCCGGCGACGATCTCTGCCAACTGCCCGTCACGCGCAAGCACGGACGGGCGCGAAAGAATCTGGGCCTTGCCGGCCTGCGCGATGGCGCGGAGCGTGGCTTGAAAGTCGCTGCCGAGAATCTGATATAGTCCCTGGGGACTGCCCGCCGAAGACAGCCCGAAATTGTTTTGGAGCGCGACGCTTTGTTGCACGGGGGTAATGCTGCTGGGAACCACCTGATTGTTCACCACCGTGTAATTGGTCACGTAGCCGATGATTCTGGAAAAGTTCTGGTTCAAACCGGTGTAATTACCGTCGATGCCGATCTCCGAGGAGTTGTTGTGATCCACTTCCATGAACACCACCTTGATAAGCACCTGCCGCATCGGGGCGTCGAGCCGATTGATGACGTCCTGAATCTGCTGGGCCGTCTGCTCGTCCGCGATGACCACGATGTTGTGTGTGTCCGGATCCACCGCGAACGTGGCGTTGCCGACGGTGCCGTTGTTGTTGTAGGCGGCGGTGGCGCTGGCGTTGTTCCGGTTGAAGTTGTTGAAGCCGCCAAATCCGCCGAACCCGCCGAACCCGCCGAACCCGCCGCCGGCGGGGCGCGGTTGGGCATGAAGCATGAGCGCGGCGCCGAACAGGAGGAAGAGGATGCCGCCCAGATATTTCTCAAACGATGATGTTTTCATAATTTGCCTTGAGGGTAGATAAGCCGGTTGGATTGGGTTAAAAGAGGTTGCCGCCCCCGCCGACCCGTTGCGTCCCGGTGCCGAAGCCGCCGGTGCTGGTCGAAGTGCCGGTGGTCGTGGCGTTCTGGGTTTGACGATTCTGCAACGCGCTATTTTGCGATGAAGTCCCGGTGCGCGAAGTGGTGCTGCTGTTCTGGAACATGCTTTGCAGCACCTGCAACGTCTCCTGCGGGTCGCCGTTGTTCATGTGATAGACATAAACTTTCTGATCCCGGTTCGAAGGAACGTCCAACTGGGTCATCATGCTGGCGATCTCCGCCATCAAATCCTTGGAGGCGGTCACGATCACCGACTGGGTGCGGGCATCCGCCACGGCGAGGACCTGCGTTTGTTTCTGGACGCGCGCGGTTTGCGGGTTGCTGCTGGCGTTCGCGGCCGCCATCCGGGCAAAGAAGCCGCCCGGCCCCCCACCGCCACCGAAGCCGCCGAAGCCGCCCGGTCCGCCGCCGCCGAACCGGATGGGCGACTGCGTGCCGGTGCCCGTGCCGCCGCTGGGAAAGATCGAGGCCAGCTCGCTGGCGACATCGCTCGGGTTGGCGTATTTGAGGTGGAACACGCGGATTTCCGTTTCGCCCTCGGCGCTGTCATCAATCGCCCGGATGATCTCGGCCAGGTGCCGGATATTGGATTGCGTGTCGGTGACCACGATCGAGTTGCCGGCTTCGTTGGCGACGATGGTCGCCTGCGGCGAAACGAACGACGACAGGTCGGTCACCAGTTGCCGCGCCTCGACAAACCGGATCGGGATGATTTGGGTGACGATCTCGGCATTGTCCGGAATGCTGGTCGGGTCATTGCTGGTCTTGACGGGAATGTTGCGCGTTTTGGCGTCATTTTTTTCCACGATCGTCAGCGTCCGGCCGTTCCGGATGGCGGCGTAGCCGTTCTTGTTCAGCACGGAATTGAGCAGGTCCACCGCTTCGCTGCGCGTCATCGGATGGCTGCTGATGATGTTCACGTTGCCCCGGACCTGCGTGTCCATCACGATGATGAATCCCGCGGCGTCGCTGAGATATTTCAGCACCAGGTCCAAGGGCGCATTGCGGAAATTCATCCGCAGTTCGTCGATATTGGTGCCAACGGCCGGCGCCTCGGGCGTCGGCGTGGAGCTGTCGTCCACCACGGTGGTCACCACGATTGACTTGTCGGCGGGGCTGTTCGTGACCGCGCGGTTGCCGGATAGCGGGGCCGGGGATGGAGTTGCCGCCGGAGGGGTCGCCGTTTCATCTCCGCTCGGGCTGGCCGCGTCGGGCGGCGGCATTGCCGCCTCGGGCGTCGGCGGCGGCAGGTCGCCCGGTCCCGGCGGCGGGGTCAGGGCCGGTGCATTGGGTTCGGGGGTTTCCGGGCCAGCCGGTTGCGCGACGGCGGACAGCAGCCGTCCGGTGAGGCACAGCGCCAGGAGAAGCTTAAGCGTCAGGTTTTTCATTTTTGTTCCTGTTCACGTTGTTGCATGAGTTTCTTGAGGACATCGTTGGGTTCGCCGCTGGAGGGTGGCGCCGAAGATGGCTCGGCGGCGGCAGTTTCCGGTTCAGCCGGGGTGAGGGCAGCTTCACCCGCACTGGCCAGTTGCCAGGAACCCCCTTCCCATCGCATCTGCCCGCCCACGGCGAGCTCCACGGGTTTGTTGGTGGAAGTCAGCTTGACGCCGTTCAAGGTGATGGCGGCGACCTGATAACCGGCGATGGAATCATTGACCGCCGCCACTTTCCGGTAATCCGGATCCGACCCGTCAAAAAAGGCGATCAGGCCATTCGTGTAAGTCATCGTGCCGACCAGCGAGAAACCGGGTGCGGAACGGGCGGCGGATTGCCGGTGGCTGCGCGAAGTATGCGCGTAGCGGTTGGGATCAAAAATGTTCCGGTCGGCGATCAGCCGGAAGGCCGAGTAATCGGCGATGGCCGGGGCGTCGGTGGACGAGGTCGCTGCACCCCAGGCGCCCAGGAGCATGAGGGCGAAGATTGCTCCCGGAACCAGCCGGCGGACGCGGTGGATTTGCCTGGCGGCGTTTGAATTCATGGTTTTTGCGGTTGCGCGCCCAGGACCAGCCCGCTGATTTGCAGGTCCAAGGTGAGTTGTTGGCCGGTGCTGTCGCGGGCGCTGAGTTCGACGGATTCGAGTTTGAGCGCCATCGGGTCCTTTTCGATGTCGTAGAGGAACCGGCTCAGGGTGCCGAGGTCGCCGGCGGCTTCCACCCGGCAGTTGAGCGTCTGGTAATCCTGCGATGAGTCGCTGTTCCACTGCGGGGTGATGCCGTTGACGCTGACACCGCTTTCGCGGGACCAATTGTCAAAGGCCTTGAGGATCTGCTGTTCCGCCAGGGAGGCGTTGGCGGGCAGGGCGTTGGTGCGCATGTTGTCCCAGCGGCGGTACAAACCGTCTTCGCGCTGGATCAGCAGCCGGCCGTCATGCACCTGGGTCCGGAGGGCGGCGACGGTTTTTGCGCGGGCCTTCCACCAGCCGATCAGAGGTTCGATGAGCAGTTGGTCGGCGGCGTAAAGCACCCCGACGGCCACGGTCAGCACGAGCAACAGTTGCTGGCGATTTTCAATTTTCACTGCCACCTCCCTGGTTCCAATGAAAGTCAAATGTGAATTGCATCGGCGCTTTTCCCCGGATCTGGTCCACCTTCAGGCTGCTCACGCCGTCCGCCGCGCGCAACTGGCTCAAGGTGCGCAACAGGGCGGCGTTGTCGCTGGCGATGCCGGAGCAGTTCACGATATTGCCGTCGCGGATCTCCACCGATTTGGCGGTGACCGTGCCATCTTCGGGAAAGGCCAGCGTGAGCTGCCGCAGAACGCTCAGGTCGCGGAACGAGTCATCAAACCACGGCCGGTATTTGCGGATTTGCTGCTGCACGTTCTCCAGGTTTTTGACCCGGGCCGACAGGCGGGACCATTGCGAGCGCAACACGATCAACTGGATTTCCTGGAACAAAAACAATCCGGCCACGAGCACGAAGATACCCGCCGCCACCGCGCCGGCCGTCCGCAGCCGGCTCGAGGAATATCGGGCCGCCAGTTGCTGCCAGGCCGTGGGTTTGGGCGGAAGGAATTCAAAAACCGGCGCCTGGCCGGTCAAGCCCCGGGCGGCCAGACTGAACGCGGCCGAAATCTGAAGGTTGGGCGGCAGTTCGACCCCGAATTCGTCGGGCGCATACGCCGCAACCAGCTCCACCTGCAACCCCATCGGCTCCAGCCGCAGTTCCATCGCGTCGGCCAGCGGCTGGGCGAGGTCGCGCGGGCCAAAGACGCGGATGCGGCGCACGGATTCGCGCAGCGCGGCCGGCAATTGCCCCAGGGTGATGCGGACTTCCCGGGCGACCAACTCGGCCTGGAGCGTGCGCCGGGCGCCCTCGTTTTCAACGGCGCCTTTGAGCGAGCGCAGGGCGGCCACCCCGCCGCCGGCGGTGATTTGCAGCGACACCTGGTTTTCGCCGATGGCCAGGGCCAGCACCCCCCCGGCTGCCTTCGGCGGCTGCAAGGCGGTTACGCCGGACGAGAAACTCAGGGGCTTTAATTTGGCGGCCGCCAGCACCTGTTCCAGGGCCGCCAGCTGATTATTGGGAATGCCGGCCAGCGTCACGAATTGCTTGTCGGCGGGAAGCTGGCAGCGGGAGTGCGCCTGGCGGAGGGTGGCAACGTCGCAGGGAAAGCCGCGTTCCGACTCCAACTGGAGCAGGCTGGCGGCGTCCGCATCCGGCAGCGGCGGCAGTTCCGTATGCGTTGTGAGGACCCACTTCAAGGGCACGCCCACCACGCAACGGCGCTCGCGCACGCCGGCGGCGTCAAGATGATTGCGAATCTCGCGGCCGACCAGTTCCGGCGCCGCCGTCAGGGGATCGAGCGAGAGCGTCACCGAGAACGATTGCTGCACCTGCAGCGAACCGTTGGCGCGGCGCAGGACGACCCCCTCGAGGCGGCTCCCGTCCAGCGCCAGCCCAAGCAGGGTGGTCAGCGGGTGGCGCCGCGAAAATTTGATTTTCAGGATGTTGTTCATGGATGTTTGGAACCACGAAATACACGAAATACACGAAATACACGAAAAGAGTCAGAGCACGAGGCGTTCATATTCGAGTTTTGGATAATGGCCGAAGTCAACCAGCAGACCGAGTCTCATTCCGGTAGCGCGAAGGTAATTCTGAACCTGTGCACGGTGCTCATCGGTCAATGCTGTCACCGCCTTCAATTCCTGATAAACCGCTTCAAGAAAGCCGCTGCCTTTTTCCTTATACACTTCAAAACACGCACCCATGACTTCAAAGCTTTCAACTTTGTGAATGATGTTCATCTTTGTTTTGCTTTCGTGTGGTTTGTGCATTTCGTGGTTAATATCCTCAGGGTGTGGTCTTGGCGACCCACGTTTGGCGCGCCTTGTCGCCCAGCGCCCAGCCCAGCCGGCTGAGGTCCTGGCGGTAAATGATCTTGGGCGCGCCCTCGCTGATGTCGTAAACGAACTTGACGCGCCGGTAACCGCGCCCGAACGGCCCGACGGCGGCGACGTCCGCGGTGAACTGAAAGCTCTGCGTGGTGAGGAAATCGCGTCCGGCGCCCTCAAGCGCCTGAACGACCGGACTGTTGTTGCCGAGCGCATCCACGATCCAGGTGATGGCGGTGAGGTTGCCGGGGTTCTGCTGGCGGTAATTCACGAGCTGCTGGGCGGCGGAGACGGCGGTGCTCTGGTCAACCCCGAGGCCCATGAACAGCGCCTCCATCACGACGGTGCCGGCGGTGTTGATGTTGAGCAGGCCGTTGGTGTAGCGGTTGGTGGTGTCGGTGATGGCATAGGCAATCTGGGCGTATTCGGCCGTGCTCAATCCGCTGGCGGCGAAGAACCGCAGCAAATTATTATAGCTGGGTGCGGGCCCGGGGCCGCCAAAGCCGAGGCGGGTCATGACCTGCGTGGCGCGGCCTGAACCGAAGGCGGTCTGGAGCAGGCTCCGCAGTTGCGCCTGGTTGTTGACGTTGGTCAGGGACGAGCCGTCGGCATGAAAGTTCGGCTGGCGGCTGTAAACCGTGACATACTCGAACAGGCCCGGGTCCAGCGCGCCATTGCCATTCAAATCCTTTTCATTCGCGTCGAGCACCCCGTTGCGGTTGAGGTCCTCGCCGAGCAGCAGGTCCAGCGTGGCTCCGTAAACCAGCCGCAGTTCATCCACGGTTTCAAACGGATAATTTTTATCGGCGTAACCCAGGGAATTGTAATCCAGCGAATAGGCGCTGGAATCGTTCGTGCTGCGCCAGTCCACGATGGCATTGGCCAGATCGATCGTCATGTTCGGCAGATAGGACAGCGCGTTGGTGCCGGCGCGGTTCAGGCTCAGCTTCGAGGCTTCATCCACCAGGCCGAAATACGGTTCGGTCGTCGCCAGGCCGGACGAATCGCGGCCGATGAACCAGAACCGGGCGTCCCCCACCGGGACGGCTTCGCTGGCGTACTGGGTCGGAAGCGGGACCGCGCCGTTGGTCGCGAAATTGGCGAGCACGTAGCTGGCATAACGCGCCGCGCCGTCGATGGCCTGCTCCGCCGCGAGGCCGCTGACGCGGTTGTCGGCGGCGCGGAGTTCAAACGTCATGGAATGCGCGAAATACAGCGCGATGGCCACCAGCCCGATGGCAATCCACAAGACCAGGATCAGCACCGATCCGGCTTCGTGCCGCTCCGGCGATGGCCAATTGGGCTGGTGGGTTTTCATGTCAGGTGTTGGTGCGGGATTGCGAGTCAATCGGCACCAGAATCTCAATCGGCAAGGCGTTCTTGTCGTTGCCGGCCATCTGGATCTGGACCCGGACGGCCACCGGCAGATTGGTGTCGGCGGTGGTTGTGTCCGTCGTGTCCCAGCTGTCCAGCCATTGCGTGCCATCGAAGCAGGAGAACCGGAGGTTCGCCACCCCGCTCATCAGGGTCTGATCCGCAATATCCGGCGTGGCCGTGCTGAGAAGATTGCGGGTGACGCTGCGCACGAGGTCCTTGCCGGCGGCATTGCGGTCGGCGGCGTCCCGCAAGGCGTAGGTGACGCGCTGGACGTCGGCCCAGGGCTCATTTTCGCGCAGCGCGCCGGTCGCGGTAAACATTTCGGCGGCCACGGGCAGGCTGGTGCCCAGGCTGGTGACATTTCCCACCTTGAAATCGCCGGTGAAAATCCCGTTGGGTTCCGGCGGAACGGCGCATTGCAGGTCGCGGCGCAGGACGGCGATCGCCTGTTCCACCGGCGTCGCCGCGTCCACCGCGGCCTGCGTTTCGTCGCGGAGATGCAAGGCCGCAAAGAACACGGCGTTGATGGCAATCAGCACGATGGCGGCGACCCCCACCGCCAGGATCATTTCGATGAGCGTGAAGGCGAACGGGCGACACGGGACACGTGACGCGTGACCGGAATCGGTCTTGTCCGCTCCGCAATCTTTACGGGACGCTCGACAAATCTGGCGGTTGATATTCATGGTTGCGGGCCGACCATCGTCAGGCTGGGGGAACTGGCCAGGGTGCTCAGTTTCACGGAATAATCTCGGCCGCGGGCGGGGTATTTCACTTCCACCGTCAGCAATTGCATGGCATCCATCGACCAGTTTTGGCTGGTCAGGGTCCAGTGAAAGTCCTGGGCGCCTTCACTGACCGTGCCGCTTTGCGTCCCCGTGTTCCAGTTCGTCAGGACCAGGCTCTCGTTCAGAATCCGGTCGGCGAGCCGGGCGGCGACGCCCTTGCGGGCGGCCACTTCGCCGGCGAGGCTGGCCACGTGCAAAGCCTCTATGGCGGCGGGAATCACGATGGCCAGAAACAGCAACGCCGCCAGCACCTCGGCCAGCGTAAAGGCGGACTCGGGGCGGGGGCGCCGCGCGGCGGCGTCCGGTCGGCGCAGCGCACCGCTCCTGCCGTTATTTTTCTGTATCGCTGATCTCATAACCCGTGCGCAATTGGTTCAACCGCAGCCAGAGCGCATTGCCTTTGGCGTCGGTGAGGCGCAGTGCCGGCGGACTGTTTTCATCGATCACCCCATCCGGCAAAAAGCGGATGGCCGGCAGGCTTTGGTAGGTGGTGGTGCCGGCGGTGCCGGCGTTCAGGACGGTGATCTGCAAATTTTCGTCAAGCGTCAGGTCTTCGGCCTTCGGGTCGCCGCCCGGGGAGGCGGTTTCGGTCGTCAGGCCGTACGCGCGTTGTTTTTCATCCACCCAGAGCGCCATCGGCAGGCCTTCCGAAACCGCCCGGCTCTGGCCGGCGTGCATCAGGGCGAACAGCCGGCGCGCCTCGGAATCCAGCGCGCGGGCGCGGATGAAGCCGGACATGGCGGGGGCCACCATCGAGGTGATGATCACCAGGAGCGCCAGGACGAGCAGCAGCTCGACGAGCGTAAACGCCTTTTGATTGCCGATTGCCGATTTCCAATTGCCAATCGAATTGCGTTGCGACGTTGGGCGTCGTTCAATCGGCAATCGGCAATCGGCAATTTTCAATTTCATTTTACTTCGTTGTCCAATTGCCAATGTCATCTTCCGATCCTTCCTTGCCGTCGGGTCCGACCGACAGCAGGTCGTACGAATTCTGGTTGTGCCGTCCGGGATAGTAATACAGGTAATTGTTGCCCCACGGGTCCACCGGCAACTTGTCGAGATACGGCCCATGCCAGTTCTTGGCGTTGTTGGGCTGCTGCAGCAAGTCCGGCAGGCTCTTGGGATAAAAGCCGTTGTCCACCTCGAACGCGTCGAGCGCGGTTTTGATGGAAGAGATGTCCGCGTGGGCGGCCGCCTGGCGCGCCTGTTCGCTGCGGCCCACCATCTTGGGAATGACCAGCGCGGCCAGGATGCCGATGATGGTGATGACCAGCAGCATTTCGACGAGGGTGAAACCGCCATTCTTGGTAGGGACAGCGCGCTGCGCTGTCCGGACGCCGCCGCGCGGCGTCCCTGCCAATTTAATTTGTCGGACAGTGGAATTTTGGATTTTCAGGTTCATAAATTTTACGGTTTCACTTGATATAATCCTGCAGTGAGAAGACCGGCAGCAACATGCCGATGAAAATGATTCCGATGAATCCGGCGATCAGGAACAGCATCAGCGGTTCGGCAAACGCCACTGCCGTTTTCAGGTGCCGGTCGAGGTCGGCCTCGGTCACGCTGGCGATGCGCACCAGTTCGGCGTCGAGCTTGCCGCTTTCCTCGGCCACGGAAACCATTTCCAGGACGGAGCCGGGGAACAGTTGTTTGCAGTCAGCCAGGCTCTGGCCGAGCCGGCCGCCCTGCTGGACGCGTTCGATGGATTCCGAAACGGCATCCACGAGAATCTGGTTGCCGATGGACTTCCGCGCGACATTCAGGCCGTGCACTAGCGGCACGCCGGCGCCCAGGAGCGTGCCCAGCATCCGGCAGAAGCGCGCCATGGCGAATTGCGCGACCAGCGGCCCGACGAGCGGCGCCTGCAGCACAAATCCTTCCCACACGCGGCGCCCCTTTTCCGAGGCAAACCAGGTGCGCACCAGCAACCCGGCCACGACCAGGGCCGTGGCCACAAAGAAACCATACGAACGCACGACATGGCTGACGCCGATGATCAACTGGGTGATCAGCGGCAGGGCGCCGTGCACGGTGCTGAAGACCTTTTGAAATTTGGGAATGAAGAACACCAGCAGGATCGTCAACACCACCAGCGCCAGCACCAGCAGGATGCAGGGATAAACCATCGCGGTCGTCACCTTCGATTTCAATTCCTTTTCCCGCATCTGGAAATCGGCGATCTGCGCCAGCACCACGTCGAGAAATCCACCCGCTTCGCCGGCTTCGACCATCGCGACATACACGCGCGGAAAGGTGTCCGGCGACTTCGCCATGGCATCGGCCAGCGACATGCCGTCAATGACCAGGTCGTGGACTTCCTTCCATTTGGCCCGGGCGGCGGGCGCGGCGGCTTCCCGGTAAAGAATCGTCAGCGCGCGGCTGAGCGGGACGCCGGCCGAGAGCAGGCTGGACAGCAGCCGAGTGAAATTCTCCAGTTCCTTCGCCGAGACCCTTTTTGATTCGAACTTGAACGAAACCTCCCCAAATCCGGCGGGCAGGGGAGAACCATTTTTCCCGGTCGCGGTGGCCGCAACTTTTTCGGCCAGGCTGACCGGGCGCAAACCGAGGGATTCCATCTGGCGCAGGGCGTCCGGTCGGCCGGGGGCATCCAACTGGCCTTCGGCCATTCTGCCGTCGCTCGACAACGCTCTGTAGGCGAAGGTGGGCATGATTCAAAAGCTCCAAGCTCCAACGTCCAGGCACCAGAGAAGCACCAAATTCCAAACTTTAGGAAAGCCCAGCGCGCAAGTCTTGGATCTTGGTGTTTGAAATTTCTCTGGAGCTTGATGTTTGGTGCTTGGATGTTTCATAACTATCTCGACACCGCGATGCTGGCCGGGGTTATGGCATCCTGCGTTTCGTTTTTGGTCGTGCGCTCCACTTCCTTGGCCGTCGTCACGCTGAGGACCTCCTCCACGGTGGTGATCCCCGCGCGGACCAGGCGCCAGCCGTCCTCGGCCAGCGTCCGCATGCCGGCGCGACGCGCGGCGTCGCGAATCTGGTCGGTGGAGGCATTTTTCAAAATCAATCCCCGGATTTCCTGGTCGGTATCCATCCACTCAAAAATCGCGTGCCGGCCGAAAAAGCCGGTGTTGCGGCATTCGCGGCAACCGACCGAGCGGTAGAGGATGACCGCGGCGGGAAAGCCCAGCCGTTCCTTGAACGCCCGGGCGGTGGGTGAATCATCCGGCTGCCGGCAATGTTTGCAGAGGACGCGGACGAGGCGTTGGGCGAGCACGGCTTCGAGCGACGAGGCGACGAGGTACGGTTCAACCCCCATGTCCACGAGCCGGGTGACGGCGCCGGGAGCGTCGTTGGTGTGCAGGGTGGAGAAAACGAGGTGGCCGGTTAAGGAGGCCTGCACGGCGATCTGGGCGGTTTCCTGGTCGCGGATTTCACCAATGAGAATCACGTCCGGGTCATGACGCAAAATCGATCGCAATCCGCGGGCGAAGGTGAGGCCGGACTTCTCGTTCACCTGGATTTGGTTGACGCCTTTGAGCTGATATTCCACCGGATCCTCCACCGTGATGATTTTGCGGATGGAATCGTTGATTTCATTGAGCGCCGTATAAAGCGTGGAGGTTTTGCCGCTGCCGGTGGGGCCGGTGACGAGAATGATGCCGTGCGGCAATTCGAGCACGCGGCGGAAGCAGGCCATTTCCCGCTGGTCCATGTCCAGCTCCTTCAGGCCGCGCAACGTGGCGTTCTGCCGCAGCAGACGCATGACGACCGCCTCGCCGTGCAGCATCGGGATGACGGACACGCGGATGTCCACCTCGGCCTCGTCGATGCGCACCTTGATGCGGCCGTCCTGGGGGAGGCGTTTCTCGGCGATGTTGAGATGACTCAAAATCTTGATCCGCGAAACAATGGCGGGCTGGAAGCGCTTGAGCTGGGCGGGCACGGACACGTCCTGCAGCACCCCGTCGATGCGGTACCGGATGCGGAATTCGTCCTCGAACGGTTCGAGGTGAATGTCCGAGGCGCGCAATTCGATGGCGTCTTTGAGCACCTGGTTGACGAAGCGGATGATGGACGCCTCGTCCTCGGCGGCCTCGCTGAGGTTGGTGTCTTCGGCATTCTCGTCAACCACTTCAAAGCCCTTTTCCTCGCCGAGCGTGTCGATGGTGTCGGCGCCCACGCCAAGGCGCTTTTTGATTTCGCGCTGGATGACTTCGCTGGTGGCGAGAACGGGCTTGAGGTTCAGGCCGGTGAGAGTCTTGAGCGCGTCAAGGCCCTGGGTGGCGAACAGCCGGCTGGTGGCGACCTCGACGGTGCCGTTGTGGCGTTTGAGCGGCAGGAGCTCCTCTTTCAGGAGGATCCGGGCCGGGAAGAGCGAAAGCAGTTGGCGGTCCGGGTCCACATCGTCCAGCGTCGTGTACGCCAGGCCGTATTCCTTTGCCAGCCAGCGCAGCACCTCTTCCTCGGTCTTGACCGGAGACGGCGCGCGGGCAAGGGATTCAGCGTCAATCGAAGACAGTTGCCGGGCCGCGATCATGCGGTCCAGCAACTGTTTCAATGAACTTTCTTGTGTTTCACTCATGGGTGAACATCAGCTTTGCGCGACGGTTGATGGGCGCCGACCAAACCCTCACCCGTCCTTCGGACACCCTCTCCCATCCGATGGGAGAGGGGCGGGGTGAGGGCCGTCTTTGCGTTTCGTTTCATGGCCGAGCCCTGGTGATATCGCGTTATTCCAGCAAGCCGAGCAGGGTGGCTTGGGCCTCCTGTTTGGTGGTGAGCACCTTGCGGAGGTTTTCCTGGGCTTCGATGAGCTTGGCGCGTTTGGCCTTTTGTGAGGCTTCGTATTTGGCCAGAGCGGCCTTGATTTGGGCGGCGGGCGCGTTGTCATCAATGGCCTTTTGCAGCGCTTCACCTTCGGGGCTGGGTTGCCCGAAGAAACCGCCGCGCGGACGGTTATTGCCGCCCTGATCGCCATTGTTGCGGTCGCGGTTGCGGAACATGCGGCCCATGCCACCGCCGCCAAATCCGACATCGCGCCGCGCGTCCATCACCTTTTGAAACAGCGGTTTGACGGCGTTCCATTCGGTGTCGTTGGTGTAGCCGAAGTCGTCTTTGATGTTATCCAAAATGCGTTGCTGCATTTGCGCCGGGTCGGGGGGATTCCCGCCGCCAAATCGGCGTCCGCCGCCGCCACCGCCATTGTCATTTTGCGCGAAAACACTGCCGGCGCTCAGTAACAACGCCGCGGCCATTCCGCCGATTGCCAACCATTGATTCACTTTCATCGAATTTTCTCCTGTTCCTGTTGAGATGTTATTTACGTTTTTTTTGCCCGGCGGAGCGACACACCCGTGGCGTCCGACGATTGCCGGTTTGCGCAATGCAACAACCGTACCAGACTCGCGAAACCTTGATTTTGCTGGCCGGGAACGATCCGCGTGCGCAATCGTTGCTCAATGCCGGCCGGCGACGCGCGCAGATTTTGCGCGGGACGTTGAACCGAACCAGCAGAGGCGTCAGCCGGTGCGATCCGCGGGGAAAGCCGCCGTTTAAAGGCGCCCGGGGCCATCCGGGCGCGAAAGACACCCAGATTATCCTTGCCCGCTTCTCATGCTGATGTTATAAACAATCATTATGGGTCGCCGGCTCGATCATCGAGTCAAGGCCCTGCAATCAAAGAAGAACCCGATTAAACCGGCATGAACCGCCAGTCTCCAGTGTGGCGGGATCCGGGTGAGTGTTTGGGAATTTTCACCCGGCCGATTTCCAGAATCTGCTTCCGGCGATTCCTGGGCGAGGAACTTCAGATTTCCGGTTGAGGCTAAAATGAAAATTACACTCTCTCAGATCATTCTTGCCCTGCTGCTGGCAGGCCCAAACCTCTTCGCCGTCACCCACTATGTATCGCCGGCCAGCCCCAGCCCGACGCCGCCTTACACAAACTGGGTCACGGCCGCCACAAACATCCAACAGGCCGTGAATGCGGCATTAGCTGGCGATGAGGTCGTGGTCACCAACGGAGTGTATCCCGGCGGTGTCACGGTGACCAACCCGCTGGCGCTGCGGAGCGTCAACGGTCCGCAGTTCACGGTAATCAATGGTGGCGGGCCGTGCGTATCCCTCACGAATGGGGTGAGCTTGACCGGATTCACGCTGACCAACGGCAGCGGGTCGGGGTATTTCAGCGGCGGGGCATACTGCGCATCCGCAAATGCGTTCCTGACCAACTGTGTGATTGCGGGCAACTCGGCCGTTTACGAGGGCGGCGGGGTTTACGGCGGCACTCTCTACAATTGCGTGCTGGCCGGCAACTCGGCTGGATACGGAGGCGGTGGCGCCGAGGCGTGTACACTTTACAATTGCACGCTCACCGGCAACTCGGCTCATGTCGGCGGCGGGGCGCATGGCTGTGCCCTCTACAATTGCACGTTAAGCGGGAACTCAGCCGGATATGGCAATGGTGGCGGCGCGCACGGGAGCACGCTCTGCAACTGCATCGTCTATTTCAACACGGCAGCCTACGGCTCGAACTATTACTCCAGCCTACTGAGCAATTCATGCACGATGCCATATCCCATCGACGGCTCGGGCAACATCACCAACACGCCGCTGTTCGTAAATAACGCCGGCGGCAACCTGCGCCTGCTTTCCAACTCGCCCTGCATCAATGCGGGGAACAATGCCTGGGCGACCACCGCCACTGATTTGGATGGCAACTCACGCATCGTCGGTGGCACGGTGGACATGGGAGCCTACGAAAGCCAGACGCCAGTCTTGCTCAACTACTACCTCTGGTTGCAGGGATACGGACTGCCAACCGATGCCGCGAATACCTACGCTGACAGCGACGGCGACGGGGTGAACAATTGGGAAGAGTATCTGGCGGACACCAGCCCGGTGGATGCCCAGGATTACCTGCACATCACCCGTTACACCCGGGAAGGCACCTACAACACGCTGTGGTGGACGAGCAAATCCACGCGCCTTTACCAGGTGCAACGCTGCGTAGTGCTGGACGGTTCCTCGCCGTGGGAAACCATCATCACCAATGCGCTGGCGGGATGGAACAATGTTGGTTTCGACAACATGGGGCCGCAGTACTTCTATCGCATCAGCGCGGTGCCACCCTGAACTCCCTGAAGGCAGATAGCATTGTATCCCGGATTGTATCCCGCGAACCGAGAGGCAGCCATTAAACGTGGCCCAGAAATGGCACGGACAAATTTCTTTCCTTCACCGTTCCGCCTTGGGAAATTTGCATAACACCTTGACACCATCGGCCTTTTAAGTGGTGCCCCGGCTAGGACTTGAACCTAGAACCAATTGATTAAGAGTCAACTGCTCTGCCAATTGAGCTACCGAGGCAAATACACTACCACCGCCCATGTCGAAGCGACACCCAAGTATTGTATGCCGTTGCCTTCCAACTGCAAGCCCTATCGTTGGCGTTTCGTCGCTGCGCCCGTCTCCAGCCGCCATCCAGGAGGGCATTCGACAGATGCGCTACACCCATGAATGAACCCATCGCTGAATCTCCCCTGCCATTTGACAGGCTAGCCAGCGGGATGAACCGGGGACATCCTAATCCGAAAGTCAAAACGTTACGACGTCATGCCAAATTCGACTGAATCTCGGCGCCGCTTTCGGTTCGTGAACGCTGCCTGCGTTTGCGCCCTCGTGGCAGCTGTTCTCATCCTGCTGCAGGCAGCCGGCTGCTCGTCGCCGGCACCTGCCACCGCCGCGCCCGCGGCAGCCACATCCGCGCCATTTTGCCTCGGGGCGGACATTTCCGCGCTGGCGGAGATCGAGCAGCGCGGCGGAGTTTACCTGGATGGCGATCAACCCGGCGATGCGATTGCCATTTTCATGAAGCATGGCTGGACCTGCTTCCGGTTGCGGATCTGGGTGGACCCCACCAACGGCGTCAACGACCTGGAATACACCGTGAAACTGGCCAAGCGCATCAAAGCCGCCGGCGGCACGTTCATGCTGGATTTTCATTACTCCGATTGGTGGGCGGATCCGCAGAAGCAGAACAAGCCCGCCGCCTGGGCCAACCTCGATTTTGACGCGCTCGTCAAAAAGTCCGGAGCCTATACGGCGTCGGTGGTCAAGGCGCTGAAGGACGCCGGCGCCACGCCGGACCTGGTGCAGGTGGGCAACGAAATCACGGGCGGCATGCTGTGGCCCGACGGTCAGGTCAAAGTTCCCCTGTCAACCGTCAAGGTGTTTGAAGGTGACGTAACGATGATCTCGCCGCCGGAGCCGTATGACGATGCGAAACAATGGAATCACCTCATCCGCCTGCTCCGGGCGGACATTGCCGGCGTGCGTTCGGTGACGACACCCGAGGACCACGTGCGCATTATCGTACACATTGATTGCGGCGGTGATTGGCCGGTGACCCAATGGTATTTCGATCATCTCACCGAGGCAGGGGTGGATTATGACATCGTGGGGCAGAGCTATTATCCGCACTGGCACGGCACCCTGGAAAATGTCGGGGAGAATCTCCGCCAGACCCGCCAGCGATACGGCAAGGACGTGATGATTGTGGAAACGGGCTATCCGTCGCGCGACACGCATCCTTCCGCGGCGGCGGCCAAATACATGGCCTGGCCGCAGACCCCCGCCGGGCAAAAACAATTTCTCACCGACCTGATCCAGACGGTCAGGGCAAACGGCGGCATCGGCGTGAATTACTGGCATCCGGTCACCACGCACATTCCCGGGAGCACCAACCGTTGGTCGGGCCCTAATCCGGATTCCCTGTTTGACGCCACGGGCCGCCCGTTGCCGGCGATGAATGTCTTAAGCCGGCCATCGGAAACGGCCAAAGCAAACCCATGATCCGTGCGGTTCATCCGGCGCCCGGCGGCTGGTTGCCCGCCAGACGGGCGAGCGGGAAGCCTGGTGCGCCCGCGCAATGACTTTCCCATCCGACCATCAATTCGGTCTGCTGCGCGCGCAGAGTGCGAGCCGCCATTTGTCGTGCAGATTCCGGTTTATATTTGTATCCTGAGGCCATGCGTTTCATCTTCCCGCACCGGTTCCGGCATGTCGTCGCTGGTTGCGGTTTGATGTTGGTTGCGGCGCTCACGGTGCCCATGGCTGTGGCGGAGCCGGGGACAAACGGCCAGCCGGTTTGGGAGGTGACCCATGTCCAACAGGTCATTCGCCTGGGCGCGGAAAATTCCACCGCCAGCCAGGTCATCCGTCTGGAAGGGATAATCTGGTGGGCCTCACCGGCGCAAGGGCGGTTGGTTCTGGCGGATGAGTCCGGGGTGGCGGAATTGCAGATGGAACTGGCCGGCCAATCGGTCGAAACCGGCCAGCGGGTACGGCTGGAAGGCAATGGCACCATCAGCCGGGAAGGCGCCGGTTTCCGGCTCGGCGCGCGGGGAACCATCGTGGACAACGACGGCGTGCACGATCTGGCTGAAAAATCGGGGACGGTTTATCTGAAAGCCGGACGACAGCCGATTCGGGTGGATTGGTTCAACGGTGTCGAAAAATTCGGGCTGGAGGTGGAATACGAGGGGCCGAACCTGCCGCGGCAAAAGATTCCCGACGCGGCGCTATTCCGGCTCCAGCCGGACGCGAGTGGTGGCGCGAGCAATTTTGTGAACGGGCTGGACTATCGTTGCTATGAGGTCCCGGGAGCGGTGCTGCCGGATTTCAGCCGGCAGACAGCGATCAAAAGCGGAACGGTGGTCAATTTTGATCTGAGCGCTCTGCCGCATCCGGAGCACGTGGGAATTCAGTTCACCGGTTGGCTGGACGTGCCACGGGATGGCTTGTACACCTTCCACACGAAATCGGACGACGGCAGTCAACTGTTCGTGGGTGTGCCTTCGCTGCACTTGGCGGTCCTCGGCCAGGGGACTTTGCCCGGGCCGCAGTCGGTGATCATCGGCCAAACCTTGCGCGAGGGCGAGGAGAGCCAATGGGCGCAAGTGGAAGGCAAGGTGACATTTCTGAGCGAGCAGGCGGCCGGGATGAAACTCGAGTTGAGCGCGGGCGCCGACCAGATGCGGGTGGAGATCGTGGACGCTTCGGATTTGCCGGCAGGCTTGCGATTGAACAGCCGCATCCGGGCGACGGGTTTTTGTGAAAGCACCGTCACTGCGGATGGACACAAGGTCCCGGGCGTCTTGTTGGTGTCGGGCGGCCGGCAAATCCAGGTGTTGGAAGCACTCCCGGAGGTAACGGAATCCGCCGGCACCGATGCGGGGACGCTGCCCGTGTTGACCTCGGCGGCCGAAGTGCACCGGTTGAAAAGGGAGGAGGCGCAGCGGGGATACCCGGTGAAAATTCGTGGCGTCGTCACCTGCGTGTTGCCGGAACACCAGGCGTTCGTTCTCCAGGATGCGAGCCGCGGACTGTACGTGGAGGACCATTCAACGGTCCGATCCTATCCGCCGCAAATCGGAGAATTTCTGAAAGTCGAGGGCGTCACGGATCCCAGCCTGTTTGCCCCGATCGTTCATGCGCAGAAAATCGACCGCCTGGGTGAGGGTCACCTGCCGGCTCCGGTGCTTCCCGCCTGGGACCAACTGCTCAATGGAAGCCTGGACGCGCAATACGTGGAAGTCCAGGGCATCATCACCGCGGTGCAGACCAACGGGGTGACGCTGCTCACGCAAGGCGGCCGCATCAAACTGGAATTGCGCGTGACCGGTCTGTCACCGGAAGCGCTGGTCGGTTATGAAAACGCCCTGGTTCGCATCCGCGGTTGCCTGTTGGCGTCGTGGGATTATGTGACCCATGAAGTAAGGGTGGGCGAGATCCGGATTTACGGCGCAGACGTTTCCGTGGACCAGCCGGCGCCGGCAGACCTGTTCGCCATTCCCGGCAAGACCGCGGCGCAACTGCTGCTGTTCGACCCGCAGGCCAGCGTGTTTCAGCGCGTAAAAGTCTCGGGCCAGATCCTTTTTGACCGCGACACGGAATGTTACATGACCGACGGACGGAACGGGCTGCGGTTTACCGCCAAGAAACCGGAACAATTGGCCATCGGCGACCTCGTGGAGGTCGTGGGCTTTCCGGAACTGAGCGGCGCCTTGCCCCTCCTGCGCGAGGCGGTGGCGCGCAAAACCGGCCGGGCGGCCCTGCCCGAGGCGAAAAGCCTCCCGGTCGATAATCTCGTCCGGTCGGAATACGACTCAACCCGCGTCAAGGTGAAAGGCGTCCTGGTGAGCGTCAGGGCGACTCCGGCGGAACAAGTCCTGGAAATTCAGAACGGGCTGCGCACCTTCGTCGCGCGGCTGGCAATCGCAAACGGGTCGGTCGGCTCGTTGCCGGCCGGCAGCCAATTGGAATTGAGCGGCGTTTATTCGGGACAGGGGGGCAACCGCGCGGTCGGGCAGGACATCACGTCGTTTGAATTGCTCTTGAACTCTCCGGCCGACATCGTTGTGCTGGCGCGCCCGCCCTGGTGGACGCTGGAGCGGTTGTTGATCGGCATGGGCGCACTGGCCTGCGTGCTGGCGGTCACGGTGCTTTGGATCACCCAGCTGCATCGCAAGGTCGAGTCCCGCACCGCCGAACTCGAAGTTCAAATCCGCGAACGCCAGCGCATCGAGCACCAGCGGGCGCTGGAGCAGGAGCGGGCGCGCATCGCCCAGGACCTGCATGACGAGCTGGGGTCGGGCATCACGGAGATCAGCATGCTGGTCACCATGGCCGGATCGGCTTCCAGCGCCGGAGCGCCGGGCCGGCAATTGGAGGAAATCGGTGACCGGGCGCGGCAGATGGTCACGGCGCTGGATGAGATTGTCTGGGCCATGAACCCCAAGCACGATTCCCTGATGTCGCTGGTGAGCTATTCCTGCCTTTACGCGGACCGGCTCCTGAAACTGGCGAACATCGCCTGCCAGTTGAAAGGGGCGATGGACCTGCCCGACCGGACGGTGTCATCGGTTCACCGGCATGAGTTTTTCCTGGCGTTCAAGGAAGCCATCACCAACGTCATCCGGCACGCCGGGGCCACCGAGGTGCGGCTGGGCGTGAGGCTGATTGACAACCGGTTGCGGCTGTCGATTGCCGACAACGGGCAAGGCCTGCCCTCCGACGCCGGCACGCGGGGCCGGGATGGATTGGCGAACATGCGCCTACGGCTGGAAAAGTTGGGCGGACGATTCGCCATTGCCAGCCAGCGCGGGCGCGGCACCATTGTCCGGTTTTACATGCCCCTGGATTGAACATTTATGATCCGCGTTGCCATCGTCGAAGACAGCAAAACCATCCGGGAAAGTCTGACGCATTATTTGCAGACCGACCCGGAATGCCGCTGCGTGTTCGCCTGCGCGACGGCCGAAGAGGCGCTGGCGGAGATTCCCGAACACCGGCCCGAGGTGGTGCTGATGGACATCCAGTTGCCCAAGCTCTCCGGCATCGAATGCACGGCCCACCTCAAAAAGCTGCTCCCGTCGGTCCAGATCATCATGGTCACGGTTTATGAGGATACGGAACGGATTTCGGCGGCGCTGCGGGCGGGCGCCTGCGGCTACCTCCTGAAACGCTGCACGCCGGCCGAGCTGGTGGCGGCGGTGCGCGAAGCCCGGATGGGCGGCGTGCCGATGCCGCGTGAGATTGCGCGCAAGGTGATTGCCTCGTTCCAGCAGCCGGTCGCGGCGGCGGCCAGCGTGGAGGAGCTCCGGCCCAGCGAGCGGAAAATCCTCGAGTTGCTGGCGAATGGCCTGGCCAACAAGGAGATTGCCGACCGGTTGGGCTTGAGCACCGGAACCGTGCGCTGGCACCTGGAAAACATTTACTCCAAGTTACACGTGCATTCCCGGACCGAAGCCCTGTTGAAGTTCCGTTCTGCGAAAACGGCCGTTTAGGTTTTCCGGCATCATAATCGTCAGGCTATCAAGTTGTTATCGCCATAGGCACGGAAGGCCAACCCGTCATTTGTCAGGCTTGGCAAAAGCGGGAACAAAGGGGATATTAGCGCACACAACCTGATATGATTTTTAAACGCCGTCTGCCGTTCAACGACGACCACTTGCGCCGAGAGCCAGGTTTTACCTTGATTGAGTTGTTGGTGGTGATTGCGATCATAGCGATTCTGGCGGCATTGCTGTTGCCGGCGTTAAGCCGGGCAAAAATGAGAGCCCATCGTATACAGTGTCTTTCCAATTTGCATCAATGGGGTACCTGCTTTGCCCTGTATGCCGGCGACAACAATGAAAGCATGATTCGCGGATGGGTGCCGTTG
>DATJOW010000118.1:0-12310 GCA_035506715.1 Candidatus Acidiferrum sp. | reverse complement strand
AGAATCTGGTCAATCACCCCTTTGATGCACCCGGTGTGAGTGTATCCCTGCTTCGGCCATTGGGCATTGCCTTTGATGACAACGACATCCGTCGGGCCGATGTAACGCGCCGGGCCGCCCAGCATATCCCACAGCTTAGCGGTGTTCTGAAAGCAGTCGCCATTCTTGACTTTGTAAACCCGGGTCAGTCCGCTGGCCGCCTGGCAGACCGAGGCAAAGCGATCCATGAAAAACGGGCTCAAGGTGATGGCGCTGGAAGCGATGCCGAAATGACGCAGAAACTGCCTTCGCGTCAGATGGTACGGCCACTTTCTTCCGCTATTCATTGCTTTGATGACGCCGTTGCGGCGACTACCAGTTTTCTTATCGCGTCTTCCTCCGGCTGGCAATCTCTTTTTTGGCCCGTTAAAACGGCAGCCGCAACGCCCGGCCGGCAGGCGCGCCGGCAAAAGACGTGCGCGCGCCACCTTGACCATGGCGCTCTTGACGATGAAGCGGTTGCGGTTTTGATCTTTCACACGGGCGGTTCCGGCCTGCCGACTGCCGGTTTCAGGTTCGTTAGAACGGTCTGTGATGTCGAAACGCAGTTTGATGAACTCAGTGTTGACGCTCGCGCGGCACCAACCGCAAGAGCAACAGCACCTTTTGCACCCCCCGGGGAATCCGTTCCCAGGGAATCATCTGGCTGAGCATCCGGGCCGAGTAAATGCCGCAGACCAGGGTAATTGCCGCGCCCAGCATCGCGGCTATCAAGGGAGGAAGACAGTACCAGCTCACGAAAACCAGGGCCACCAGCGGCACGAACAACAGCCCCAACCGCCGGTTGGCGGCCGTCCAGCGGAAGCCGCTGACCGAACGCACGATCGCATAGATCAAGCCGCCGTACAAAAGATACGAAGCGAAGAAGGCAATGCCCGCGCCTTTCAAACCAAAGCCCAGCACGCAAAACCAGGCGAGCCCAATTTGGATTGCCGACGCAGCGAACTCGCTCCAGAAGATGGTCTGGCGGGCACCCTTGGCGCCCAGGATGAAGCCCATCGGCCAACTCGCCACCCGCAATATCATGCCCAGACAAATCCAGCGCAGAATCTCGACGGCGGGCCCGAACTTGGCCGAATAAAAAATCTGGATGACCAGCGGCGCGAAAGTCAATGTCCCCAGCACCCCCGGGCCGGCAATTAGCAGTCCAACTTCCGCCTGTTCGTTCACCAGGCGGTTGCATTCGGCATTGTCATTGGCCACCGCCGTGAGGCGCGGATAGAAGTCCGTCCCCATGGCTTGCAGAATGAATCCCACGTAAAGCCCGCCCAGAGCCCAGGCGGCTTGATAAAAACCGGCCGCCTCCGGGCCGATCTGGCGCAGGACGATGATCCGAACCAGATAGGCCACGGCCAGCGTCATCAAGTTGACCGCCATGAAGACGAATCCCAATTGCAACAGTGCCGACACTTCACCGGAGATGTCTGCGAAAGTCATGGACACCCGCTCCACCTTGACCTTGCGGCTGTACCACCAGGAAGTGAGGATGCCCATGGCGGCGACACAGACCAGCGACGGCACAATGCCTCGTTCGCCATAGAAATAAACGATCAGGATGCTGAACACGGTGCCGTAAAACGCCCCCAGCACGCTCATCCGCGCCAGGTCGCCGATGCGCCGCATGCCTTGCACCACGGCGCCCTGGCCGGCCGAAACATCCGCAAAGAACACAGCCAGCGCCAGCAAAGCCACGGAACCGGCCCGCTGGGTGCTCCCGAACGACAGGTGCGACACAGGCTTGCAGAAAATGACCAGCAACAGGGCGCCCAAGGCCCCGAGGATGAACGCCACGCGACGCAAGGTCGTCACCGTCCGCGCAATCCGCTGGCTGTCACCGCTGCCGACGGCCTCCGCGATCTGCCGGACCCCGCTGGTGTTAATGCCCATACCGCCGATGGCCCGCACGAGATCAAAAATGGACCCGTACAAGCCGAAGAGCCCGATGCCGGCCGGTTCCAGCAGCAGGGCCATGACCTTGGTTCGCACCATGCTGAGGCCGATGTTGACGGCGGACGATCCTCCGATCAGCGCCGACGACTTGAGGATTTGTCCATAAGTCTTCTTGCCGGCAGTGCTGAGCTCGGCCGATTGGATTTGCGTGGACATTAAATCAGGCGCGGCAAACAGGCTCGCGCAGGGACCGTGCGGCTTGAAGAACTTCCTCAATGACGGCGTCAACTTGTTCCTTGGCCAGATGCGGCCCCAGCGGAAGGCTCAATACGGTGTCGGCCAACGTTTCAGCCACTGGGAAGGTTCCGCGCGCGAATTGGCGATCCGAATAGGCGCCGGAAAGGTGGGCGGCAACCGGATAATGAATGAGGGTGCCGATGCCGGCCGCGGCCAGTTTTTGCTGGAGCTCGTCCCGTTGCGCGTGGCGGACGACGTACAGATGCCAGACCGGTTCCGCCCAGTCCGGGACCAACGGCTGCGTCAATTCCGGGGCCTCAGCCAGTTCCGCCAGGTAGCGGGTTGCCATCATCCGGCGACGCGCGTTCCATTCGTCGAGATGCCCCAGCTTCACGCGCAGGAAGGCAGCCTGAAGTTCATCCACCCGGGAATTAAAGCCTTTGTGGTCGTGGAAATATTTCTTGCTGGAGCCGTAGTTGCGCAAGGTTCGAACCCGATCCGCCAGTTCCGCATCATTCGTCGTCACCGCGCCGGCATCGCTGAAAGCGCCGAGGTTTTTGCCGGGATAAAAGCTGTGACCGGCCGCGTCTCCCAGTGAACCGGTTCGCCGGCCTTTGTAGCGCGCCCCCTGCGCCTGTGCGCTGTCTTCAATCACTTTCAAACCGTGCTGCCGGGCCAGCGCCATGATCGGATCCATGTCCGCCGGTTGCCCATACAGGTGCACAGGCATGACGGCCCTGGTCTTCGGCGTAATCGCGGCGGCAATACTGGCGGGATCGAGGTTGCCCGTTCGAATGTCGGGTTCGACCGGCACCGGGACGGCGCCGGCATACGACACCGCCAGCCAGGTGGCAATGAAGGTGTGTGCCGGCACGATGACTTCGTCGCCCGCACCGATTTCATACGCGCGCAGAATCAGATGCAAGGCATCGAGCCCGTTGCCCACCGCCACGCAGCATTTAGCGCCGCAATAGGTTGCATACTCGACCTCGAAGGCTTCCAGTTCCCTTCCCAGAAGATAGTATCCCGATTCCATGACCCGATGGTACGCCGCATCGAACTCATTGCGGAGTTCGACGTAGGCCGGCTTCAATTCCAGGAACGGCACTTTCATGTGGTCGGGCGGATGGCTTTGAGGAAATCCTGGTATTCCCGGTAGTAATCGGATTCCTCGTAAAAATTCGACGCCAAAACCATGCAGACCGACCCGGAGGAAAAATTGTCCAATTCCCGCCAGATCATCGGGCAGACATACAGTCCGTTATAGGAACGGTTCAAATGAATGCGTTGTTTTTCCGTCCCATCGTCCAGAATCACATCGAAGCTGCCGGACATGGCCACGATCAGCTGATGAAGTTCCTTATGCGCGTGGCCGCCCCGTTCGGCGCCGCCGGGCACGTCGTACAAGTAATACACCCGGCGGATATCGAACGGTATATGCCGTCCGGCTTCGATAAAGGTGAGGTTGCCCCGCGGATCCGCGATTTTGGGCAGGTTGATGATGCGGCAGTCTTTCAGATGCATAGGCGTAATGAGCCGGGTCCTTTTGGGATCAACGAATGCGCTCAATCAAGGTTTGCAGGTCATCACAATTCAGATAAAAATCGTCGTGCACGTAGAAATGGTCGGGCCGGGCCGGAACCGTCAGCAGATGCGCCAATTCCACCCGGGCCACGTCCGCCTGCTGCTGAAAGATATAGTAGTTGAACACTTCCATTTGCTTGGGTGAAAAAATCACCGCGCGGGTCCCCGGCTGCATGAACACCAGGTTGGAAAAGGCCGCGCCGGTTGCGCCAACAACCAGTTGGGCGCTGGAAAAGAGTTCGACCTGTTCCGGAAAAGAAAACTCATGCGGATAGATGAACTCTAAGCCCCGGGCGCGCATCAGCGCTTCGACCTGATCCGCATTGATGATTCGCCGCACCTGCGTCGACAGCCGGGGCAGATAGATTTTGCGCGACGGCTTTTCTCGTTTCATGAGGGGGCGGAAGGCGGCGCGGATCATTTCCACCGCGTATTTGTCCACCGCGTAATCGCGGTAGGGGTCGACGCGGTGTTTGCTGTTGTCCAGGGAATACCAGAACGCCGAGGGATAGAGCAGTTGGTCGCAATAAACCACCTCACCGCGCCTGACTTTTTCGATTTCAAACGGAAAGCGAATCAACCGGCGCATCGCGTCGAGCCCCTGCTCCTGAATGTTGTGATCCACCAGCAAGGTGAATTTCTCGTCCGGGCGGATGCCGCGAATGTTTTCGATGAAATAAATCAGCCGGGGCAAACATTCGAACAGCCAGTGGTAGTAATTGGCCGAATGTTCCTTCAGCAAATGAACCCCCCGCCTGATCCGGCGGCGTCCGCCAAACCTCGTATAGGTCTTAAACGTCAAAACCCTCCGCCCGGGATCGCTGAACTCATAAATATCCGGCGCCTTCAGGTCGTGGATCGGTTCCGTATGCAGCAATTCCGGGTGGAGAACCCTGCCGTCGCGCACGACCGCCATCGTCGCCCCAATCACGGCCACATCGTTCAATTCCAACAGATAGAGATCGGGCACGGCGGTCTCAATGGCCGGCGGGCGGATCACCTCCAGCTGCCGGTCAAACAATCGCGGCGAAGTGAAGGCGGTCTGACGGCCGGCAAGCCGGGCTAGCGTTTTCAATTCCCCCAACTCGGCCGGCTCATTCGCCAGGCGGAGCGTCCAGCGGTGGTCCCGACCCAGCTTGCGCGTGAACCGGTCGAACCGGTATTTCAACCCTTTCCGGACTCTTTGACCAAAGGTGTTCATACGGTTCCGGGCAGCGGGAACGACGCGGTCGCGGGAAGCCCCCCCTTCCACCGGGTTCGCCGCAGCGCGGGCGGGCGGCAAACCAACTGATGTTGACGAAGCGGGCATAGACGGAGCCCTCATGCCGACGGCACTCTAGACATTCAGTTCCTCGACCGGAACAACGAGTTGCGGTTTCAAATGCAGGTAGCGGGTGGAGGACCGTTTCATGTCGATGTCCTTGTAGACCCGCTCGACCTGGGCCGGGTCAAGCCCAACCAACGGGGCCACCACCTCCGCCGGAATGGCATGGTTTTTGGCATAAAGACACAGGTCCAACTTTTCATAGGGCAAGGAAAAATAGAATTCATCCTGTCCTTGCTGGAGGCTGTAGGTATCGGTGGTGGGCGGGCGCCGGCGGATCCGTTCCGGAACCCCCAAAAACTCTGCCAATTGATAGACCTGGGATTTGTATAGATGGGCGATGGGCTTGATGTCGGCCGCGCCGTCTCCCAGCTTCACAAAAAATCCCTGGTCGTATTCCAAGCGGTTGGGCGTCCCCGCCACGGCGAAGTTAAGCCGATCGGCGTAGTAGTATTCCATCATCTTTCTCACCCGCTGCTTGAAATTGGTCGCCGCGAGGATGCCCAGATACGACTCCAGGGGCAGGCGTTTCTTGACCTGGGTTCCGTCGGGTGCCTGGGCGACGACACTGAAGTAATTGATGCCCTGGTTGGTGAGGACGTTCTCCAGGACGATTTTGCTCTTCCATCCCTTTCCGTATTCAGGGATGACCAGTTGAATGGCCTTGGCCTGACGGGCATAGCATCCCACCGCCTCGAGGATTCCGGTGATTTCCTCCACGGCTGAATCAAATCCGAAATGGGTGGAGACCGATTGGCTGAGGCTCAGGGTATCGGCGGAAGAATGCTGGTCCGGCATGTGAATGCCGAACACGCGCTCCCTGCCCACGGCCCGCACGCAAAGGGCAGCGGTGACGGAGCTGTCGATTCCGCCGGAGAGACCGAGGACCAAACCGCGGCGCTTGAAGGAGGCGAGCAACCGTTGAATTTCGCGGGTAATGACCTGGACCTGGTCGGCGCAATTGATTTTCAGCGATTCTTTGGAAAAAGTTTTGGGATCCATAATTAAGTATCGGATGATTGTATAATGGGTTTAGCGGACCGGACTGGTTGCGGTGGTTTTGGCTTGCGGGATTTCGCCCGTCCGCAGGGCGGCTTTAAGAATCTTGCCCGATTGGTTCTTGGGCAAGCTGTCGCAAAATTGAATCCACTTCGGAAGCTTGAAGGCGGGCAGCCGGCGTTGCAGATGGCTTTTGACATCGTCCTCGGTGACGGTCGTATTGCACCGCACCACGAACGCCTTGATGGCCTCGCCGAGAATCTCGTCTGGAACCCCGATCACGGCCGTCTCCAGGATGCCGGGGATTTCCAACACGGCATCCTCAATTTCCTTGCTGCTGACCCGGTTGCCGCCGGCTTTAATGATGTCCCGGGCCCGGCCCGTGAGAAAAATGTAGCCCTCCTCGTCCGCATAGCCCAAGTCACCGGTATAATAATAGCCGTTTCGCATCACTTCCGCCGTCGCCGCCGGGGATTTCCAGTAACCCACCATGATGTTGGAACCGCGGGCCGCAATCTCCCCGGTCACCCCGGGCGGAAGCCGATTCCCCCGTTCATCGCTGACGATGACTTCGACGTTGGGAATGGCTCGTCCGATGGATCCCCATTTCCGGGGCAGGATTTCCGGCTCGACATAAGTGAGGCGGGGGGCCGCTTCGGTGCTTCCGTACATGACGAACACGCGGGCCGGGCGGAACACCTCCACCACCTCTTTTTGCAAGGCGGGGGCCATGCCGCCGCCCGCCTGGGTCACAAAACGCAACTTCGGGAATTTCCGCGACTTCAAATCGGATTTATGCAAGAGAATCGAAAACGTCGACGGCACGCCGGCAAATCCCGTCACCTCCAAGTCCCGCATCGTGTTCAAAACGGTAACCGGAAAGGCGAAGCGATTGTCAATCACCAGGGAACCTCCGCTGAGGAAATGGCTGTACAGCAGGGAGCGCCCGTAGACGTAATAAAACGGAAGAACCACCAGCATCCGGTCGGTTTCGCAAAGCTCAAGATAACGGACGATCGACTGCGTGTTACTGACGAAATTCAGGTGAGAAAGCATCACGCCTTTGGGTTCGCCGGTGGAGCCGGAGGTATAAATAATGGAAGCCAGGTCAATATCGATTCGGCCCGGAGCCGGCACCGTTCCGGAGCCGTCCGGCAACCCGTCAGATAAATAGTGCACTTTGACTTGCGCCAGCGGAGGCAGCGGCTTTCGCGGAACCCGGTCCACGAGCACGTGTTTGAGTTCCGGCAGTTCGTCGATGATGCCGGACCATTGAGCCACGAACTTGCTGCCCGCGATCAAAACTTTTGCTTCGCAGTCGGACAACAGTTGCCGGAGCGCCTCCGGGGTAAGTTCGGTATTCAGCGAAACCTCCACGGCCCCTGCCTTCAGGGCTCCGAAATGGGCGCTGATGAAGTCGAACGAATTTTCGAGCAGGATGGCCACTCGATCGCCCCGGCCCACTCCCAGTTGGAGAAGAAAGCCCGCCAGGCGGCTGGCATCACGGTTGAGCTCGCCATAGGTTTTCCAGACCTGGTTGTGCCACACCGCCGGCTTGTCCGGGTGGACCCGGGCGGCGTGCTCCAGCATCTCTGGCACCAGCATAAGTTTCAAGCGCAGGTACGCAGTTGATCGGCGGTCCGGCGAAGGACCACTTTCACATCATCCCTTTCCGTCAAGGTCCGGTCAGCCCGGAACGCGGTGACAAAATGATGATGCACCAGTTGAGTGGACAGGATTCCGACCAGGGCCATGTCGTCGGTTTCCCCCACCGCCTTGCCCTGCTCGAGTCGCGCGGCAAGTTGGCCCACGGCAACGGGATTGAAGACGCCGGTGGCCTTCACCGCCTCCTCGGACAGCAACTCCCGCACGTATTCCGGCGCGGCCTCATTGAAAAAGCTCCGATGGATCGGCGCGCGATAGGGGCGTTTCCGCCGCTGCAAAATTTCCGGCGGCAGATATTGCCGGGCGAGTTGGCGCAACAGGTACTTTTCCGTCAGCACGCGCAGTTTCAATCGGGACGGCAGCCGATTGCAGAATTCCATGACCCGGACGTCGAGAAACGGGTAACGGCCTTCCACGGAATGCGCCATGGCCACCCGATCTCCCTGCGAGGAGAGCAGGTACTGGGACAGGAAGATGGAGGCCTCCAAAAACTGCGCTTTCTCGAGGGGTTTCCAGGAAGCGAAGTTTGCCGGATAACGCAACTCCGTTTCCCCCTCGCCACGCGCCGCTGCAACCGCCGCAGTGAATCCCTTCGAAAAAAAGCGGCAGGTCCGCCGGTTGTTGCGCCAGCGGACGGCGTGCGAATAATCCGGCGCAGCGGTCTCGGTCATGCCCGCGCCAAAAAAGGCGGCCAAATAAGAACTTCCCGCGCCACTCAAATTGGTGATGTCCGGATAAAGACGTTTCAGCAGGAGGGAGCGCCATTTCGAGTCCGGGTTACGAGCCCAGAAGCGGCGGATTTTCGCTTCCTTGAAAATGTCATAGCCGGCCAGAAATTCATCGGCGCCTTCGCCGGTGAGCACGACTTTGAACCGGCGCTCTCGCACCAGTTGGGAAAGCAGGAACATGGGCGCCGGGGCCGTGCGCATGACCGGACATTCGGTGTGCCAGACCACATCGTAAAATGCGCGACCGATGTCTGCGTGGGTGGCGTGAACCACCTGATGATCGGTCCCGAGGAACCGGGCCATACTGCGCTGGTGCTCGCTTTCATCGAATTTCGGATCGCTGAAGGCGATGGAAAAGGTGTCCAGCCGGCTGACCCCCAATTTCCGAACGATCGCGGCAATGACCGACGAATCCAGGCCGCCGCTCAGGTACGCTCCGACCGGCACGTCGGCGCGCAAGCGAATCCGGGTGGCATCGGTGAGCAATTCGTGGAATTCACCAAGGTATTTCTCCGCGGTCTCCTCCAGGCGAGAGCCTCTTGCCCCGGGCGAGGGCAATGGAGGGTTCGCGTTCGTCCAATCCAGCGCCCAGTAGCTCTTCACCGTCAAGCGGCCATCCTTCGCCAGGAGGTAATGTCCGGGAGGCACATCGACGATTCCCCGAAAACAGGTCCGCGGTGACAGAGTGCTCCAATAGGTAAAAATTTGATCCAAGGCCAGCGGGTCGATGCTGGCCCGAACCCGCGGGTCGGCCAAAATTGATTTGATTTCCGAGCCAAAAATCAGCGAGCCACCGGCTTGAGTATAAAACAAAGGCCGAACGCCGACGCGATCGCGGGCCAGAAACAGGGAGCGGTCGCGCTCGTTCCAGATGGCAATGGCAAATTGTCCGTTCAGCCGCCGCAAACTTTCCGGCCCCAGCTCCTCGTAGAGATGCAGGATGACTTCCGTATCGGTGTTGGTTGAAAACCGGTGCCCCTTGGATTCCAGCTCGGACTTCAGCTCGATGTAATTAAAAATCTCGCCGTTGAAGACGATCCACAGGGTTTCGTCTTCATTGGCGATCGGTTGCTGCCCGCCCGACAGATCAATGATACTGAGGCGCGCATTGCCGAGCCCCACCTGGTCGCCCAGATAGATGCCGAACTGGTCCGGACCGCGGTGGCGGACCATCGCCAACATCCGCCTGAGGGCGGCCTCCGACGGCGGGGTCGTTTCCGCGAAATTCAAAATGCCGACAATGGCGCACATGGGATAAAAGCGCAGCTCAAGCCGGTCCGGCGCCCTGCCGGCGGCGGATATAGCCGGCCAACCGGGCGATGGAATCAAAATTGTCCGGCGAGATGTCTTCCGGCGGGACGGTAATTTTGTAGCTCTGGCCCACGAACGTCACCAGTTCCATCACGCCGATGGAATCAACGATTCCCGCGTCGAGCAGCGAATCAGTGTCGTTATAATTGAATCCATCAGCGCTAAACAGCATGTTTTCGGTGATGAACTTGCGGATCTCGGATTCGAGGTTGGGTTGGTTCTGTGACATACGTCGTTTGGTTTGTTATTTTAGCGTGGCGACATTCAAATTTGGCCAGGTCCGTCGGTTGCAGAAGGCTCGTTGCCAGTTCGATCCGAGACGCTGCAAGACGACCGGATCAAGCTGGCAACCGCCGTCAATTTTACGGAACGCGATTCATTGTTCTTGGGCCCATCCTTGTTTTTCCCTGGTATCGATCAATTCGATGTTAAGATTGTTTTTGGCCAGGAAGAATGCAATGTCATGATTTTTGAATGCTTCGCCGGGCTCAGGCGGAACGAGGAATTTGGCTTCTTTGGCCTGCAGCAGCGGGATTTGTATTTTCAGATTTTCGCACCGGAAGCACAGGTGATGAAGTCCCCCGCCCTTCCGGGCGAACAGATAGACCGGTGAAGCCGGCTCCGATGGTTCCACCAGTTTGACGGGCAGTGACCCCTGTTTCGCTAGAAAGACTACTTTCACCTTTTGCCTGGTATTGAGAACAATATCCGAGTTCTGGCGGTAGCCAAACAAGTCGGTCCATTGCTGGATACCTTCCTCCAGCGAGCGAACCACGATCCCGATATGATCGATGACCATAGAACTTATTTCCCTGCGCCCTGCTTCATCCAGGCGTCATATCCCATGCCCTGCCATGGCATACCCCGGTCAAATCGGTTCATCCATGGATAGGGGTTTCCTTTGCCCAGGGCCACATATTTTCGAATGTCCATGACCACCTTGATCGGATCGCCCATGGCGAGGGAAAAATCCGGCACCTTGCGGTTGACGACAGAATTGGCGCCAATCAAACAGTTTTGTCCCACTTGAATCCCCGGAAGGACCACGGCATGAACGCCGATCTGGGTGTAATCGCCAACCTGCCCCCCCCTGATATCCGTGGAGGGCGGGTACGGGTCGTTGGTCATGACCGAGAAGGGATACATGAACACGAAATCTCCCAGTGAGCTGCCTTGTGCGAGATGCACATTGCTGTGCAGGCGGCAAAATTTGCCCATTTTCACATTGCCCTGAATGTCTGACAGGGTGCCGATGGAGCAATGCTCGCCGATTGTGGTGCTTTCCCGAATGGTCACGCGGTGACCCGTGGCAAAACCAGGCCCAATGTCGCAGCCCGCATAGATGATGGTATGACTTCGAACCAGCGACCCGGCGCCGATGAGCGTGGTCGGATTTTTATAACCGGGATCCCGGTAATAAGCCGCCAACGGCTCACCGACAACCGAGTCGTTGCAAATAATGGAATCGTCTCCGATTTCAACATTGTCATAGATGGAAGTGTTGTCACCGATCCTGACCCGGCTGCCCAGTTTAGCCTTCGGACTGATATAAACATTCCGGTTATTGAATTTCATACAGTTACCCATTCACTCCATCATACGGTGCGTATAATCGTATAGTCTTTGGTTCCCAGCGACGCCGGGTCTTCAATTCGACTCCTTATGCGGTAGCCCGGCTTCGGTCCAGACACCAATTCCACCAGAGGTCGCTCAGGGACTGATTTGCACCCTGAAGAACCGCTGAGGAGAGGCGCCTAGTCCATTGGTAACAGTGATGAGATTGCCCGTCCCAAGAACCGGACTACCTAACAGATTCCACGTTGCCCCAGCAAGATCATCCTTGTATTCGATTGTGTAAGTCTGTCCCGCAATCGTCGGGACACTGAAGACGAACTGGGTCCCGATAATTCCGACTCCCGTTAACTGGGGCAGATCCACCACGGTCAGTATCCCACCGTTGAAGACGAACGTGTAATTGACGGCACTTAAAGTTCCCGCGCCGATGGTGATCGGGTAGATTCCCGGCGGACTATTGGTGTTGGCCAGGGTACTTAAGCTGGGCGCACCGCTCAACACATTCGTTCCTTCGCCATTCACGAAGCCACTGTAGCTGACAGTCAGCGTATTCGGCAACCCATACGTCCTTGTCTTGCTATCAGCCGTCGCCGTCAAAACCGCTCCCGTCACCGTCAGGCTCCCGTTCACCAGGCTTATCGTGTAGTTCGGCGCCACCAGCGTCCCCATCGTGTTTGTAATCGTGTACACCCCCACCGGGCTGTTCGTCTCCGCACTCGTCGTCAATACCGGCGCCCCGCTCAGCACGTTGGTGGCCTCTCCATTCGCAAAACCACTGTAGCTCACCGTGAACGCCGGGTTGGTTGAGCCATACGGACGGATCACGCTGTTCGCCGTCGCCGTCAAAACCGCCCCCGTCACCGTCAGGCTCCCGTTTACCAGGCTCACCGTGTAGTTCGGCGCCACCAGCGTCCCCATCGTGTTCGTAATCGTGTATACCCCCACCGGGCTGTTCGTG
>DATJOW010000117.1:0-16036 GCA_035506715.1 Candidatus Acidiferrum sp. | reverse complement strand
AGGTTGGGAGGATTTATTGGACGCAACAGCGATGGCGAGCCCGGTTGGCTGACCATCTGGCGTGGCTGGCAACGCCTGATGTGGATGGCCGAAGGACTCGACACCTTCAACCAAATCTGAAAGATGTGGGTAATGACAAGGCTTGAAAGCCACGGCTACCTTCATTCCGTCGCTCCGCGACTTGTTAAAAAACTGATATGCGCCCACCCGAGGGTTCGCCCACAGGCCGGACTTTACATCGCTTACAAAACGAGTTTTTAGAGATCTCTCCCTGTCAAACCGCCCTAGTAGCCGAGCATCTGAATCTCGTAAAACTTTTGCGGCGCCGGATTGGCGTCGTAAAACGAGGTCGTCGCGCCCTGGCTGGGAATAATGCCGCTGATGGGCTGGAACGGCAGGGCGAGATTGGTGGTGGCGAGCACCTGATAATTCACGCCCGGGGCGCTGGCCCAGAGGACGAGTTGATTGTTGCTGCCCAAGCCGGAAATGACCAGCGGCGGCGCTACGATGACCAGGCGGGAATCGCCGATGGGCGGGTAGGTGTTGGTGTAAATGACCTGGATGAGGTTCGTGCCGAGCGGCGGATTGTTCCAGTTGTAGATGAGCGCTTTCCTGCCCGGGCAGGCAGCCAGCCGGTTTGACGGAGTGAGGATGTAATTTGCCGGCGGCTGGAGAACGCCGTTGATGAGCAGGTTGAAATTGGTGGTGACGGACGGGAGCGATGCGCTGAAGCAGGCCTGGATGAAATAGATTTGGTTGCTGCTGTAGTTCAACACCAGGCCGTTGGTAGCCGGGCTGGCAATATCCACCGCCTCCACCGGCGCCAGCGTATTCACGGTGGCGGAGAGCGTGGTGTAACGGTTGGTGTAAACCGACGTGCCGTATTCCTTGAGCCGCACTTGGAGGGTCGCCGTGCCGCTGTTCGGCACGTTCGCGTAAACGAACCGGAATTCCTGCGGGTAATCCGGGTAAGCCTGGCTCAGGACCGGATCGGAGGCTGCCGGGGCGGCCGCCGCAAAAATCGGGGAACCGTTCGTGTCGTTGCCATTGCCATTGGCCTGGCCGGTGACGATGTCGTCGTTGGTCGCGCTGCCGTCCTGGATGTTGAAATCCACCCCGGTGACCGTGCGGTCGGCGCGGATCACGACAGTGTAATTGCGGCTGGCGACAGTGCCGCCGTTGGCCGGGAAGGCGATGGCGCCGGTCGGAAGGGCGCCGTCGTAATAGAACGTCTGCGCGAAGGTGTTGTAAACGCTCGACTGGCCGCTGCGCGGCAGGAAGACGCGGGCGCGCACGATGTGGAACCCGCTTGGGAGGCCGGTGACGGTGTTGGCGGGATTCAAGTCGTTGTGCAGCCAGACGCGGGCGGTCGCGGGATTGAAGTTGGTGATGGCGGCCTGCGTGAGGCCATACAGCTTGGAGCCCGAAGGCTCGGCGTCGGAAATTGTGGCGATGCTCGCCCAACGGTTGCTGGTGTCGCCGACGGCAAAGCCGTAGCTGCCGCCGTAGAACAGCGCGAGTTTGTACCGGACCGGGATGCCGTCCGCCTGGGCGGGGAGGGTACCCTTCCACCAGTCGATGTTGGTTTGCGCGCTGTCGTGGTTCACCCAGGACAACGGCACGGTTTGCGTCGTGCCTTTGCCCATGCCGAAGGCGCCTTCGGGATTCGAGCCGTCGGTCGTGTAATAGAGGTAGCCGGAGTTGATCTGGAACTGGTAGCCGACCTTGACAAAAATGTCCGCGGACTGGCCGCCCGCCGGATTCAACGGGACCCGCTGGGTGGCGGTGTTGTTGGTGCCGGCCGCGGTGTTCGTGTCCGCCGGGTCATGATACACCCAGCTGGCGGTCTGGTTGGTGATGCCCTGGCCGTAACCTGAGCCGGGGACGGCGGCGGGGTTGGTATCGCCGACGGTGTAGGAATAGGTTTCGGCGCCGAGCGAGACGATGGTGTTGCTGGCGGAGTTTTGGGCGCCGAATTTCTCGGGCCCGTTGCGGAATTGCAGCGCCGTCTGTTCGTAACCGAGGAAGACGTCGTCGGCATAACCGGGCGGATTATCCCGCAAGTCGAGATAATTCGTCGGGGCGATACCGGCCCGGTAATTGGTCGGGCCAAGCCCCATTTGGCTATTCAAGTCGAGGCCGCCGTCGAGCTTGACCAGCGTGTTGACGCACGATGCGTCGCACCGGGCGATGATGTCGAACGGCGCGTTGGTGACGATTGGGACGTCAATGGCGTAGGTCAGGTTGGACACGTTGGCGCCGCCAATCACATTGCCGTAGGCGTCCACGCTGCCGCGCATTTTGAACGGGAAGAGCGGATTGTAACTCGCGTCGCCGTTTGGACCGTCGGTGCGATAGACCGTCAGGTGCGGCGCGTCGGCGCCGTTCTGGCGCAGGACAATGGAGTTGGTGGCCGGGTTGGCGCGGCTGGGTTCCGGCCATTGATAGCCGTAGCTGACCCAGGCGCCGCTGGGGATGGTCAGCTCAATCGCGCCGCCGCCGGGGGCGAGGCTCTGGCCCCCCACATAGATCAGCCGGTTCGCCGGATTCGGATCATTTGCCGTGGACTGGGCCTCCGAGAGAACCTGCGTTGCGCCGTGCACGAGCAATTTCCGGTAGGCGCGGCCGCCGCCCCGGACGTCACCGGAGCTGGACAACTGGGCCAGCACCGAGCCCGGTGGGAAACCCACGACGATGCCCACGCCGCGGGAATTGGAGACGAAGGCGTTGCCGTTTGCCGGATTCAGATAGTAACCGTCGCTCGCCCGCGTGACCCCGTCGTCGAAACTGATGTCACCGGGGTAATTATATTTGTCGTTCATGCCGAACAGGGCGACGGCCTGGTCGGCGGCATTGGTGCCCTCGCGATAGTCGTAGCGCTCGAACAGCACGACGTTCTGGTCGCTCCAGCGCGGCCAGGTGCCGCCCCGCGCCAGCTGATGGTGCGTGTACATGGTGTCGGGCAGGGAGTTGTCGCCGAATTCACCGAGGTAATTGGCGTAGGACACGATGGGCGTGCCGCCGTTGGTGTTGTGATTGAATCCGTCGGAATAAACCATCGGCAGCCCTTCGTGCATGAAGAAATACGCATTCTCCAGCGGTTCGTCCGCCGGGCAGCAACTGCCGCCGTCCTGGGTCTGGGGCAGATTGACGGCCTGGGCGCCGCTGAAGTTGCCGTTGCCGTCGCAATTGGCCCCGGGCGGGGTGTAATCCCGGCCGTCCATGCCGTACAAGCCGGGGGATCCACCGTAGTTGTTCAAGGCGCTGTCGAACTGGCTGTACAGCGGAAAATTCAACAGGCGCATGCCCGATTGCAGATAGTCGTAATAGTCGTTGCTCGCCGCCAGCGCGGACGGCACGTATTCGCCGAAGATCATCGCGTCATTGCGCGGCGCCTCGGTGTTGAACAGGCTGTTGCGGTTGCCGTCGGTCTCCAGGTAGCCGTTGCCGGCGACGTTGCGGCCATAGCCGTGGACGCCATCATACATTGCCTGGATGGCGCCGGTGTAGCCGGCGAAGGACGCGTCATCGGTCTGGCCGGTTTCCGCGCCAAAAAATCCCACCGGCACGTGCTTGACGGCGTCCAGCCGGAACCCGTCGCATTTGGTGGCATAAAGTGTCCACGCCACGGCGCGGCAGAGATAATCCTGGACATATTCCGGCACGGGCTGGCCCTGGCCGTCAAACGGATGCCAGGTGCCGCCCAGCGACGGGCCGTTCGTGTCCATGTACAAATCCGGCCGGCCGGGGAACCGGACAAAACAGGGTTTGGTGATGGTGCTGCCGACGGCATTGCCGAAATTCCAGTTGACCGTGCCTGGTTCCTGCGCCAGGTCGGCCAGGCCCAGCAACGGCTGGTTTTGCACGACGGAGGTGGCACACCAGTAGGGATCGCCGACCGAAGGCCAGTTTTGGTAGCCGCCGGGAACGGTTTGCAGATGAAAATCCTGCGGGAGCAGGCCGGGGTAATAATTGGTGGGCGTGCCCGATCCGGGATAACCCGGCACGGTGCTCGCCCGGTGATTCATCACGTTGTCAAAATAGACCCGGAGGCCGAACCGATGAGCGGTTTCCACCATTTCGAGGAGCTGGCTTTGCGTGCCCCAGCGGGTGGCGACGGTGCCTTGCTGATTGGTGCCGCCCAAATCGAACGGGTCAAAAATGTCGTAACCGATGGAATAGGCGCCGCTGTTGCCCTTGGCCGGGTTGGGCAGCCACAGGCTGTCGTAGCTGGCCTCGGCGATCTCCGGCATCTTCTGCGTCAATTGCGCCCACGGCACGTTGAACAGCTCCAGCATCGCCTCGCCCCGGACCGGACCGGTCCCGGCCAGAGTCAGCCCCAGCAGCAAAACGGCCGCCGTCAGATGATAAGACCAGGCGGCGGCAGCGGTGGAAAGGCGAGGAGAGTTTAAATTCACAACAAACGGAGGAATGGCGGCTGGATGACGGGGCGCGGTTATTTTAATTCAATGATGCTGAAAGGTAAGTGCTCGCCTGCGGTCCGTCAATTGTTGCATCGGCTTTTTCCAACATTATCCGCCCCCCAACGCATCCCGCCACCACATTTTTGTGCGATGGGGCAGACCGGCGCGGTCTGGTATGCTAAAATAAGAAGAAAATGAAGTGTCTCAATCGTCCGGTTTTGTTCGGACTCAGTTTGTTGTTATCGCCGATGCCGGCCTTGAGCGGACCCGCCAGCGTTCACACGACCTGGCTCTGGCATTTGCATCAGCCGATTTACTGGCCCGATCGCCGAAATTGGGGCGGCGACCACTACGAAGCCGCCTGGGACACCATCCAGCAACAAAATGCCGGGCGCCCCCACCCGTCGCCGGAAGTGTTAAGCACCATTTTCGGCGAAGCGGACCGGGTGGCCGCCTATCAAAGCCGCCCTCGCGACGCGCTCAACTCCATTCTTGGCTATCCCAATGCCGGGGCACAGGTGAGTTATTCCGGGGCGCTGATGGAGAACGTTCAGAGTCTCGGCCAGGCCGGTCAACTCGGCTATGCCGGGAATTGGAATTCGTACAACCAGCAGGCGCGGAGCTGGGCCACCGGCGGCGGAAAGCCGCGGCTCGACCTCGTCAATTTCACCTATCATCACGCGCTCGCGCCGCTCCTCAGCGACGAGACGCTGGAGATGGAACTGCGCCTTCACACCAACCAGATGGCCCGGCTGTGGGGCACGAGCGCGCCGCTGTCGCGCGGCTATTTCCCGGCTGAAACCTGTTTCTCCGAGCGCATGATCCCGGTCCTGAACAAGGTCGGCATCGCGTGGACGGTCGTCGCCAACAACCACCTCACGCGGTCCTGCGCGGATTTCCCGCTCGTGCTCGGTTCGGGCGGCGAAAACTGCGACCTTCCCAACCCGGCCGACCAGCTCAATCCGCCCCAGGGCGCCGGCAATTACCAGCGCCTCGCCATCGAGCGCGGCTGTTCGCCCTCCGCCGCCATCCCGTTCGCCTTTCAAGTCCACTGCGCGCGCTATGTGGACCCCGACACCGGCCTGGACTCGCGGATCGCGATCGTGCCCAGCGATCAGGCGCTCGGCTGGCGCGACAGCTACGGGAACTGGAGCGTCAGCCTGATGAACGGCATCCTCGCGAACAACGATCCGGCCAAGCCGTCCCTCGTGCTGCTGGCGCACGACGGCGACAACGCGTGGAGCGGCGGCTATTCGTACTACATGGAGTGGGTCAACCATTTCGCCAGCCAGGCCTCGGCGGCCGGCTGTGAACTCAGCACGGTCGAACAGTTCCTGTCCGAAAATCCGCCGGACACCAACGACATCGTGCACGTCGAGGACGGCGGGTGGGTGTTTGCCGACGGCGATTTCGGTTCGCCGCTGTTCATCAACTGGCACTGGCCGCCCAGCTATGCGGGCAGCGGCGGCAACGTGGTGGACCCGAGCCAGGGCACCAGCGACAAGGCCGATAATTGGCGGGTGATCGTCGCCACCGAAAATCGCGTCAAGACCGCCCAGCAAATTGCCGGCGCCACGCCGCGCGTGGATCAGGTGCGCGATCCGGGCAGCTCCTCCACCGCGCCCAATGCCGTCGAACTGGGCTGGCATTATTATCTCGCGAGCCTCGACAGCGGTTTTGTTTATTATGGCTGCCACGATGACGAATGCCAGCGCGCGGTGGTGGCTCAATCGAATGCCTGCCGGAACGTGGATGCCATCATCGCGGGCAACCCGGCCGACGATACCACGCCGCCGACGGTGTTCATTCCCCAGCGCCATCCATGGAATCCGGGCGGCACCAACTTCGGCGTCCAGTACGGCTACAAGGTCACCGTGGCCAGCAACCCGGATTTCTGGGTCTGGACGTACGCCTATGACGTGTCCGGCATCACCAATGCCAGCCTGTTGTTCCGCGTCGATGGAACGAATCCGCCGACGGCCGACCAGTTCAAGACCTACGCCGGCGGCCCGCTCACCGGCGCCTGGCAAACGTCCAACATGGTCAAACGTATCGTCGCGCCGGCCATCGGGGCCACGCCGGAGTACATCGCGGATTATTATTACGCAAAGGTCAGCGGCGTCTCGAACGCGTTTGTGGATTACTACGTCAGCGCCACGGACGCGCGCGGCAACACTTTCAAGACGCCAATGCAGCACGTGTGGGTGGGGGCCGGTTCCGGCGGCGGGGGTGGCGGCGGGGGCGGGGGCGGTCCCGTCACCGTGTCGCCCGCGCCGCCGGTGGCTGGCAACACGGTGACGATTCAATATGTTGCCGCCGGGAGGAACTTGTCGTCCGCCAGCCAGGTTTACCTGCACCTCGGCTGGAACAACTGGAATCCGGTCGTCTCACCGGATGCGGCCATGACGTTCAATTCCGCCTCGAACTGGTGGCAATGCACGGTGACGGTGGCGTCCACTGCGACGAACCTGAACGCCTGCTTCAACAACGGCGCCGGCACCTGGGACAACAACAACGGCCAGAACTGGAATTTTGCCGTCAGCCCCAACAGCGCGCCGCAGCCGCCCGCCCAGCCGCAAAACCTGGTCGCAACGCCAGTGCAGACGAATCAAATCAACCTGAGCTGGTCGGCGTCATCCGGGGCCACCGGGTACCTGGTCAACCGGGACGGTGCGCCCATCGCCATCACCGCGGCGACGAGCTACCCGGATACCGGCCTGGCGGCAAACAGCTATCACTCGTATTTCATCGTGGCGTCCAACAGCTTTGGGTTTTCGACACCGAGCGCCACCGCCGGCACGAACACGCTCGCGGCGCCGCCCGTCAGTCTGCCGCCCTTCGCGCTGGACGGCGCGTTTGATTCCCAGGGCTATCGGCTGGCGAGCAACGGCATGGCTCTTTATGCGGCGGTGCGCGGCACCACGCTCTACGTGGCCACCGGGTCGCCGGGCACGAGCGGGCCGAACGACCATTTCATTTTTGTATCCGACCAGCTGCTGCCGTCGGCCGGCGCGCCCGCGCCTTGGGCCAAGAGCGGCAACGTGGCGGTGGCCACCGGCAAACCGTACCTGGCCACCGAAAGCCAGAACAGCTATGTCAGCTGGTACGCGAACGGGACGCAGGTCAGCTGGCCGTGCGCCAAATCCCCGACCACAGCCGGCGCGCTGGAAGGCACGCTGGATTTGATCACCGCCTTCGGCGTCGTGCCGACCAATCTGTATCTCTGCGCCGCGGCCTACAGCACCACGAACGGCGGACCGCTCATCACCCAATGCCCCGGCGGCGCGGGACCAAATATTGAGCCCGGCGGGTTTTTAATCATTCCCGTTGCGGCCCTGCGTGATTCGTTGGGCAACGGGGTGCCGGACCTGCTGGACCCGGCGCGCGGGTTCAAGATCCTCTCCGTAAATTCACCGGGCACGAGCTGCGCCTTGAGTTTTGCCGCCATGCCCGGCCGGGCTTATCAGGTGCAGTACGTCAATCAACTGGGCGGGATTTGGAGCAATCTACCCGGCGGCTCAAATCTTGCCGTGCCGCCGGAGATGATTTTGAACGTCACGGACACGCCGCCGGGGGATGTCCCGCAACGGTTCTACCGCGTGCAACTGCTGCCGTAACGAGCACTGGCACGAAGTTCAGAGATGCACACGAATCAAAGCCCGGTGGGGCGATCGGGAACAGCCTTGGGCAGGGACGCACTGCCGGGGTGTCCGTTGGTGGGCACCCGTCCTCCGCCATAGCATGGCTACGGAGATTGCAGGCGCACTTGCGAGCCGGATTTTGGCCGCAAATCGGCGCAAGAAGCGCCTGACAAACTGACGGAAGGCAAGGCTCCGCGACGCCCAAACTCAAGCCACAGATCAAGTGGGACAAAGCTGGCTCAATTGGCCGGTGCAAAACGCACTTCAACCGCCTGAAGGCGTGAAGTTCGGGCGGCCGGCAGGCTCACTTCGAACACATTGCCGTCCGGCGCGCCCGCCGGGTCGCCGAGCGGCATGGCCGCCGCGTCGCGGTTCAGTCGGCGGACCGGCGCATCGCTTTGCTTGCCGTTGACCTTCACCGGTGCGGGCGTCAGGTCCTTCGGCCAATTTGCCGGCGCATGAATCCGCAATATCCAGGCGCGCTGCTTCAGCGCGCCGTTGAATTTGCCAGCCGCTTTGCCGATTTTTACGGACACCGTTTTGCCGGCCTCGTCCGCCGTCGCCGCGATGACGGTGTTGCGGAATTTGCCGCGCTGATAGGCAACGCTCAGCGTGTCATCCTCGTAGAGCGTCGCGGTGTTGGTTTGGCCGGCGCGGGGATACAAGTCCAGCGTGATCGGGTCCCACGGCTTCTGCCCGGTGTATGGCATCTCCGGTGCCAGGGGCACCACGGCGCCGGCTTTGAGGTAGATCGGAATCTGGCCGAGTGGAACCTCGTTCGTGACCATCGCGGGACCGGAAATCCTGTCGCCGGTCCAGGCATTGAGCCAATTTCCGGGCGGGACCCAAAGGCTGCGCGAGCCGGAACCGCTTTTAAGCGAGCGCCACTGCAGCTTCAACGCGGCGTCGAATCCCAGTTGCAGATATTCGATCCGCAACCGGTGGGGTTGACCGGCGGTCAACACGGCAGACGCCTCCGAGGTCGTCAGCGCGTGCGGGCCCCAAGCGTCGATCACGAGCTGGTCGTCGATCCACACGCGGGCGCCGTCGTCCGCCACGGTGGCCAGGAGGATGTCGCCTGCCGCCGCCGGCACCTCGATGGCGCCGGTCCAGCGCGCCGTGTAATTTTCAGCCGGGAGGCCCGGGGCCGGAGTTTTCCGGCTCCAATCGAAACTCACGATGGCGTCCGTCCGCGTCAAGGCCGGCGGACCGGAAAGGTCCACGTTGGTGAAAAATTCCGCCTGCAATCCCGGTTGACCATCCGGGGTTTTCAACCACGTCGCCGGCACGGTTTGCAGCGCGCCCTGCAGCACGGGGGCGACGAGGATGAATTTTCCGAGCAGGTATTCGTCATCGCGCCCGGCCTCGGCGTGGTCGGGATAGTCCAGGTCCAGCCGGCGGAGCAGCGGCTCGCCGGTTTCATAGTTTTCGTGGGCAGCGGCGTAAAGGACCGGCAGCAGCCGGTAACGCAAATTCACAAAGCGGCGTGCGACATTTTCGGCTTCCGGCCCGAACGCCCACGGCATGCGCTTGAGATTGTGCGTGCAATGCGGGCGATAAATCGGCGAGAGCGCGCCGTATTCAATCCAACGGATGTATTGTTCGGGTGTCGGGTTCGACGTGTGGCCGCCCAGGTCGTCGCTCTCATACGGGAACAGCGACTGGATGCCGGAATAAACCGCGTTCTCCACCGCCCGCCGCAAAAAGTCCCAGCCGGGGCCGATATCGCCGGTCCACTGAAACGGGAACCGGTGGGCGGCGACATCCATCGGGCGCTGCCGGATTCCGTTGTCGATGCCATCCACGTTGGCCAGGATGGTCGGCCGATCTTCCGGCCGCACCCGCGCCGTCGTGTCGTGGTAGAGCCGCATGCCCCAGACTTCCTTGCGGAGCCCGGGCGCGGGCGGGACCAGCGCCACCCACCAGTTGCGGTCGTACCACCAGATGTCGAGGCCGTCCCGGAGCAGGCCGGCGAGGCCGTCAAAGCGATAATTCAACTCCTTCGTTTCCAGGCCGGTCACGTTGGTGCTCAGCGGCTCGGGATGGTCGTTGAACAGCACGCGGACATTTTTGGCGTGGGCCGCCTGGAAAAATCGCGGCAGGTCGGGAAACAAATTGGTGTTGGGCTGATAGCCGGTGGACGCGCCGGCCCGCCAGCCGGTGTCCACCACCAGCACATCGAGGGGAAGGCGGCGGGCGCGGTAATCCTCGACCTGCTGCAAGGCCGAGGCCTCGTTGTAATCGTACCAGCGGCTGTCGAACGCGCCGAAGCCGTACAGCGGCATCATTTCCGTCGGCCCGGTCAGCTTGAGGAAATCGGCGCGCAGCCGCCGGTAATCGCCGCCGGGCAGGAAGACGTAAATATCCGGCGCGTTGTTGGCCAGGTCCCAGCCGCCATCGGTTGGGGGCTGGGATCCGGTGTCTTGGTTCCGGGGAGGCGGTGTGAGGCCCCAGGGTGGGGGAACGAGGCGCGGGGTGTCGGCGAAGGCCCAGGCAGCCGGCTTTTCGGCCGGCCCAGGCAGCCAGCGGCTGTTCTCCAGCTGGCCGTCGAAAGCGTACACCGTCCGTCCCTCCGGAGCTTCGATGCGCACGCCGCGCAGGGACTGGGCGTTTTGCGGGATATAAACCACGTAGCCGGTGGTGCGAAGAAGGATTTCGCTGCCGACGGTTTTGGCCGTGAAGGCCGCGCCCGGCCAGTCGCGGTTGATCACGTGAAACGTCTTCCGGTTTTCAAACCCTTGCGGCCCTTTCAGCTCGAGGCGAACCAGCGCACCGGAGAGGCACTGCACGCGAACGTTGCCGCTGATGAATTCAGTTGGCTTGGCATGGGCCAGACTGGCCGGGAACCAGAGGGTTGCCCCCAAGGCGGCGACTCGGGCGGAGCGGAACAGGCGGGCGAAGTTGAGTTGCATGGCTTACCTCTGCCAAATCCGTCCGGCACCGACAATCGCATAAACGTGCCGGGCCGGCGAATGGTTGTCTGGCCGCTTGTGCCGGCGGCCCGGCGCCGGCATAATTTCAGCATGGTCCGCCCCGCTGCAATGGCCGCGCTGCTCTGCCTGGCGATCCTGGCTGGTTCGCCGGTGTCGGGCAAAATTCTCTGGAGCGATCCCGGTTCCCGGGTGATACACGCCACGCCGGACGGGTCGGACATCCTCGGGCGCAAGGTCAAGCGTGACGACAAAGCCAGCGACGTCCTGTATTTCAAATTCACGGTGGACCCGTTGTCCGACGCAAAGGACGAGCCGTATTACGCGCTGTTTCAGCTCGTGGAGAGCAACCAGTTTCATTTGGGCGTCGGCAACGCCTGGGAAGCCTGGGGCTATTCGGCGGCCTACACGGCGGAAACCGGGCCCTCCAACAAATTGACCTCGGTTGACCCGGACGAATACAACCTGCGTTCGTCGCATCCGGAAGCGGCGGGCATGGGGAAATTTTTCCCGTACGAATTGCCGAACCACAATCATCCCCGGACGATTGTGTTCCGGGTGCAGTACGTTCCGGCCGGAGACGACCTGGTGACGGTCTGGCTGGAACCCCATCTCACTCAGGGGGCCACGGCGGAAAACCAGCCGGAGGAGATCACCACCAAGTTCAAGGCCAACGCCCGTTTCGATGAGATCCGCCTGCGGCACAGCGGCGACGGCCCCGGCCGGGGCGGCAACGGCTGGATCTTTAGCGACATGGCGATTGCGACGTCCTTCGACGATTTTGTGGTCGTGCGGTTCTGGCAGACCTGGTGGTTTTTGGGGCTGATGGCGCTGGGGGTGCTGCTGATCGTGGGCACCTCGGTGCGGGTGATGGAGAAACGGAAATTCCAGTTCCAGTTGAAACGGGCCGAACAGCAGCATGCGCTCGAGCAGGAGCGCGCCCGCATCGCCCAGGACCTGCACGACGAGCTTGGATCGCTCCTGACCCGCATCTCGCTGCTGGGCAACCTGCTGAAGGCGGACAAGGACAATCCGGAGCAGATTGAATCCCATGCCGGCAAGATCGCGCAGTCGGCCGACCAGACGGTGCGGGCCTTGGAGGAAATCGTCTGGGCCGTCCGGCCGGGCAGCGATTCGCTCCAGAGCCTCGTGGAATATCTCGCGCATTTCGCCAACGAAATGTTTGAAAGCAGCCCGCTGCGGTGCCGGCTGGACCTGCAGCAGGAACTGCCGTCGCGGCCGCTCCCGCCGGATGTGCGGCACAACATCTTCCTGATCGCGAAGGAAGCCCTTACGAACGCGTTGCGGCATTCGCACGGCCAGGTGGTGTTTGTCCAGGTCACGACGAACGGCGCCAATTTCAAGTTGACCATCGCGGACGACGGCAGGGGCTTTGACCTGAACTCGCCGGCGGTCAGCGGTCAGCACAACGGCTTGGAAAACATGCGGCGCCGCGCCGAGGCGGTGGGGGGCTCGTTGACCGTGACCAGCGAGCTCAACAAGGGGACCCGCATGGAATTCACCGTGAATTTTCGCAGTTGACCGGGGTCGCCCCTCGGTTAGCTTCAGGACCAATCAGCGTTATGCAAATCAAAGTCGCCATTGTGGAAGACGACGAGGGCATTCGCAGCGGGCTGGCGACGCTCATCCGCCGCGCCAAGGATTTCAAACTGGCCGGGGAATGCGCCAACGGGGAATGCGCCCTCCGCGAAATTCCGCGGCTCCTGCCGGATGTGGTGTTGATGGACATCAACCTGCCGGACATGAAAGGCTACGAATGCGTCCGCCAGCTCAAGGTGGCCCATCCGTCCGTGCAGTTTCTCATGCTGACCGTCTATGAGGACAGCGATTCGCTGTTCAGCTCCCTCAAGGCCGGCGCCAGCGGGTACCTGCTCAAACGCACCGCGCCCGCCCGGCTGCTGGAGGCCATCAAGGACGTTTATGGCGGCGGGGCGCCGATGACCCCGCAACTGGCGCGGCGCGTAGTGCAGTTCTTCTCCCAGCCTGCCGCCGGGACCGAACCGCTCGCCCGGCTCACCCCGGCTGAGCGCGAGTTCCTGGACCAGCTGGCCAACGGCTACGCCTACAAGGAAATCGCCGACCGGATGAAGATCAGCATTGACACCGTGCGCAGCTACGTGCGGACGGTCTATGAAAAACTGCACGTGCATTCCCGCACCGAGGCGGTGGTGAAGTACCTGCGCGGCTGACGCTCACAGCGCCTGGAGGCGATAAAACCGGGTCGCGTTGGTGGCCTGGTCGTCAAAGCTCAGAATGCCGCCCGTCCCGCTGACGGGCGGACCGACATTGACCCACGCCGACGCCGCCTCCAGCGTGTCGCGGCGTTGCAGCTGGTAGGTCCAGTTCACGGCGGAATTGCAGTTCAGTTGAAAACGGTCGCCGGACCGGGAAAATCCGCCGATGTTGAACGGCGGCAAACCGGGAAGAGAGCCCGAATTCAGAGGGTCGGTGCCATGTAAATATTCGGTGAGGTTCGATACCCCGTCGCCATCGGCATCATCGCCGCCGCGCGACGAATCGGCGGCGGAACCCGTGGCGTGTCCGAAATACGCCAGCCGCCACCAGTCCGCAATGCCGTCCGCGTCGCTGAAGACGTCGGCGATCTTCCGCACCTGGATGCCGGAGACGCGGGCATTGTCCATCACTGGCGTGAACAGGATTTGCAGCCGGGAGTTGGTGACGGCGTTGGTGAACACGCGGCTGACGGGCTTGTTCGACCCGCCCGCCGCGGCGTAAATGTCAAAGTTGGTCAGGACTTGCTGGCCCTGGATGAACACGTTAAAGGCGCGTTTGCCGGCCGCGGCCCACCAGGTCTCCGCCTCAAGTAGCGTGGATTCATAAACGCCTTCCGGGCAATCGAACTCGTAAAAAAATCCGCCGCTGGATGTGCTGTAGCGCTCCCGCTGGTAAAGCGATTGTGCGCCGGCGCAGATGCCGCTGATGCTGTTGCCCAGGTAGCCGGTCGTGCCGCCGGAGTAACCGAACGCGCCGAAACTGTAAGCCGCGTCCGCCAGCCAGACGCTGCCGCTGCAATCGGTGACGTTCGCCGGGTTGCCGCCGCTGACCCGCTGAAGATAACCGCCGGGCACATTGAAAAATTTCACGCTGACACTGTTCGTGGGTGAAAGATTACCACCCACATCGGTCGCCCGGGCCGAAACCAGGTGCAAGCCATTCAGAAAATTCGAGCTGTTCAGGCTCAAGCTCCAGGAATTCGTGCCGTTCGCCTTGAGCCAGGGCCCGCTGTCGAGCTGCACCTCGACTTTCGTGACCGCGAGGTCGTCGGTGGCCGTTCCGGAGATGATGAAATTGCCGGCCGCCAGGGCGCCGTTGGCGGGCGCCTGAAGGAACACCGCCGGCGGCGAAGTGTCGTGGACGCTGAAGGCGGCGGTGGCAAATTTCAATTCGTAGGGCGCAAACATCGCGTTGCCCGAGACGGCGTCCAGCGCCGTGTTGGTGACACGCACGGTGACGTTCGTGAGTCCGGTCAATCCCACACTGGGCGTGAACGTCAGTACGTCGTTCGCAGGCGACCAGCTGAAACTGCCACTCGCCGGAGGGTTGACGCTGAAGGCCGCCTGGACGCTGTTGGTGTCCATCGGCTTGCTGAACTGGAGGAGGATGGGCGACCAGGTGGGGACGTTGGTCGCGCTGTGCGCCGGAGAGTTGCTGATGACGACCGGGTCCAAGGGATGCATTTGTGACTGCGCGATGAACATTTTGGCGGTGAGCGAGGGCACGGAAAGGGACGGTGTTCGCGATCCCGCCGCAACAGTGATGGTTTCGGCTGGGTCGAGCAGGTTCACGAGCGTGGTGCCAGGCGCGTAAGTCACGGGGCGGCCGCCCAGCACCTGGATGGAACCGGCGGTGTTTAAGACCACAAAAACTTCCTGGGTGCCGAGCACGCGAGAATAGGCAAAGAGGCCGGGACCAGAGGCGTTGCTCCACTGGTTGCTGTGCGCGCCCAGGGACAGCGCCGGATACAGGCGCCGGAAATTGTTCAGCTTGGCGACGAGTTGAAACAGCGGATGGGTCATGTTGAAACTGTCCACGCCCGCCTGGCCGGTGTCTTTGAACTGGCCGGCGAACATGTCCTCGCGGTCGTAAGGATCGGTCGCGCCGTTGAAGGCCTGCTCGGTGCCGTAGTACAGGCAGGGCACGCCGCGCGCGGTGTAGAGAAACACCAGCGCCACGGTGAGGCGGTTCGTGGTGCCCGAATTCAAAAAGCGCGGCTGGTCATGGTTGTCCAGGAAGGTGACGAGCCGCATCTGGGCGTTGGTATCGTAGTAAGTGGCCACGTTGGCATAATGGCTTTCGATCTGGCTGGTCGCGCCGCTGGCCGAGGCGAACACGGAATTGACAATGAAATAGAGCGGGTAATCGAGCACCGAATCCAGCAGGAACGGCCCGCCGCTTTTCGTGCCGGTATAGGAGCCGCACAGCGATTCGTTCGCGTCCAGGACCTCGCCGAACATGAAGAAATTCGTTTTGGCGCTGTTGGTCGCGGCGAACTCATGCACGGGCGAACACCAGGATTGCCAGAAGCCCGTGTCCACGTGCTTGAAGGTGTCGATGCGGAACCCGTCAAAGCCGGCCTGCTGGATCCAGTACTGGTAAATCGCCACCATGTTCGAGCGGACGTACGGGGATTCGGTGCAGAAATCGTCGAGGCCGGACAATTCGCCGAGCTGGACCTGGGTGGTGTCGCTGAAATTCCCGATGCAGCCCTGGTTGTGAAACAGATTGGTCAGGGCATTGTTGGTGGGGTTGTAGGTCGAATTGTAAATATCGAACGGCGGCACGTAGGTGGTGGAGCCGGAATATTTCAGCAGATACCCCGACGGCGGATAGACAAAGTTGCAGTAGCCTGAATTGGTGCTGTAAATCAGGTTGTCCCCGTGATTGCACACGATGTCGTCAATCACCAGCAGCCCCTTGGCGTGCGCGGTCTGGATCAGGTGCTGCAGGTCGGCCAGGCTGCCCCAGTGCGGGTCCACGTGGTAAAAGTCGCGCGCGGCGT
>DATJOW010000116.1:0-7239 GCA_035506715.1 Candidatus Acidiferrum sp. | reverse complement strand
CTGGCCGGTCGCCGAATCTTGGGAATAATAGATTCCGCCGCGCCGGAACAGGGTGTATTTGGTTTTCATGTGCATGGGTCTGAATCATGCACCAGAACCGTCGCGACACGTTAAAGTGTAGTGGGCGAGTTTCAGCGGGATGGTGGCAGGATAGTGGCGAATTGTGATTCCGTCTGCCGCTATACTGACAGTTCCGCTGACAGTGGCCGTCCACGCGCTCAAGAAACCCTGTATTTATGAGGGCTTTGACAACTTGAACACAGATGGACGCGGCAGAACACGGGTTTCTCAGACGCGAAGGGCGCAGAGGATCGCAAATTGGCTTCGTGTGTATTCGTGAAATTCGCGTCAAGGTGCTTTCCATCCGTGTCCGCCCGTGTTTAGTTCATGGCTGTTAGCGCTGTTTCCTGCTGATGAAAAAAAGTACTGCGATCGTCGCGATTTTATTGCTGGCAGTGGCGGTGGTTTTCATTTTTTCCCGGCCAAGGCCGCCGGCGGTTGCGCGCGGGAAAACTGGCGCCGAACAGGCTGCCGCCGTCGCGAACGCGCTGGCCACCGCCAGTCCGCAGGCCACTGCCGCCATCGCTTCCAATTTTGCCGCGCCGCCGCAGCGGATTTTTTATCCCGCGCCCTCCCGCCCGCTGGTCGCCCCGGCCGGCCAACCGCAGCCGCTGGAGTACACCAATCTGGCGCCGGGGATCGTGCTGGACAGCCTCCGGCACGCGATCCGCGACTACGGCTCGAAGTTTGGCGGCAATCCGGTGGGCGTGAATGCGGAGATCACCCGCCAGTTAAGCGGTGACAATCCGCAGCAGGTGAATTTCATCAGCCCGGAGGCCGGGATGCGCCTCAACGACCAGGGCGAACTGGTGGATCCGTGGGGCACGCCGTATTTCTTCCACCAACTCTCCGGCGCCGAGATGGAAATCCGCTCCGCCGGCCCGGACAAAATCATGTGGACCGACGATGACTTGGTGACGAGGTAAATGCTCTTCGATGGCGCTGGCTATTGAAGGGCTGGCGCGCGGGCACGCTCACCCCACCAAACTTCAAAGCATTGGCGATGGTTTCTTACCTGGATGTCGGAGCCGATTTGCATCGGCTCCCACACCGGGCAAGTTACTTGCTGATGCCGCGCTCGCTGGCGCGGACGAACTGGACGAGGTATTGCACCTCCGGCAGCGGCGGCAGTTCTTTTTCAATCTTCGTCAACGCGTTGGAGGTAGTCAGGCCTTCCCGGTAAATGATTTTATACGCCTGGCGCAGCGCGTTCTGGGCTTCATCGGAGAAGCCAGCGCGTTCCAGGCCGACCTTGTTGATGGTGCAGATTTCCACCGGAGTGCCGTCGGCAATCATGTACGGCGGCACGTCCTGCCGGACCGAGGAGCAGCCGCCAATCATCGAAAATTTTCCGATGCGGCAAAATTGATGGACCGCCACATAGCCGCTCAAAATGGCATGGTCTTCCACGTGGACATGCCCGGCCAGCCCGGCGAAGCCGGACATGATGATGTGGTTGCCCAGCACGCAGTCGTGCGCCACGTGCGCGTAAATCAGCAGCAGGTTGTTCGAGCCGATGACCGTCACGCCGCCCTCGCTGGTGGCGCAATGGACGGTGACGCCTTCCCGGAAAACGTTGTGGTCGCCGATCTCCAGCCGGGTGACGCCGCCCTTCCATTTCAGGTCCTGCGTTTTCATGCCGATGGCGGCGAAGGGGAAGATTTCGTTTCCCTTGCCGAGCGTCGTGTGGCCATCCACGACCACATGGGAATGAAGCCTGCAACCGTCGCCCAGCGTGACGTGTTCGCCGACAATGCAATACGGCCCAATGTCACAGTCGGCGCCAATTTGCGCTTTGGGATGGACGACCGCGGAGGGATGAATCATATTATTGGTGATTGCGGATTGCGGATTGCGAATTTTTATTGGCTCTTGCCGTATTGATTGAACTTACGGTAATCGCAAGCAGTTCTCCCGCTTCATGCATTAAACCAGAGACGAGCGGAGCTTTGACCTTTTTCGATGCAACCAGCAATTCCATCCAATAAAGGGTTTCATCGCACTCTTCCTCGACGTTGCCCAATTTGGAAATGAAATCCGCCCGTGATTTGGCCCGACAGGCCGCCCGGTAATTTGCGCCCACCGAGGTGCCGCTGCGGACAATCCGGCCCGCAATCGCATTCGTTGCCCGCGACTCCGGCAGCCGATCCACCAGGTTAATAACCCGGATCGCAAACGATTTTGTCCTCTTCTTCAATTCTTCCGAATTCATAACGAGGGAACTTTGCGGAAATCAATCCGCATTCCGCAATTCGCAATCTGAAATTATTCCGGTTGGTCGAGCAGCATGAACGTGACATTGGCTTCGCTGACGATTTCGCTGCCGACCTTGCAGGTGCCCTTGGCCTTGCAGATTTTGCCGCGGGTCTTGGTCAGCTCAATCTCGATGATCAGCACGTCGCCGGGCCCGACCGGCTTGCGCCACTTGACGTCCTCGGCGGACATGAAATAGGCGAGCTGGCGCACCTCTTGCGCGTGCTTCATCATCAACAGGCCGGCGACCTGCGCCATGGCTTCGAGCTGCAGCACGCCGGGCATGATCGGGTGCCCCGGGAAATGCCCCTGAAAATACGCCTCGTTCATCGTGATGTTCTTGACCCCGACGATTTTGCTGCCTTCCATCTTCAGAACCCGGTCCACCATCAAAAACGGGTAGCGGTGCGGCAGCAACTTCATGATTTCCTCGATGGTCATGGCGCCGGCCTCGGCGGGAGGTGTTTCCGGCGTTTCGACCTTGGGCGGCGGCGGCGCAAATGTCTGCGCGGCGCGCAAGGGCTTCTGCATCTGTTGGGCGATGTGCCGGACGAATTCGCAATTGGCCGCATGGCTCGGCTTCACGGCGATCACGTGCCCGTGCAGCGGCCGGCCCAGCAGCGACAAGTCGCCCACGATGTCGAGCATCTTGTGGCGCACGAACTCCTCCGGATACCGCAGCGGTTCGGTCGTGAGCACGGCGTCATCGCGGATGACCACCGCGTTCTCCAGGCTGCCGCCCTTGATCAGGCCATTCTTGAAGAGGAACTCGATCTCCTCGTAGAAACAAAACGTCCGGGCATGGGCCAATTCCTTTTCCCAGGCTTTGGGCGTGATCTCGGTGCTGAAAAACTGGGTGAACCGCCCCTGCTTGTCGGCGCTGGTGCAGGTGATCTTGAAGGCGTCGTCGGGAAACAGCGTCATCGTCGTCTCGCCCATCCGCAGCTCGATGGGTTCGGTGGGGGTGTAGAACTCGCGTTTTTCGGCCTGCGGACTGACCCCGGCTTCGGAAATGATTTTGCAGAACTCGCGCGAGCTGCCGTCGCCGATCGGCGGCTCGTTAGCGTCCAGTTCGATGACGGCATTGTCGATGCCGTAGCCGGCCAGCGCGGCGAGCACGTGCTCGACGGTGTGGATTTTGACGTTGCCCTTGGCGAGGGTGGTGGAACGGGCGGTTTCGCCGACGTTTTCGACGCGCGCCTCGATTTCCGGTTTGCCTTCGAGGTCCACGCGGCGGAAGCGCACGCCGCTGTTGGCGGGCGCTGGCAGAATGGTCATGTTTACCCGGTTGCCGCTGTGCAGGCCGATGCCGGAGAAACTGGCGGGGCGATTCAGGGTCTGTTGGTTAAGCACGGCCAAATTAGACAAAAAGCCCGGTTAATTGGCAAGTCTCCGCGCAAGGTGGGGCGCGTCACTCCGTGCGCGCCCTCGGATGGCGGTTTGCCAAATGAATGTCTCAACGCGTTCTCGGCGGGCAGAGGACTGCCCGCCCTGCCAGGCCCGTCAAATCATGTCCGCCGCCACCACGCGGATGATTTCCTCCAGGGTGGTTTCGCCGGCGACGACGCGTTGCAGCGCGCTTTGCCACAATGTGCGCATGCCTTCCTTGATGGCCACCTGTTCCAGCGCGGAAGTTTGCAGCTTCTGCAAAACTGCCTCCCGAAACGGCTCGCTGACGGCCAGCAGCTCCGTCACCGGCAGACGGCCGTCATAGCCGGTCTGATAGCAATGCTCGCAGCCGATGCCCTTGCGGAATTGGGCTTCGGAGCGCAACTCCTCCGGCATAGCCTTCAAGACGCTCGGCTCGGGTTCGTAAGGCTGGGTGCACTCCGGACAATTACGCCGCACCAGCCGCAAGCCCATCACCCCCAGGACGCTCGACGCCAGCATGAACGGTTCGATTTCCATGTTGATGAGCCGCGTGAACGCGCCCGCTGACACGCCGGAATGAATGGTGCTGATGACCAGATGCCCGGTCAACCCGGCCTGCACCGCGATGGCCGCCGTCTCGGCGTCGCGAATTTCTCCCACCATGACCACCTGCGGGTCCTGCCGCAAAATGCTCTTCAGTGCGCGGGCATAGGTGAACTCCTGCGCGGGATTGATCTGGGTCTGGCTGACCATGGGCAGGTTGAATTCCACCGGGTCCTCGACGGTGCTGATGCTCATGGTGATGCCGTCGCGCTGCATGATGTAGCAGAGCGCGGAATACATCGTGCTGGTTTTGCCCGAACCGGTCGGGCCGGTGAACAGCAGCAGGCCGCTGGTCCGCTTCAGGAGGCGCAACAAGCCCCGCTGCGTGGATTCGTCAAAGCCCAGCGTGTGCAGGTCGAATCGCCGGTCTTTCGGATCGAACAACCGCACCACGACTTTCTCGCCGCGCGTGGTGGGGAAGATGGAAACGCGCAACTGCACGTTGTCGAGCTCGGGCCCGCAGATCGTGGTGCCATCCTGCGGCATGCCGGCCTGGTAAGTGACGAGATTGGACATCACCTTGAAGCGCATGGAGATTTTGTCCAGCAAATCGAGCGGCAGATGCGCCACTTCGGTGAGCACGCCGTTGACGCGGGCGCGGACTTCGATGGCTTTCTCCCATGGCTCGATGTGCAGGTCGCTGGCACCGAGGCGGATGGCGTCCTGCACCATGCAATTGACGAGCACAATGACTTCGGGACCCTTGGCGGCCACCGATTCGGACTGAAGATAATTGGTTGTGTAGCTCATGCCGGCGTGTGTTGAGATGAGGGTAGGAGCGGCCATTTTGAATTGCAAGGAAGGGTTATTGCCGGTTCTGGGCGCGCCGGCGTCCCGCCGGCGTGTTGCCGTAGGAGGAATCAATCCACTTCGCCGGCGAGACGCCGGCGCTCCCGGGTGTTACTTGCCGCTTGCCCGGCGGCGTTTCTGATTTAATCTGTCACCGTGGCTTGGTTCACTGACCGTCATTGGTTCCTGCTCGCCGTTCTGGCTTACGGCGTGAGCGCGGTCTATTCGGTCTTCCTGTGGCGCAAGGGCTTTCGCCGGGACGATCATGTGAACTATTTCCTCCTGCTGGCCGGATTCGGTTTGCACACGGTTGCCATGTTGCAGCGCGGGTTCTCGTTCGGCCATTGCCCGGTCAACAACCTGTATGAGGCCATCACCTTTATCATCTGGACGATCGTCGCGGCGTACCTGGTGGCGGGGTTGTTCCCGCAGTTGCGATTCCTCGGCGCGTTTGCCGCGCCCGGCTTGTTCGCCATCGGCGTGTTTGCGCTGATGCCGCCACTGGATAAGCCCTATGCCGGCCGGCCGGATTTTCAAACGGACTGGGGCAGCGTGCACGGGGCACTCGTGCTGCTGGCGTGCGGCGCCTTCGGGTTGGCTTCCGTGGCCGGGACCATGTTTCTGAGTCAGGAGCATGATTTGAAATTTCGCAAATTGCGCGCGGTGCTCTCGCTGATGCCGCCCATTCAACGGTTGGAGCGGGTGATGACCAGCCTGCTGTGTGGCGGGCTGGTGCTGCTCACAGCGGGCCTGGCCTTGGCCCCGTTGCTGGTTCGGGAAGCGGAGGAGCAGGGCCGGAAATTCAAAGGCGATCCGATTTTGGTTTATTCCCTCTTTGTCTGGGCGGTGTATCTCGGGTTGCTGGTACTGCGCTGGAAATACGGCCAAGGCGGGCGGCGGTTTGCCTGGGGGGTCGTTGGCAGCTTCGCGTTCCTGCTGCTGACCTTTTGGGGGTTCCTCCTGCTTTCCCCGCTGCATAACCGATGAACCGGAGGTGGCAAGTGAAAAGTGACGAGTGGCAGGAGCCAGACCTGCGGCGGAGTTTTCTTGTCACCGGTCACCTGTCACCTGTCACTCTCCGCGCATGAACGTCGTCCTCATCGGTCTGAGCCATCATTCGTCGCCCGTGGAATTGCGGGAACGCTTCGCTTTTGCCGACGCCAAAATCCCCGGCGCGCTCAAATCGCTGCGCGAGTCCGGTGTGGCGGACGAGGCGGTGATACTCTCGACGTGCAACCGGGTGGAAATCTACACCGCGACTCCGCTGGAACCCGCCCGGGCGTTTGCAGAGTTGAAACAATTCCTGATAACCGTCCACGCCTATGACGCAGCGCTGGGTGACGAGCTGTACGCACTGGCGGAACCGCAAAGCCTGCAGCACCTGTTCAAGGTTGCCTGCGGCCTGGATTCGATGGTGCTGGGCGAGACGGAAATTCTCGGCCAGCTCAAGAAGGCCTACGACCTCGCCTTCCAGCACAAGCACACCGGCGCGCGGCTGAACAAGGCCTTTCAGCGAGCCTTCCACGTGGCCAAACACGTCCGCACCGAAACCAACATCCAGCGCGGCAGCGTGTCGGTGGCGTCGGTGGCGGTGGAGCTGGCGGAAAAAATTTTCAGTTCGCTCGCCGGCCATGATGTGTTGGTCATTGGCGCGGGTGAAACGAGCGAGAAGACCGCGCGCGCCCTGCAGTCGCGCGGTGCGCGAGGCATCGTGTTCGCCAACCGTTCGCCCGAACGCGCGGAGGCGCTGGCGGCCGAACTGGGCGGCCGCGCGGTGCCGTTCGACGATTGGGGCGCGGAATTCCAGAGGATTGACATCGCCATCAGCAGCACGTCCGCGCCGCATCACATCCTGGACCGCGCGCGGTTGGAGCCGCTGATGAAGGCGCGGCATCACCGGCCGCTCCTGTTGATTGACATCGCCGTGCCGCGCGACATTGATCCCGAGGTGAACTTTCTGGAGAACGTTTATCTCTACAACATTGACGATCTGCAGACCATCGCCGACGATTATCTGAAATTGCGCCAGGATGAGGTCGCGCGGTGTGAGGCGATTATTGCCGAAAAAGTAAAACCGCTGCTGGACTTGAAGCGTTTTCAACCACGGATAAACGCGGATGGACACGGATATCAGACATCAGAGGAGCTGGCTTAGTTTTCTTT
>DATJOW010000115.1:0-85950 GCA_035506715.1 Candidatus Acidiferrum sp. | reverse complement strand
GACAACCCTGTTTCGGAAAAACGTTTTCCGGCAGATTTCCGGCGTGCGGCCGGGATTGAAAGACTGGTCCTGGTTTTTCGACACCGCAACGAATTATTCGCTTGATTCATATTAACTGTGAGTGTATTCAATGCAGCGGGGCGGTTTGGGTTTCAGAATCATAATCAAAAACAATGGAACCTTGGTGTGAAGAAAAAGGATTTTCGCGCGCAGATTGAACCCTTCCAACCTGAAACAGCCATTTTATGAAAACGCTTACCCGTGGCATTTTATTCCGGTCATCGCTCCTGTGCTTTTTAACTGCCGCCGCGCACTTATGGTTCGCTCCCGCTGCGCAAGCCGGATTGACCGTGGACGTGCACTTGTATCACGACCAGTATGGCTACTATTTTTACCCCTGGTTGAACACGAACACGACGCCTCCGGCCTTCCCGGTCGGGGATTATGAGATCGCTTCGTGGCAGATTCCGACCAACGGTTCCCACCTGTTCTATCACACCACCGCCACGAGTTTCGATTACACCAATGGCGGAGGCAATTATTATCACGACTTTGACGCCTTCCTGTATGGCATCACGAACCAACCGTGGTCGATCTGGGTCACCAATGCCACTGCGACCAATCATTTCAAATTCAACATCTCGGTCACCGGCCTGACGAGCAACGTCTTTGGCGCGTATGCTGCGATCACCTATCCCGCCAATAACCAGCAGTATGTCAGCGACCTGCCCCAGTTTACCTGGACCGGCCCCACCAATTGGGCTGTGGGCGCGCAGGTTTGGGATTATTGGGTTGATACGAATGGTTATTGGAACTACGTCGACTCCACCACGATTGCTCCTGGCGTCACCAATTGGACTCCTTCGGTCCTCCTGCCGAACGGGACCAATAACTTTACGGTGTACTACGACAGCAATCTGACCGCCACCGTCGTCGCTGCCACGCCCACGAACACCGTCGGCGGACAGGCGATTTCCGGCTGGATTTCCACCGCGCAAATGGAAACCAGCCAGGGCATTCAATTCACCGTCGGCCAGCCGGCCAGTCCCCTGGATTTTTATCTGGTGGCCCGCTACGACTTTGAAGCCACCAATTCCCCCGGTGCGGACAGCTCAGGCAACGGCAATAACCCGGACTGCAGCACCGTCATCGGCCCCACAAATGACGTGCCCAGCACCGATGCCGCTTCCGGGACTTATGCCCGGCAATACTTCGGCAACACCTCGTTCTGTTTTACCCAGTACGACCCCGCCTATCTTAACCTGTCCAATGCCCTGTCCGGAAATTTCTCCGTAACCGCCTGGGTCAAAACCACCAATTCCGTCAGCACCGAGAACGCGAACGCCTATTTCGGCCTGCCCATTTTCTTTGCCGCCGCGGATTACAACAACCATTGCACCATCCCCCTGTCCATCACCGGCGACAAGGCGGCTTTCACCGTCGTGGCCTTCGATGGACCCGGAACCATCACGCTGCATTCGACCACGTCGGTCAATGACGGCCAATATCATTTCCTCGCCGCGACCCGCGAGCAGTCCACCGGCCTGATGAAGCTTTATGTGGACGGAAACCTGGAAGCGACGGACACCGGCATCACGGATCCGGTCATCACGCAGGGATATATCTCGGTTGCCGGCGGTTATTATCAGTACAGCGGGCTGGTGGATGACGTGCGGATTTATTCAACCAACCTGTCAGCCGCAGATGTGGCCGCCCTCGCTGCCAGCAGCAACATCCCCACCCTGGCCTCGGCCATCGGCGCCACCAACCTGATCGTGACCACCAGCGGCGACGCGAACTGGTTCATTGAAACCACCAACACCTACAACGGCTCGCCGTCCGCGGCGCAAAGCGGCGTCATCAGCGGTTACCAGGTCAGCACCCTTTCCGCCACGGTCACCGGCCCGGGAACGCTCACTTTTTACTGGTCAACCGTGGATAACGATCCCAGCCAAAGCCTCGACTACGAATTTTCCATTGATGATCCTTACACCAACGACATCGCCGATCTTTACGGTGGCGGCAATGACTGGCAATCCATTGAAGTTTCCACCGGCGGCCCGATCAGCATTCCTCCGGGACAGCACACCTTGCAGTGGACGGTTTATGCCAATGGCGATGTGGACCCCGATCAAGCGGGTTTCCTGGATCAGGTTGTGTTCACCCCACCCGACACCAGCCCGGTGTCGGCGGACATCAGCGTGGACATTTATCGGGAGCAGGATCCGACGTTTGGTGACATTTTCATTGCCTTTCCTTCATTCAACTCGGTCATACCGGCGGCCACCGGCAGCACGACCAACAGCATACAATCGCCCAACGCGATGTTCAGCGGTCAGGCCGATCAAGGCGGGGGGGGTAACGGCGGTTCGTATTCGTATATCTTGAGTTCACTTGACCAGTTGATCAACGAATTTACCAACGGCCTCTGGACCCTCTCCATCAACAAAGGCATGCCCAATGAACGCCAGTTCCATTTCAGCGTATCCGTCAATGGACTGACCACCAACTTCCTGGCGCCGATCAGGTTTCTTGTCCCCACCAACAATGCGGTCAATGTCCCTGCGAATACTCCATTCCAATGGTCCGGCCCGACAAATTTTTCATCCACGTTTATCAGCGTTTCATCATTTCCGGCCTTTACCGGCGGCGGCAGTACGAACCTCGCCGGCACGGCCACCAATTGGCCCGCGCCTCCGCTCCTGACCGCGGGTACCAACCAGCTCTACCTCGAATCCATTTCCAATAACTTTCCGGGCATCACCTTTTCGGTTCCGGTGGACGATGCCCAGCATCAGGTTTACTCTTGGGGCACCCAGGTTAATTTGCATTCCACGGCCTCGTTCCAGTTTGTCGTCACTGCCGGATCGTTGCCGATCCAACTGACAAATCCACACCTGTCAGGCGGCAGCAGCTTCCAGTTCTCCTTCCCGTCGCAATCCGGCTTCACCCACACCGTGTTGTACCGCACGAATCTGGTGTCGGGAACCTGGCAGACTTATACGAATGTTCCCGGCGATGGCAACCCGAAGACTCTTTCCGTTCCGTTGTCCTTGTTCAGCCCATCCAAGCAGGGATTCATCCGGCTCTTGACGCAGTAATTTGGTCCGAACCGCAAAACAGCGAGCCGGAGTTTTCCGGCGCGCCTGGTTTCGGATAAAACCCGGCGGGGAGCCTGGTCCGCACCAGATATTCGCAATGATGTTGTCGCCGAACTGCGAATATCCGCCTTTGCCAACGCTACGGCGCGATTTCGCTCGTCGGCCAAATCACATGTGGGAAATGATGTTTGAGCCAAACTCGCTACACTTGATTTCCGTGGCCCCGTCCATCAAACGGGCGAAGTCGTAGGTGACGCGCTTGCTGCTGATGGCGCCGTTCAATCCTTTCAGTATCAAGTCGGCCGCTTCCGTCCAGCCCAGGTAGCGCAGCATCATCTCGCCGCTCAACACCACCGAACCGGGATTGACGACGTCCTTGTTCGCGTATTTCGGCGCGGTGCCGTGGGTGGCCTCGAAGATCGCGTGGCCGCTGATGTAATTGATGTTGCCGCCGGGCGCAATGCCGATGCCGCCCACCTGCGCCGCCAGCGCGTCGCTCAAATAATCACCGTTCAGGTTCAGCGTGGCGATGACGTCGAAATCCGCCGGGCGGGTGAGCACCTGCTGGAGGGTGATGTCGGCGATGGCGTCCTTGATGATGATCCCGGCGCCGGGCTTGCCTTCGGGAATTTTACACCACGGCCCGCCATCCATCTCCACCGCCCCGAAATACTTCTTGGCCACTTCGTAGCCCCAGTCGCGGAAGGCGCCTTCGGTGAATTTCATGATGTTGCCCTTGTGGACCAGCGTGACGCTCTTGCGTTTGAATTTGATGGCGTAGCCGATGGCGCTGTGAATCAGTCGCACACTGCCGCTGTAACTCACCGGCTTGATGCCGATGCCGACCTTCACGTCGCTCGGAAAATCCTTGGCGCCGACGGATTTCCAGAATTCCTCGGCGGCGGGGCGGGTGCCAAAGCGCACCTTTTTGAAATCCTTCGGAAATTCCTTCGCCACGAAATCCAGGACCTTTTGGGCTTCGGGTGTGCCGCCGGCGTACTCGATGCCCGCATAGATGTCCTCGGTGTTTTCCCGGAAGATGACCATGTCCACCTTCTCCGGGTGTTTCACGGGTGACGGCACGCCGTTAAACCACTGCACGGGGCGCAGGCAGACGTAGAGGTCGAGCATCTGGCGGAGCGCCACGTTCAGTGAGCGGATGCCGCCGCCGACGGGGGTGGTGAGCGGCCCTTTGATGCCGACCAGATATTCCTTGAACGCCTCGACGGTGTCGTCCGGAAGCCAGTTGTTGAACCTTTTGAAACTCTCCTCACCGGCAAACACCTCAAACCAAGCGATCTTCCGTTTGCCGCCATAGGCCTTTTGCACCGCCGCATCGAACACGCGCACGCTCGCGGCCCAGATGTCGGGGCCGGTCCCGTCGCCGCGGATGAATGGGACGACAGGATGGTCCGGCACACTGAGTTTGCCGTTCTGGATCGAAATTTTTTCGCCTGCCGGCGGCGTGACGTCCTTGTAAGCCATAATGCAATTCTCGATTTACGATTGATGATTTATGATTTTCAAAGTCTTGATGCAATCAGGGTCGGGTTCAAAACCGGGAAAATCAAGGAAAGAGTGGGCAACTCCCGGTCTTGCTTCCCGGCTTTCCATTTCAGGCGAAGACGACACAGATCACGCCACTTCAATCAGCTTGGGCATCGCCGCGGGAGCTTCGGCAAAATGGGCCTTCACTTTGGCCACGGCGTTCTCGACGCTCAAGCCGTGTCTCTGGCGGAGTTCGTTCTGGGTGGTGGCGTGCTCGATGAACTGGTCCGGCCAGCCGATCCGTACCACGGGCGTGCTCACGCCCTTTTCGCTGAAGAGTTCCAGCACTGCCGAACCGTAGCCGCCCATCAGCGCATGGTCTTCCAGCGTTACCACCAGGTCGGCCGCCTTGCCGAAAAATTCATGTGTTCCGGCGTCGAGCGGCTTGGTGAAGCGCGGGTTGATGACGGCGCAATCGAATCCCTCCCCCGCCAGTTGGGCGGCGGCCTGGCGAGCCAGGGTGTTTATCGGGCCCAGGCCAAACAGCGCGACCTTGCGCCAGCCATTGCCGGAAAAATTCTGGATGACTTCGGCCTTGCCGATCTCAAGCAATTTCGGCTGGTCTTTGACCAGCACCCCTTCCGCGGTCCCGCGCGGGTAACGAATAAAAGTCGGATGTTGCTGATGCGTCGCCGTGAACATCATGTCCACGAGCTCATCCTCGTCCTTCGGCGCCATGGCAATGACGTTGGGCAGGCAGCGCAGATAAGCGATGTCGAACAGCCCGTGATGCGTCGGGCCGTCGTTGGCCGAGAGCCCGGAGCGGTCCATGCAGAAAATTACCGGCAGATCCTGAAGGCAAACGTCGTGCTGAATGCAGTCGTAGGCGCGCTGCAGAAAAGTGGAATAGATCGCCACGACCGGGTGGAAGCCCATGGTGGCCATGCCGGCGGCAAAAATGACGGCGTGTTCCTCGGCGATGCCGACATCGTAGTATCGCTCCGGCATGGCCTTTTCCAGATGTTTCAAGCCCGTGCCGCTGGGCATGGCGGCGGTGATGCCCACGAGGGTGTTGTCCTTCTGACACAATTTCACCAGCGTCTGGCCCATGACGTCCTGATAATTCGGCGGCGTGCCGGCCCTGACCGGCAGGGAATCACCGGTCTGCACATCGTACGGCCCGGTGCCATGGAACTTTTCCGGCGATTTGAGCGCGGCCTCAAAGCCCTTGCCCTTTTGCGTGAGCAGGTGAATGACAATCGGATGGTCGCAGGTCTTGGCAAATTCCAGCGTGCTGATGACCAGCGGCAGATCGTGCCCGTCGATCGGGCCGAGGTAGCGCAATCCCATCTCTTCAAAAAGGATCGGGCTGCCGTAGCCGCCGCGTCCATCCATGTCCACCGGGCTGCCGGTCTGCCGCAAACCGACGTCGGTGATGGCGCCCTTGAAACCTTCCTCGGCCTTGCGGGCGAGCTTCAGCGCCACGTCGCCCTTGGGAAACCGGCGCAGGAAATTCTGAAAATCGGTGGCCAGCTTGTTGTAGCGGGGGTGGGTGATGAGTTTGTTGAGGTAATTGGAAACCGCGCCCACGTTTTTGGCGATGCTCCACTCATTGTCGTTCAAGATGCCGATGAAGCGCTTGGTGGTGTGGCCGATGTTATTGAGCGCCTCGAAGGAAATGCCGTTCGTCAGCGCCGCGTCTCCGAAAATGCAGACGATGTGCTCGTTGGTGCCCAGCTTGTCCCGCGCCGCGGCCATGCCCAGCGCGGCGGACAGCGCCGTCCCGGCGTGGCCAGCGCCGTAACAATCATGCGGGCTTTCCGTGCGCAATGCGAAGCCGTTCAGGCCGTCGGTCTGCCGGATGGTGCGGAAGCGGCTCTTGCGGTCGGTGAGGATTTTATGGACATACACCTGATGGCTCACGTCCCAGACGAATTTGTCCCTAGGCGTGTTGAAGACCCGGTGGAGGGCAATGGTCAATTCCACCACGCCGAGGTTCGGTCCGAGGTGCCCGCCGCTCTTGGCGAGGCCGGCGATCAACTCCTGCCGGATTTCCCCGGCCAGTTCCTGCAATTGCGGCAGCGTGAGTTTCTTCACGTGCGCGGGCCCGTCCACCATGTCAAGATATCGGCTCATAGTTGTTGGTTTAATCAGCCAAATGAGTAACGGGTTAAAAAAGCTAAACCGGCAGGTTGTCAAGGCAAAGTGCCAGCCCCACTCAGTTAACCAATCACGATTTAACTCATTCTCTTTCCCCCTCAAATGGTTTCAGTTTCATCTCTCCCGTCCCGCCCTTTTCCAGTTGTTGGATCCTCAGTTCCGCCTCCGCGAGCTTCTCCTGGCAGATTTTGACCAGCCGGGTTCCCTCTTCGTACCGGGCCAGCAGGGCTTCCAGGGGCAGATCGCCGGATTCCATGGTTTGGACGACGCTCTCCAGCCGTTTGAGCGCCTCTTCGAACGGCAGGTTTTTGGCGGGGGCACCGGCTCCCGCGCTTTTTGACGGATTTGGCACGGGACAAGACTAAAAGGAAATCCGGCGGACGTCCAGTTCGCAATCATCGTGAAATCCCGGCTTGCGTTTATAATATCCTGTGCATAATTAGAGTACTGTTTGTTCATGTTGTTTATATCACAGGCCGTAAGTCGCGCCGGACGCCTCGTGCTCCTCGGCGCGATGCTTTTTTCAAGCCTGGCGCCGGCCCAAAGCAATGTCACGGTCCGGATCATGGCCGCCAACCTCAATGGCAACTCCCAAACGTATGAGCCATTTGCCATCCGGATTTTCCAGGGACTCCAGCCGGACATCGTCGCCATCCAGGAATTCAATTACAGCAACAACACCGCATCCGATTTTCGCTCGATGGTGGACACCGCGTTTGGAACCAATTTCGTTTATTACCGCGAACCTTACAACGGCGGCGGCGACATCCCCAATGGCATCATCAGCCGCTATCCGATTGTCGCCTCCGGTTCCTGGACCGACACGGCCATGAGCAGCCCCAATCGCGGGTTTGCCTGGGCCCAAATCGATCTGCCCGGCACGAACGATCTTTACGTGGTCAGCGTGCATCTGTTGACGACCTCAGCCACCGCCCGCGGAACGGAAGCGGCAAACCTGAAGGCATTGATTCAGGCCAGCTTTCCCGCCAACGCGTGGGTCGTGGTCGCCGGCGATTTCAACACCGACACCCGGACCGAATCGCCCGCCATGCCCACGTTCAAGAGTTTCCTCAGCGACAATCCCATTCCCGTTGACGACGTCGGCAATTCCGACACCAGCCAGAACCGCAATCATCCGCACGATTACGTGCTGCCCGCTTTTTCGCTCACCAACCTCGAGACCGCCACGCTTTTCCCAACGCATACCTACCCGGCCGGTTTGGTGTTCGATTCGCGCGTTTACAGCAACTTAAGCGATTTCAGCCCGGTGCAATCCGCCGACTCCGGCCTGGCCCAGCACATGGCCGTGCTGAAGGATTTTTCAATTCCCGCCGGGATCGATACCGGCACCAATCCGCCGGCCATCATCACTCAGCCGCAAGGCCAGACGAACGCGGCCGGCGCCACCATCACCTTCAACGCCCGGGCCAGCGGCAGCGGCGCGCTCGCCTGGCAATGGCAGTTCAACGGCACGAACATCGACGGGGCCACCACGAACCCGCTGGTGCTCGTCAACGCGCAACTGGCGAACAACGGCATTTACTCGGTCATGGTCACGAACCTCTATGGCAGCGCCACCAGTTCCAACGCCGTTTTGTTGCTGACCAATGCGCCGCCCGCCGTAACGACTCCGCCGCAGAGCCAGGCCGTCCTCGTCGGACAAACCGCCACCCTCGGTGTGACCGCCACCGGCACGCCGCCCTTGGGCTATCAATGGCTCTTCAACGGCTCGAACATTTCCGGCGCGGTCACCAACCCCTTCCTGCTGGCCAATGTCCAGCTCACGAATGCGGGGAATTATTCCGTGGTCATCACCAACGTCGCCGGCAGCGTGACCAGTTCGCCCGCCTCCCTCACGGTGCTGTTCACCAACCCGGCCGTCTTCGCCCAATGGAATTTCAACAGCGTCACGCCGGATAGCGATACCACCACCGGTTCCACCGCGCCCTCCCTGGGCAGCGGCACGGCTTCAATGGTCGGCGGCGTCACGGCGAACGGCTCGGGCTTCGCGACCGGCAACACGACGCTGGACCCGGCCGGCTCGACCGACAACAGCGCCTGGAACACGACCAGTTATCCGGCCAGCGGCAACAACCTGACGGCGGGGGTGCAGTTCGCCGTCAGCACGGCGGGGCTCCAGAACATCCTCGTGAGCTGGAGCCAGCAATCCAGCAAGACCGGCGGCAAATATTTCCGCCTCCGCTATTCGACCAACAGCGGCGCAAGCTTCACGGATTATCCAACCGCCGTGACGCTGCCGCTGGCGACGAATTTCTATGCCTTTACCAATGATTTATCGGCAACGCCCGGAGTGGGCAATAACTCCAATTTTATCTTCCGGATCGTCGCCGAATTTCAAAGCACCGCCACCGGCTCGGGCACGGCGGGCTATGTTGCCGCCGGCACCGGCAGTACCTACGCCAGCTCGGGCACGACCCGGTTTGACATGGTGAGTGTCACGGGCATTTCCTACATCGCGGCCGCGCCGGCGGTGCTGACCCCGGTTGCTTTTATCGACGGCCAGTTCAGTCTCGCGGTCAGCGGCAGCAGCGGTGCAGATTACGTTGTCCTGACCTCGACCAACCTGGCGGCAGCGAACTGGACCCCGGTCTTCACCAACGCCTCGCCCTTCGTTTATACCGATTCCATCCCGGCTGCGCCGCAAAAATTCTACCGGGCTGCCGCCCAGCAGTAATTGACGGTGTAGGCCGCTGTTCCGCGAACCCGCTTGGATTAGTTCCCCGCCCGGCTGGAAATTTCGCCTTCCTGGACCCGCGTCCGCAGGCGTTGTCCCGGCTTTACGTCCCGGGCGCGCCGGATGACGTTCCCGGTGGCGGCATCCCTCGTGATGGAGTAACCGCGGGCCAGCACCTGTTCCGGACCAAGCAAACGCAATCGCGCGTCGGCGGTGGCAAGACGATTGCGAACGTCTTGCCAATGCGCCTGTACCCGTTCCAGCAGTCGCCGCCGATTCAGATCCAGCGACTCGCGCCGCTGCTTCAACCACCGGGCGGGGCGCACTCGCCCGAGTCGCTCCCCCAGATTTTGCCGGGCCATCAGCCGCTCTTTGACCCCGCGCTGCAGGCCGCGCCGCAAGCCTGTCTGCAAATCGTCCAGCCGTTGCATCGCCTCGTTCAACCGGCGCCGCGGGTGCAACCTCCCCAGTCGACCACCCGCCTCGTGTAAATCGCCGGTCGCGCGCTCCCATTGCTGCCGCACCCGCCGCCGCAGCAACTCCGGGACACCCGCCACAAATTCGCGGCTGGCAAAAACGTCTTCCGTGATGATCTCCGCGGCCGCGCTGGGGGTGGCCGCGCGCACGTCGGCCACGAAATCGCTGATGGTGAAATCAATCTCGTGGCCGACCGCCGACACGACCGGGGTGGCCGACTCAAAAATCGCCCGGGCCACGACTTCTTCATTGAACGCCCACAGATCTTCGAGGCTGCCGCCGCCGCGGGTGAGGAGAATCAAGTCAATTGCGGATGGCGGAATGCGGATGGCGGAATTGAATTCATTCAGCAGCCGGATGGCGGCGGCAATTTCCGCCGCAGCGCCTTCGCCCTGCACGCGGCAGGGAGCGAGGATGATTTCCAAACCCGGATTCCGCCGCTGAACGACGTGCAGAACATCCCGGATGGCCGCTCCCGTCGGCGACGTGACCAGACCGACGCGTTGCGGATATTTTGGCAGCGGCCGTTTCCGTTCCGGCGCGAACAGTCCTTCGGCCGCCAGCTTTTGCTTGAGCTTCTCAAAGGCAATTTGGAGCGCGCCGATGCCCTGCAACTCGACCGACCGGACGATGAGTTGGTACTGGCCGCGCGCCTCGTACACGGTTAGGTCGCCCTGCAACAGGACTTTCCGGCCGTCCTCCAACAGCTCGCGATGGGCGACGGTTTCACCGCGGAACAGGACGCAGCTTAATTGCGCCCCGGCATCCTTGAGCGTGAAATACATGTGGCCGGAGGCTTGGGCGCGCAGGTTGGTGATCTCGCCGATGACCCAGACTGAGCCGACCTGTTTTTCCAGCAGGCGTTTGACCTGGGTCGTGAGTTCACTGACCGTCAGCACCTGGCGGGTGGCCTCGGCCGGAAACAGCTCACCGAAGTCCCATTGTGATTTGATTGGTTTGGCCATCAAAGGCATTAAGCCATGCCCAGTGCGCCGAGGCAAGCGAAGGCGGTCGTTTCCGGCGGTTTCAAAACGCCGTGTTTTCCACCGCGCCGCCTCACCGTTTGCGGGAGGCGGGCGCCCGCAGGGAGTTGGCCACGCGGCGGAAGTGGTAGCCGAGGATGGCCAGTTCGATGGCGTGCGGGAACTGGCGCGGCCGCCGGAGGAGCGTGCCCCAGAACAGCCGCCAATATCCCACCCGCCCCCGGTGCCAGACGCCCAGCACCCAGAAGGACTTCAGAAACGCAATGAGATCGGCGCGCGACAGGCGCAGGCGCGGGCCGGTCGGACGATGGCTCTGGAGAAACGTTCGGATGCGCTGGTAATAATTGCGCGGCTCGTAAAGTTTCTTCACCAGTTCGCGGTAGCCGGATTGCAGGAAGTCGCGGTTCAGCTTCGGCTTGAAGTTCAGCGTGGCATCGGAATTGTTGCCGGAGCTTTCGACTTCCAGCCGCCCCTCGCGCTTCAACCGCTGCCACAAGCGCGTCTGCGGCAGCGCCGTCAGCAACCCCACCATCGCCGTCGCCACGCCGGAGCGCTGGATGAACTCAAACTGCCGCTTGAAGATGTCGCTCTTGTCGCTGTCGAAGCCCACGATGAACCCGCCCATGACCTCCAGTCCGGCGCGCTGCAGCGTTTGCACGGCGGCCACGAGATCGCGGTTCCGGTTCTGCACTTTGTGACATTCCGCCAGCGCCTCGACCGAAGGCGTCTCGATGCCCACGAAGACCTTCTTGAACCCGGCGGCCACCATCAACGCGCACATCTCCGGATCATCGGCCAGATTCACGGACGCCTCGGTGAGAAAGCCGATGCCGGGCCGCGTGCGTTGCCGCCACTCGATCAGCGCCTGCAGCAGCGCCTTCGTCCGCTGCCGATTGCCGATGAAATTGTCGTCCACGATGAACACCATGTCCTTCCACCCGCACCGGCGCAGCGCGTCCAGTTCGGCAATCAACTGCGCCGGCGTTTTGGTGCGGGGCACGCGCCCGTTCATAACGATGATGTCGCAAAATTCACAATCAAAGGGGCACCCGCGCGAGAACTGCACGGACATCGTCACATAATGCCGGAAGTTGATGAGATCCCAGCGCGGCGGCGGCGTCCGGGTGATGTCCGGCCGGCTGGTGCACCGATAAACGGGCTGCAACCGCCCGCTTTGCAGGTCGGCCACAACCCGGGGCATCAAGTCCTCGGCTTCGCCCAGCACGAAGTGCCGGATGTCCGGGAACGCTTCGTGGCCGGTGGTGAACAGCGGCCCGCCGGCAATGACGGTTTTATCCAGCGCGGAGCAGCGCGCCATGATTTCGTGGACGGACTCCTTCTGCACCAGCATCGCGCCCAGCATCACGTAATCCGCCCAACGCAGGTCCTCGTCCTTGAGCCGCCTCACATTCAAGTCCACCAATTTGAGTTCCCATTCCGGCGGGAGCATGGCCGCGACCGTGAGCAAGCCGAGCGGCGCCATGGACGCCTTGCGGGACACAAAGCGGACAGCGTGTTTGAAACTCCAAAACGTGTCGGGCGTTTGCGGGCTGATGAGAAGAATTCTCATGGCAACGATGAAACGGCGAAGCCGTAAGGCGAGCTTAGGCCTGGTGCCGGGCTGCTGCAACGCAAATTACCAAAATTCGGTTGCGCCCGCCCGGGCCGGGCTCGCCACGCACGCGGTCACCCCAGTTCGATGCCGACCGGACAATGATCGGAGCCCTCCACATCCGGCCGGAGGAACGCGCGCCTGAGTCGCGGGCGCAGGGATTTTGAAATGAGAAAATAGTCGAGACGCCAGCCGATGTTCCGGGAGCGCGCGCCGCCCATCTGGCTCCACCACGTGTAATGGCCCCCGCCTTTTTCAAACTCGCGGAACGTGTCCAGGAACCCGGCCTTGACGAACGCGCTGAAGCCGGCGCGCTCCTCCGGAGTGAAGCCGTGGTTGTGGACGTTGGCCTTCGGGTTGGCGAGATCGATCTCCGTGTGCGCCACGTTGAGGTCGCCGCAGAAAATCACCGGCTTTTGCCGCTCCAGTTTTTTCAGGTAACGCAAAAAATCAGCGTCCCATTTCTGGCGGTAGGCCAGCCGGGAAAGATCGCGCTTGGCGTTGGGCACATAGACGTTTACGAGAAAGAAATCGGCGAACTCGGCGGCCAGCACCCGGCCCTCCCGGTCGTGCTCGGCCACCCCCAGGTGCGGCGTGACTTTCAGCGGCCGGGTTTTTGAAAAGAGGGCCGTGCCGGAGTAGCCCTTCTTTTCGGCGCAATTCCACCAGGTCGCATATTCCGCCGGCCAGAGCTGCTCGACGTCCTCCGGGCGGCACTTGGTTTCCTGCAGGCACAAAACGTCGGGCTTCTCGGCGTCGAGAAAATCCAGGAAATTCCTGCGGAGCACGGCGCGCAGGCCGTTGACGTTCCAGGAAATCAGCTTCACGGCAAGAGCTTATTGAAAAGCCGGCGCCCCGCAAAGCCGCAGTTGGGACATGGCAGCCTAATCATTTAGGCGACAGCCAGTTCCGACATTGTTGAAACAAAATCACCGGTTCTTACGTCCAATGCCTTGATGAAATCAACCTGTCTGAGCCTGGCCATTTTGCTTTCACTGGCGCGGCCGGCGCCGGCGCAAACCAACACCGCCAGCCCGACGGACGCGAAGCCGCTGCCGTCGGTGGACTTCCTGCTGCAGAAGGTGGTGGACCGCGCGGTCAACCAGGAAGACAAGAACGACGACCTGTTCAACATGCATTATCAATACACCCGGACGCGGACCTGGGAATACCGCAACAGCAAGGGCGAATTGAAGAGCCGCCGGGAAAAAAGCAGCTTCGAAAACCGGCCGGAGCGCCGGGCCGCCAAAGCCGCCAAAGCCGGCCAACTTACGTCCCCCAAACCGCCGGACCCGCCGCCCGAGAAGGATGAACCGGTCTCGGAGACTCACTCCAACATCCGCGGCAAGGCGCTGAAGGTGAAGGACTATTCCATTCCGAACCTGGTAAAGCGGTTTCAGCTTACGCTGGTGGGGCGGGAGCTGGTGAACGGCCGGCCGTCCTACGTGGTGGATTTCAAACCGGCCAGCGATAATCTGCCGGTGAACAGCCTGGCCGACAAGTTCATCAACAAGGCCGCCGGCCGCGTCTGGGTGGACGAGGCGGACTACGCCATCGCCCAGGCCCAATTGCATCTGACCAAGCAGGTCAATGTCCTTGGCGGCCTCGTCGGCGCGGTGTGGAAGTTCACCTACGAATTTACCCGCACGCGGACCCCGGAAGGCTACTGGTTCGCGCGCGACCTGGACTGGCACCTCGAAGGCCGCGAAGTGATTTTCAACCGCATCGTGGATTATCACGAGCGAAGATTGAACGTGCAGAAAATCACGGCGCCGGCGCCGGCGCATTGAAACAGTCGAAGCCGGCTTCTCAAACGGGCTGAAAGACCACCACGCTCAGCGGCGGCAGAAAAAAATCCGCCGCGTGTTCGTGACCGTGCGAGGGACCCGGCTGGGCGGTCACCCCTCCGGCATTCCCGGTGTTGCTGCCGCCGTAAATCGCGGCGTTGCTGTTCAAGACCTCCCGCCACATTCCGCCCCGCGGCAGGCCGAGGTGGTAATGCTCCCGCGCCACGGGGGTGAGATTCAGGATCACGACTGACGGATTTCCGCCATCGGCGGTCTGGCGGACGAAGGACAGCACGCTGTTCTCCCGGTCGGCGCAGTCGATCCAGTAAAACCCGCCGTGGTCGTAATCTCCCTGCCATAAACCCGGGGACGCGGCATAGAGCCGGTTCAAGTCCTCGACAAATTTTTGCAGGCCGCGATGGTAGGGCCCGGCATCCAGCAGCCACCAGTCGAGCTGGCCGTTTTCGTTCCACTCGGCGCTCTGGCCGAATTCGCCGCCCATGAACAGCAATTTCTTGCCCGGGAACAGCCATTGATAGGCCAGCAGGGCCCGCAGGTTGGCGAACCGTTGCCAGTCGTCTCCCGGCATCCGCCCCAGCAGCGAGCGCTTGCCATGAACGACCTCGTCATGGGACAACGGCAAAACAAAATTCTCGTGGTGATGATAGAGCATCGCGAAGGTGAGATCGTTCTGGTGATATTTGCGGTAAATGGAATCGCGCCGGAAGTAGCCCAGGGTATCGTGCATCCAGCCCATGTTCCATTTGAAGGAAAACCCCAGGCCGCCGAGGTAGGGCGGCCGCGTGACCTGGGGCCAGGCGGTGGATTCCTCGGCGATGGTGATGACCCCGGGAAATTCAGTATGGGTGAGGTGATTGAACTTCCGGAGAAATTCGATGGCTTCCAGGTTTTCGCGCCCGCCGTACTGGTTGGGGACCCACTCGCCGGCTTTGCGCGAATAGTCGAGGTACAGCATCGAGGCCACGGCGTCCACGCGCAGGCCATCGATGTGAAAGCAGTCCAGCCAGAACAGGGCGTTGGCCACGAGAAAATTGTTCACCTCGTTCCGGCCATAGTTGAAAATGAGCGTGCCCCAGTCCTGGTGCGCCCCCTTGCGGGGGTCCTCGTGCTCGAACAGGGCGGTGCCGTCAAACCGCGCCAGCGCCCAGTCGTCGCGCGGAAAATGCGCCGGCACCCAGTCCACGATCACGCCGATGCCCGCTTCATGCAGGGCATTCACCAGATATTGAAAGTCCTCCGGGGTGCCATAGCGGCTGGTGGGGGCATAAAAGCCGGTGACCTGATAGCCCCAGGAAGGATAAAAGGCGTGCTCGGCCACGGGCAGAAACTCGACGTGCGTGAAGCCCATGCGCCGGGCGTACAGCACGAGCGGTTCGGCCAGCTCGCGGTAGCTCCAGGATTCACTGGCCGACTTCTTCCGCCAGGAACCGACATGGACCTCGTAGATGCTCATCGGCGAACGCAGGGCATCGCTCCGTCTCCGCTGTTGCAGCCAGGCCGCGTCGTTCCAGCGGAAGGACCGGGGGTTCCAGACAATGGCGGCGTTTTTGGGCGGCACTTCAAAGAAGAATCCAAACGGATCGGTGTTCAATTTGATGTGGCCGTGCGCGTCGCGGATTTCAAACTTGTAATGGGCGCCGACCCCGACGCCCGGAATGAAGATCTCCCACACGCCGGACGCGCCCAGCAGCCGCAGCGGATGAAAGCGGCCATCCCAACGGTTAAAATCGCCGACGACACTGACCCGTTGGGCGTTGGGCGCCCAGACGGCGAAACTGGTGCCGGGCACGCCATCGATGACGCGCAATTGCGCCCCGAGCTTTTCGTAAATCCGGCGCTCGTCGCCCTTGCCAAACAGGAACAAATCCGATTCCCCGAGCGTGGGGAGGAAGGAGAAGGCATCGCGCGTGCGGCGGGTTTGGCCCGAATGGCTGGTGACCACCAGATCGTAAGCGTAAACGCGCTGGGCGGATCGGGTCACGCCTTCGAACAGCCCGCTGGCATGAACACGCTGCAAGGCGAATCGCGGCTGGTTCTTCTCGTGCACCGGCTGGACTTCCACGCTGGCGGCATCGGGCAGGAACGCGCGCGCGACGAGTCCGGAGCCGTCGCCGAGCGGGTGCAGGCCGAGCAGGGTGTGCGGCGACCGGTGTTTGAGTTCCACCAGACTGCGCAATTCAGCGGGCGTCAGAATCATGCACCCCCAGTCTAACCAGATGGGTGGCAAAATGAAATATTCTTCCGGAACGCCGATAGCGCGTCAGAGGGCACGGCAGCGTCGGCCGCCTCAGCTGGCTGGTGCGCTGAGGACCGCGCTCCCCACTGCAGACCGACCCGGTGCCAAGGCGCCAAGCCATTTGGTCCGCATTGAAACCAGTGGTCCGACCAATCCCAGCCGGCGGGACGCCGGCGCTCCCGGGGAAGGAACCGCAGCGGGCAGAGGACGGCCCGCCCCACCTGAGCGCGCCGCTACAAAACGGCCAGAACCTGCTCGAGTTGCCGGGTATGGACATCCAGCTCGCCGTCGGTCCAGATGACGAAATCGGACCGGGCAATTTTCTGGTCAATCGGCCACTGCGCCGACAGGCGCTGGCGGATCTGCTCCGGGGTCCAGCCCCGGGCGAGCAGCCGTTCGCGCTGCGCGGCGGCGGAGCAGGCGACGCAGATGATTTTGTGGAAGGCCGGTTCGGCCCCGGTTTCAAACAGGAGCGGGATGACGACCACCGCGAGCGGTTGATTTTCCCCGCGCCAGTTTTCCACCTGCGTCTGCCAGCCTTCGCGAATGCGCGGGTGGAGGATGGCCTCGAGTTGCCGGCGCGCGGCGCCGTCGGCGAAAACGATGCGGGCCAGCTCGTCGCGCCGCAGGCGGCCGTCCGGGGAAAGCACCCCCGGCCCGAACGCGGCCTGAATTTCGGCGAGGGCCGCCTGGCCGGGCTGGGTGAATTGGCGCGCCAGCTCGTCGGTATCGATGACCGGCACGCGGCGGGCGCGAAGAAACTCGGTGGCGGTGGACTTGCCCATGCCCACGCCACCGGTCAGACCGCAGATTTTCATGAATCGTTCATGCGCTGCCGACGCCGGCGCCGGCTCGTCCGTTGCGCCGGCCGCGGCGACCTGGCTCAAGGCGCGAGCATGGCGCGATAGAACTGGATCCGGTTGGTGCTCATCGAGGTATCGGGCATCCGGAGGAAGCCACCGAGAAGAATGTTGGTCGAGGCGTCCTTCCAGGTGAACAAGTTCGACGAGGTTTGAATGATATACTGCTGGTTGGTCTGGCCGGAGAGGTTCAGGAAGACGCCGCCGCCGGTCTGGTTCACGTATTGCAGGATCGGGGTGGCGACGCTGTTGGTGGCGACGACGATCGGAACGATGACATTGTCGAGGAAGGCAGCATCCAGCCCTCCGCTGTTGCTCGGATCCTTGATGTAAGTCCACATCAAAGTGTGGAAGCCGGCGGTCAACGAGAAGGAATAGGTGGCCCACCCGGCTTCGCCCGACCATTGCTGCATCAGGACGCCGTCCAGGTAGAATTTGAGGAAGTCATAATTCGCCTCGGAACTGACCCGATAACTGAAGCTCCCGGCGCCGGAGTGGAAGTTGGTCGCCAGGATCAGGGAACTGCTTTGGCTGTTGGTAATCAGGCCGGAGCGGGCGGCGTATTGCCCGGCCGAGACCACACTGCTCTGGACAAACCAGGGCAGATTCCCCGCGGTCGTCCAGGGCAGTTGCTGCAAATTGCCGCTTTCGAATCCGTCCGTGAAGGCAAGCGGACGGAAGTTGGCGGTGAGGCTCAGGTTGCCATTGATGGCGCCGGTGACCGGATTGGACAGGGAGAGCCAGCTCCCGTTCCAGATATCAAACTGGTAATTCGCGGCGGGCTGGGCGGTGAGGGTGATGAGCGAGTTGGCGGCAAAATCGCCCGCCGTTCCCGGCAGAACCAACACCCCGCCGAGCCCGTTGGTGGTGCTCACCTGCACCGAGCCGCCGGCGGTGCTGCTGGTTGTCAGATGATACAGCGTGGCGGGCTGGAACGAATAGTTCAAAACGACGTTGCCGGAGGCCCCGCCGTAACCATCCACCGCGATATGGTAAAGCAGGTTGGACCGGACGGCCTGGTCGAGCCGGCTGTAGCCGCCCGGCGCGCCGAAGTAGGCATCATCATTGTCGGCCACGGCGGTGAGGTTGGCCACGTTGGTGCCGGTGTACAGGCCCAGGAGCGTGTCGAAACTGGAGCCGGCGGTGTCGAGCGTCAACACACCATCCGACGGCGGCTGGAACCACCACCAGACGGATTTGCCACCCACGTTCCCGGCGTGATCCGGTTCGCCCAGTTCCTTGGTTGCGTTGGTGTTGCTGACCGCATCGTGGCCGGAGATGCCCGTAAAGGAGGGCACCAGCGCGTTGAGCGGCAGCGCGGCGGCAAAGTAGTCGTTCACGGGATTCTGGACATAATAATAGAGCTGGACCGTCGCGGGGGTGGAATAGTTGCCGGTATTGTCCACCGCCGTGACCTGGATCGTGTTCAGTCCGGGGAGCAACAGGGCGTTGCCGGTCCAGTTGGTTGTCCCGGAGGCGGTAAACACAATTCCGAAGGACGTGATCAGGATTTTGTTAAGGCCGCTGGAATTGGGCTGGGGATCTGACGCCGTGCCGGCCAGGGTGGCCAGATTGTTGGTCACGGTCAGGCCGCTCAACGGGCTGTCAACGGTCACCACCGGCTTGTTGGTGTCGGGCTGTCCGCCGGGAATCAACTGGAGCGCGACGGTGCCCACGACGTTTGAGTTCCAACTGGCCACGGCGATGCGATAGGTGGTGTTGGCCAGGGCGTTGAACTTGAGCCGCGCCGGCTGATACTGGGCCAGGGTGCTGTTGGTGGCGGCCACCTGCACCAGGTTGCTGACCGTTGAGCCGGTATAGACCGCCAAAACGTTCTCAATGCCGCTGCCGATGGTGTTCACATAAACGTTGGTGTTGTTCGTCGGCTTCCAGGTCCACCACAGGGAGGCGCCGGCGCGGGCATCGGCGTTGTGCTGCGGCTCGCCCGGTTCGAGCGTGGCGAACCGGTTGTTGGACAGGTAAACGCCGCCGGCCGCAGGAATCGCCGTGGCATTGGTGAAGTTGTCGTTCGCCGGCGCGCCGACGACGGTGTAATTGACGATATTGGTGGCGCCAATCTCGTTGGTGGCGAGCGCCGTCACGGTCATCGTCAGCGGATTGGTCGCGCCCGGCACCTGGAACAACGCGCTGTAGATGCCGTCATTGGCTTTCACATCCGGCGCGACGCCGTTGTCGAGGAAGGTCAGGTTCGTCACCCCCGGGATGGAACCGGTGACCGTGGCGTTGGTCACCGCATAGACGTCCTTGACCGTCACATAAATCGGTTGCCCGAAGGACTTGAGCAAGACGGAATCCGAGGGCGGGTTCACGCTGAGCACGATAAAGCCGAGCCGGGGAGGCAGCCCGGCGATTTCATTGATACAGTGCTGGCCGTTGGGGGTGCCCCAGCCGGTGCAGAGGTCATAGCCGACAACGGCGAAGAAATTGGTGGGGCTGATGCTGTTGGTGTTGCTGCCCGTTTTGATGTCGTGAAAATCCGAGGTGTAGGTCGAGCCCAAACCCAGCGTCGTGAGGACGGGATTGAGGAAACCCACCGGGGTCTGGCCGCTGGCCACCGCCTGCTGATTCACCAACGCCATAAATCCCCCCCACAACGGCGCGGCGCAACTCGTGCCACCGACCTTGTAGCTTTTGCCATTGGCCCGCACAAAGACGTTATCCGCCGTCAGCGCCACATCCGGTATGTTGCGCATGGTGGTCGAGCCGTGATTGGCGGTCATGCTGATGCCGGTCTGCCAGGTGGGAATGGGATACTGCGTGCTGATGCCGCCGCCGGTGCCGATGCCATTGCCCCAATTCCAAGCCGTTTCCGAAGTGTACGCGCCCCCCGCACCACTCGTCGTCAGCGTAGTGCCGCCGACTTGCGTGATGTAAGGCGTGTCACCGGGGAAATCGATCAGCCCCACATAGGCGTCGTAATCGCCGGAAGCATTGAAGAAGGTCTGCCCCTGCACCGCCATCTGCTGGAAGATCTGATCGGTCAACGCGTTGGCCGTCCCCCCGGGTTGATACCACGAACAGCTCAGTTGCTTGGCCTGATTGTCCGTCGCCATCCGGTTCAGCAGGTCCACCCAGGGACTGGGGTTGGGCGCCATGTAAACGATCACTTTGTTCAGATTGGGCGCCATGGAAATGGCCATCTCAATGTCCAGCGACACTTCGATTTCTCCTCCGCTGCCGCTGGGCAACCCGGTGGCGCCGTTGACCAGCACATTCACCAGCGGCACGTTCGGCAGCCCGGCCAGGTTTTCGTAGTAGGCGATGTCGCCGGCGGTGTAGCCGTCAAATTGCAGCAGCCCGACGGCCTGACCGTCGCCGTCATTGCTCACATCCGGGGCGTAAGCCGCCCGAAAGTCGTATCCCATATAGGTGCCGATCGGTCCGGAACCCGCATTCGGCGCCGCGTTTTGTCCGTTGACCAGCTGGGTCGCCGTCATCCGCGGGCGCGGCAGCGAAAAATCATCCAGCCCGCTGATATGCAGCACCGGCACGCTCAGGTCCAGCGACGGCTCCACGTCCGGCGCATGGAACGTGCGTTTCTCGTTGGGATGCTGATAAACCCGAAGCGTGGTGTGGAAAGCCTTCTCGATATCGGAGATGGTTCCGTTCACATCCAGCAGCACGCGGTTGGGATGGGTCGCGGTCACGGTCAGGCCATTGGCTTTGGCGAAAGCCATCACCGCCTGGTAATCCTGCTCGGTGGGACCGAAGCGTTCCGCGAATTGTTCGGGCGTGAGGAACCGGCGATACTGGGGGCTGGCCGGATCATAGAGGTCGTGCAACAGGTCGGTTAACGCTTCCCGGTTGCGCAACGGCAACCCGATGGCCAGGTTCAGGCGATTCGTGCCGGGAACGGTTCCTTCGGCCTGCAAATGCGCCACGGCCGCCGGCACCATCCCGCGCAGCGTTTGCATTGCCGCCCGGGCGCCGCTTGCCCCCAAGATCACAAACACGCAAAAAATGGCGACCCCTTTTCCTGACGTAGACTGGAACATACTGCGGGATTGGTTTTTCATGATGTCATCCTGTGGTATCAAGGCATTAAAAATGGCTGCATACTGCGGTGATTTACTCACGCCTTATCGCAACGGCACGATTTTCAGCCGCAATTCCCGCGGCGTCCGTTACGGGCCGTAACCCACCCGATAGAACCGCCGGGTGGTTCCGACCGGCGCGTTGGTATCCAAAACCGTAGGCACCTGGTTCGTGGTTGTTTTGTTGGTGTAGGTCGCCAAGGTCTTCCAGGCCGCCGGCGCCAGGTTGGTGGTGTACTGGACGGTATAGACCCGGTTGCTGGCCGCCAGCCAGGACAACGCCACGACGGATGACGGCGCCAGGTTGGTCTGCTTCAGCTTGGGTATCATTTGGCCCGGCGGCACCAGGGAGAACTGGAGCGTGAATACCGACGTGCTGAAGGGCGGCGGGACGCTGAACGGATTCGGGTCCGCGTAATTGGGGATGCCATTGGTATTCGAGTCGATGGTGGTGGCGAAGCGCAAGGCTTTGTTGACGATGTAAGTCTGGCCGTTGATGACCACCGCCACCGAACTGTTCGGACCCGCATAGGATTTGACCCAGCGCAGATGCCCGCCGAACTGGCCGTCCAAGTACTCCTCGGGCTCCTGCGGCGGCAGGCCGGGCCCGGCTGGCGGCGGAGTGAAGCCCAGGGCCGCGGCGGCGTAATATATAACCAGGTTGGTATCGATCTGCAATTCGCTGAGGTAATTCGAACCCAACAGCGACAGGTCGAGGTAATCCACGTACAGACCGTTGTTCGCGCCGGCGCCGGTGAAATAGAAGACATTGTCCCCATGCGGGAACAGCAGCAGGGTTCCCAGGGCGACGTTGTTAGTGTAACCGTTGTTGCTGGTGCCGTAATTGTTCCCGGCCCAGGTGTGCGACACCCCGGTATCGCCGTAGGCCACGCTGGTGAAGGTGGAACCCAGCAGATCGCCGAGCGCCGGCTTGCTCCACAAATTGAAACCGAAGCTGCAGGTGAAGCCGTTGCCCGAACCGGGACCGGCATCCGACAAGGAATCGGTCACCGAGAAATCCAGTTCTCCGCCGGTGGTTTGAATCGTGCTTTGGGTGAATTTAAAATCGCTGGCGTTGAACTGGATGTCCGACCCGGCGCTGATCTGTCCGTTCTGAAACTTCCCGGAGCCGGCGTTCAGATAAACCCCGTAACCGCTGCTCAACAGGCCGTCATTCTCGAGGTAAAGGCTGTTGACGTACTCGACACTGGCGCTGATGGTCCCGGTGTTGACGAATGCCAGGTAATTGACGGGGCCGTCGTCGCCGAAATGCGCCTCATTGGGCACACTGATGGTGCCGTTGTTCGTGAAGTAGCGCAGGTTCGGCGTGAAGTCATACGTCCAATTCAGAATGGCGTACGGGGCAAAAGGCGTTAGGGTCAGCGGATTGACGGGCACGACCCCGGGAAACGTAAGGCTCCCGTTGATGGTGAGGCTCTGGCCGTCCAGGAAAAAGTTCTCGATGACGGTCATGGGGTCATTGAGCACCTGGTTGGTGCCGTGCAGGGTAAAATTGTAAACCGTCACGGGCTTGACCGAGGAGAGCGCGCTGCCGTCCACCGCCAGCATCCACAAATTGATCACGACGATGTTGGTCAGGTCCGAACGCACCCAGTTGGTCACCGTGACGGTATTGGTGCCGCTGGTGATATTGGTGGCGACCGGCGCGTAATTGGTCAGGGTCACAAAGGCCAGGTTGCTCCAGACGGCGCTGACGGCGGTGAACTCGCCGTTGAAGCGATTGACTGACGCGGGCACGAGGTTGGAGACAGTGATGTTGCCGCCGGCCGGGGCGCCGATGTTGTAACTGAAGTTCTCACAATTCATGACCGCGCTCTGGCTGCTAAGCAGGTGGTTCGCTTGAACCGTCACCTCCCCTTCGGCCCGGATGGTCGCGTTGCTCAGGTTCAGGCTGTCGGCATAAATCCGGACCCGGCCGGACAGATTGGTGACCGACGAGAACGGGACGAGCGAGCCCGGGTTGTTCGGCGGTTCCGTCGCCTGGTTGTCAACCAGCCCGGTATAAACGGAGTAGGCCGCCACCACGGCGGTGTTGCTCCAGCCGGTCTCGTAGAAAAAGTTCGTGGTGGGCCACCCGTTACCGGAAGACCCAAGGCCGTTAAAATCCACGCGCTCGACGATATAATTGGTCGGCCGGTAGGTCGGGTTGGCGCACTGGGCGGAGGGCTGGATGGTATTGTTCATGATCAGCCCGTGCGCGGGGGCGTAGCCCAAATCGTCCACGACATACACGGAATCGCCGACCGAGGAAGAGGTCAGCTGCACCGTCATGGTCTCAAACAGGTTGGAGATATTTCCCGTGCGGGTGAAGCCAATCGCGCCGACAATCGTCGAATCGCTGCTGTACACAAACGCGGCCTGCCGGTAGATGTTCGTGGCGAGGATTACAATGCTGCTGCCGCCTGTGCTGTTGGTCACCGAGATGAAGCCAAAAACCTGGTTGGTCACGGAATCAGCCACCGCGGGAACGAACCCGAGCATGACCGAGTCGGGCGGCGTGACCGGGCAGGGCTCCGCTACATCAAACGGCGTGTAGGGCGGCAAGGCCACGTTCGTGCCGTCCCAGACCGCCTCGCTGTGCAGATCGTTCCGGTTGGTTGCCGCCCATTGTTCGTCATAGATGGAGGTGTCGGCGGTAAAATTCGTCGGGCCATTGGCGCTCCCGATTCCGGACAGCGGCTGGATTTGTATCGCGCTGCGGCTTAAATTGACATTGGACCCGTTGAGCTTGATTTCGCAGGAAGTGTCCGCGACCAGGTTCCCCTTGTTGTTGATGTTGGTGGCCGATATCCACAAGTAGCCCACCGGCGACGTGAAAGGCGAGCTCAAGGGATTCGGCAGGCCGCCGCTGAACGAGGCAATGGTGCCGTTGTTGACGAAGTTGGCCGCCATGCTGCGCCCCCCATTGGGCGGCCCATAATCGAACTCCCAGCCGATGATGCCTTCCATGTCACCGCTGCTGGCGTTGGTGAAATTGAGGGTGTCCTGGGTCAAAAACGGCTTGTACGGATAAATCAGCAAATACATCAACCCCGAATTATAGAAATTCGTGGCGTCAATCTGCGGCGGAGCCGGGACCGTATTGCCGCTATAGCCGGCGCCCAGAAAGACGATCTGCCCGGTGTTCCTCCAGATGAAACTCGCGCCCCGGACGGCTCCGGCGCACAGACAAAGCCCCAGCACCAGCGGCAGCACCCGCGCCGTCCGGGCCAGAGTGAAACAAGAAAGGGAGGGTTTCATACGGCAATTATTATCAGTTGATGGTAATCGAATAAATCCGCTGCAAATATCTGGATACAGAATCGGTCAGCTGCACCACAAAGTCAAACTTGCCGGACTGGGTCGGCGTGCCGGAAATAGTGCCGGACGGCGACAGCGTGAGCCCCGGCGGCAACCCGGGCGACAGCTCCACCAACGACCACGAAAACGGCGGATTGAAGGAACCGCCGGTCACTTGGAGCGACTGGTTGTAGGCGGCGTTGACCGCTCCATTCGGCAGACTCGACGGCGAGATTTGCACCAACACGGCTGCCGCCAGATTGGTGATGCTGGTGCCATTGGGATAAATCACGGGCACATTGGTCGAGCCGTCAAAGGACCCCCAGATAAAGTCCGAGAAGGGACCATTGTTGGGATTGTACGGACCGTTCTGGTAGGTCGGCGCCACGTTCATATAAGTGGGCCCCACCTTGTCGTATGTGATGAGCGTGGACGGATTGATGACACCGGGACCGGCCAAGCCGGGCAGGATGTTACCCTGATCGAAGTTGATGTTCCGGCTGTACTCGGTAACGATCCACAAAGCGGCCGGCCCGGCCGCCAAATCCGCAGCCGCAAATTGAAAATCCGGCTGGGTGACGACTCGCTGGAAGGTTTGCCGGTAGGGCTGACTATTGGAAACCATCACCATCGTGTAAACATTGGTAATGGGTTGGAACAACTGGCCCAGCAAGGAATCGTAATTGGCCTGCTTGAACTGGAGCTGGCCGATGCCCTGGTACAACTGGGGTGTCGGCGCCACGAAATTGCAGGGCCGGACCTCGATAATGTGGTTGGTATAATAGTTAATCAGGCTCTGCGTGATGAAGGAGCCATCCGGGTTGATGGCCACCGTCAGCAGGTTGGTGGTGGACACCACGTTGGTCTGCCAGACTTTGACGACCGTCAGGCCGCAGGAACCGGCCGGAATGAGGAAATAGTCCCCGGTGGGCGTATTGGTCTGAACGATTTTTTTGGACGAGGTGGTGGTCACAAACGGGCTGCCAAACGGCGCGCCCACCGGCGAACCAAAGGTGGTGGTCTGCAGGATGGCGGTGCTGCTGGGCTGGTAACTGTTGGTGACGACATTGGCAAAAGAGGTCACGTACCACTGGATGATGGCATTGGTGTAGCCGTTGGTGATGGTGATGATGTGGGGCGGGGTTCCGAACGGCTCACCATAATAGTTGGTGGCGTAGGTGACGACCACCGGGGTGAGGAGATTGGTAAAATAGCTGGTGGCGCTGGCCACCACGCCGGGAAAGAGTCCCGCAATGACGGCCGGGCTGTTGGTTTGCGCCGAAGTCACGAGCGCGCCCAGGTCGGAGGTGGTCACCAGAATCGTCGGGTTGTTGGAGGCTTCCAGCAGGACGCCCGGCGTGGGCGACTCGGTATTGTAATTGTTCGTGCTGTAGAGATAACGCAGCCCCGCCACGTCATCCCGCGTCAAACTGGTGTAGTAATTTCCGTAATACAAGAAGTCCACGCCGTTGCCCGAGGCGACGGGCGGGTTGTAATCGGACAACGGATCCGTGGGCACTTCGATGGCGTCAACGTCCGGCGGCGATGCCCCTGAAACTCCACAGTTTTCATCAATGCTGTAAGTGTAAAGGGCTCCGTTGACATAGGCCGAATACTGCAGCTGGTTGAGGGGACTGGCCGTGATGTCAAAATTCCTTTGCACCACCATATACACCACCCCGTTGCCGGGTCCCGGCGTGGTGCAAGTGGCTCCGGGAGGGAGGTAGCGGTTGTGCAGTGCCCAGATGTAACGAACCGCGTCCGCCAGCCCCAACTGCTCCATCAACAGGGACATGGTCACGGATTTCAGGTCCAGCATCTCAAACTCGAAGGCGAGGTAGTTTTCGCTCATCGAGTTCAACGGGAATTCGGACAGATCGCTGCTGTAATTGTCCACGTTGGTCAGGCCGTTGAAGACACTGAACGCCGCGTTGATGGCCGCCAGGCCGTTGGTGCCGAAGTAATCCAGGAAGCTGGTATTGCAGGCATAATACATGACGGGCGTGTTGCGGCGGTATTCCTCGCCCAGGTTTTTGGGCCCCGTCAGAAGCCCATCCACCAGATACGGCGGCGCCGAGCCCAACGACAGCGGGTTGTAGCCGATCAAGGTCGCCTGCCAGTCATCACCGCCATTGTTAACCGGTCCGAGCAACGCGAACCCCCAGGCGGATGGCAGCCCGACGATCAGACTGCCAATCAGTAAAAAGCGTTTAATCATTTGCTGCATAAACATTTCACGGGCGCAGGAGCATCACCCGGTAATAACCCACCGGGCCGCCCCCGACAAAAATCGAATCCGTGTTGCCGGCCGCAAATCGCGGCGCCCCCAGATTGATCCACGAGCCGAAGTTCGTCGTCATTTGCACCTGATAGGTGAAACCGGCCTGGGTGTTCCAGCTCAGGAACATACCCTCCGACGTCTTGGTGAGCGTGGTCTTGAGCCAGGTGCTCGGATCCAGCGGATTGCCGCCGCTCTGGAATACCTGCATCAACGTCAGCCCGCCGGGAGCCAGCAGCGCATTGGCGGCCGGCCAGGCGGCGATGTTCAACCCGTAGTATTGCTGCATCCACTCGTACGGGATGCCGTAGTAGTTGAGCCCGCCCCAGGTCGTGCCGGTGGCCGCCGGAGACAGCAGCGCGCGCCGGTTGTCGGTCGTCACGTAATCCACCCGGAACGAGTGCGTGCTGCTGGCGGTCAACCCGCTCGCCGCCGTCATGGTCCAGACATTGTTCGTCGTCGTCGCCATCGGCGCCGACGGCGGCTCGACCCCGTCCACATAAATCTCGTAGTTGGACACGGAAATGCCCAGCAATGGCGGCCACGACACCACCAACTGCGGCTGATAAACGCCGTTGCTCACGGTGAATGGCGCGCAGACAAACGGCGCGGCCATCGGCTGCAGCACCGACGCCACGTTGGCGTAACGCTGGGCAAACAAATCGAAGCTGCCGGGAATCCCGGTAAAGCCCGTCCAGACCACCAGGAACTGACTGGCGCCATCCGACGCCACCGCCGGCTGCATCTGGGAATTGAGGGTAGTGGTGTTGACGCGAAACTCGCTGCTCACCAACGAACCATCGGAATGCACCAACCGACCGTACACCCCTTCGCGCGAGCCATCCTGCCACAGGCTCGTCCAGACCACCAAATAATCGTTGCCGATGGCGCTGGCTCGCGGCAGGATTTGATCGCCCAGGCGATAGGCGTTCACATTCACCGTTGTGCCGCCGGCCCCCGTGCTGACGAAGGGACGCGCCAGAATATCCAGGCCGTTGGTCTGGTCCCCCAGAATACGCGTGGTCCAGGCCACCAGGAAGCCGCCGTCCGCCGACGCCGCCACGCTGGGATTCGCACAGACATTCGCGTCCTGATTCACCAGAAATTCCCCGCTTTGCGCCGCGCCGTTGCCATCGAAGAGCCGCGCATAAATATCCACGCTGGCATAAGACAACTGGCTGGGGGTGACCAGACCGCTGCTGGGCGCCGCCACGCTGCGTTCCTGCTCCGACACCCAAGCCACGACAAACCCGCCATTCTTCAAGGCCGCCACCGCCGGGGTCCGCTGGTTATAGGCGGTGAACTGGTTGATTAAGAAGTTCGTGCCGATTTTCTGGCCGGTGGGCGAAAGCAACTGGCCATACACGTCCAGCATGCTGCTCGACCCGGCCTGGTTGAAACTGCTCCAGACCACGACCACGTTTCCGCCATTGAGCACGGCCAACGCGGGATGGTTCTGGAAGGAGGACATGCCGCTGACGTTGGTGCTGATGGTGGTTACCGTGTTGGTGATGTAAATGACGTGGCTGTGCTGCACGTTGGTGACGATCACCTGGGTCACGTTGGTGACGTAGGTGGCCACATTCGTCCCCGGCAGGCTGATCAGAAGGTCGTTGGTGGTCATCCAGAGGTTGTTGGTGGCCAGCAGCCGGGCAAAAATGTGCTGGGCTCCCGCCGCGCCTCCCTGCCAGACAAATGCAGCGCCGCCGTTCTTGAGGAGCGCCACGCGCGGATTCTCCTGGTCATTGGTGCCCTGCACGTTCACGCGGAAAGCGCTCAAGGTGCCGGACAACGTGCCGTCCACCCGCCGCGCGCTCACCCCCCAGCCGCTCCCGTCGGTGGCATTATCCTGCCAGACGACAAACCCGCCATCCGTTGACACGGCCGCATCCGGCCAGACCTGATCGCCCGGCAGGGTTCCGGCGATGGGATATTCCGTGCCGTTGGCGGCATAATAATTGGTCTGGGCGGAAACCGCTACCGGCAGGGCCAGACACAACCCCCAGCCCAGGCTCCGGACAGCCCGGCGAACGGACGATGACAACGACATAAAAGATTTTCCGAACGTTAACCGCGACATCATGTTTTGTCCAAAAATACCTTCGTCAGAACACGCCCGCCACGGTTCAAAAGCACCCGGCGTCCCGCGTCCGACCGCAAACACATTTTCAATCCAGCTCCGCAAATTCATTTTCTAAATCAATACCGCCTGTCGCTCACCCGGCATCCTGTCCAGGGCCGCCAGCAGGCCTTTGAAGCCCCAGCGCTGATACAGCCCGCGTAAACGGGCCGGGTCCGCCGGCTTGCTGGCCAGGGCTTCCGGCGCGAAGGCGCACGGCAAATCGTCCCGCAACCGCACCAGGGCCTGGTTCCGGCGCACAACCGATGCCGACTCCCGCAGCGCCGCCCGCAATCGTTCCGACTTCACTTCATCCAACCGCCCGTAGAGGGCGGCCACGGAGCCGAATTGGTTCAACAATTCAGCGGCCGTCTTCGGCCCCACCCCGGGCACGCCCGGGATATTGTCCACCACGTCGCCCGTCAAACTCAGCCAATCCACGATCTGCAGCGGCCCCACGCCGGCCTTCGCCCGCACCTGTCCGTCCGTCCAAATCGTCTCGCTCTTGTCGTTCGGGTTCAACAAACCCACCCGCGGCGACACCAACTGCATAAAATCCTTGTCCGAGCTGGCGATGACCACGGTCAGGCCCGCTTCCACCGCCCGCCGCGCCAGACAGGCAATGTAATCGTCGGCTTCCACGCCTTCGCGGCAGTACGATGCCACCCCGGCCGCTTCCAGATACTGGACGATTTCGTCCAACTGCGGCTTCAACTCATCCGGCATCGCCGGCCGCTGCGCTTTGTAGTCCGGCCAGCGCGCGACCCGCTCGGCACTCAAGCCGCCGTCCCACACCACCATGCCATGCGACGGCTCCACGGTGGCATACAACTTTGCCAGCATTTTTACGAAGCCATAAATGGCGTTGGTCGGCCGCCCATCCGGCGCGCGCAAACTGCGAATCGCATGAAACGCGCGATAAGCGTAGGCGTGCCCGTCAGTAATCAACAACCGGTCCACAAGCTTAATTCCCGTGAAGGTCTCGCCCCTCATCCCCTGAAACTTTCACGATTTTTGCAACTTTCGTAAAAAAGCAAATCCTGCCGGCCAAGGGCCGGCTACTTTTGTCCCGCTGCCGGCACCACGCCCGCGGTGCCCGGCTTGACTGTCACACCGGGTTCCTGCGGTGGTATGCTGTTCTGCGCAAACGGCAGTTCGTCGTCCGAATGCACGCGATTGCCGGCCGGGTCCACAATGGTGGCCGTCACGAAAATCATCAGGTTCATTTTCTTGGTTTCCTTGGACTGGCTCTGGAACAGCCGACCGGCGAGGGGCAAATCCCCCAGCACCGGCACCTTGTCCTTGGTGGAAACTTCCTGCGATGAAATCAACCCGCCGAGCACCACGGTCTGGTTGTCCCAGATGTTGACGGTGGTGAGAACCTGCCGCACGGTAAAATTGGGCAGAATGGTGGGAACGGTGACCACGTTGGCGACGTTGACGCCGGGGATGGGCGGCGGCGTCGAGTAACCGACAAACTCGGTCAGCGTCGGGATGAGCGTGAGATTGATCGTATAGCCGTCGGCCAGCACCACCGGCAGGACGTCGAGCACGGGGCCGACTTCGATCTGCTGCTGGTTGGGGGTGATGGCGGAGGGTTGCACGGGATTGTTGATGACCTGCGCGCGCGACGCCATGGGCCACCCGGCCAGCCACAGCAGCGCGCCCACGGTCAACATCCCGACGGGGACGGGCAAAGGATAACGCGTTTTCATGATGGAAATGCGAGGGTTGAACGGTTTAGGGCGTGCTCGTGGTCGTGGTCGTCACACCGCTGGTGCCGCCCGATTGGAAACTATAGCTGACGACGATGGACAGAATGTCGGTGGCGCGCATCTGGGTTTGCCGGCCGCTCAGCGTGGTGACTTCCGGTTCGGCCAGCTGTTCCGTGCCGGTGCGCTGTTCCAAGGCGTGTATGACCACCCGGAAATTCGGATCCGTCAAAATCCCCGTGAGGGTGCCCACGGTCGGGGCGGTGTTGCGCAGACCGCTAGTGATCAATTGGTCCGTGCTTGACCCGGGGATCAAGCTGGCGGCCGTATTTCCGGGAAAAGCGCCCAAAGGATTGGCGGCCGAGGTGGGCACGGTCAACGAGGGAGCGCTGCCGCCGTTAGCCACCATGTTTCCTCCCGGACCAAAGGTCACGTTCCCCAAGTACCAGTCAAAACCGAGCGCTTTGGAGTCGTCCTGCTCCATCTCGATGAAGCGGGCCTTGATATGCACCTGGGGCGGCGTCATGTTCAACACCTGCATGGCTTTCTCGATCGTGTCCAAATCCGCGGGGGATGCATGGACAAAGAGCACACCCAACCGGTCGTTGAAGAAAAGGGTCTTGGGCGGATCCAGGTTCACCCCCAGAGTCGTGAAGAATTGCTTGGCCGCCAGGCTGATGTTCGCAGTGAGGTTGGTCAAGGTGACAAACGACAAGCCGCCACCGCTGCTGCCGCCACCACCACCGCCGCCGCCGCCGCCACCGCCGCCGCCACCGCCGCCGCCGCCGCCATTCTGTCCACCCGACTGACGCTGTCCGGCACCGGGGAAGGCATTGACGATGGCCACGGACGCTCCGAAGTTGCCGCTGCCGCTGCTGCCGCCACCACCGCCGCCGCCGCCGCCGCCACCGCCGCTGCTGCTGGAGTTGGCCGAACCAAAGATCAGGGCCGAGACGCTTTCCAAGCCCTGGTAGAAGGTGTTCGGGTCAATCCGGTAGGTGCGGGTTTCCAACTGCTGCGGCTCGGCCCCTTTGCCCGAAAAGACGATGCCATAATCCTCCACGGAGTATTTGATCGGGTGATCCGCCACGAGCACAATGGCTTCCAGCACATCGGCGAGCCGGACGTCGTTGAGCGTCAGCTTGACATTGATGGAACTGGGATCGATCGCCTCCCCGGGCGCGCCCCCGGCGACGGCCGGGGCGGCCGTAGGCACGCTCATCGGCAGGCCGGTGGCCGGGTCAATGGGCACCGGGGCCCCGCCCCCCCCGCCCGTGGCGGCGGCGGCGATGGCCGCCGTGCCGGGGGCATTGGGATTAAACAGAAAATTGATGCCTTTTTTATCGGGGTCACGCAGCCGGGCCTGGTCGCTCAAATTGCGAAGCACCTCGCTCAACGGCAAACCTTCCGGCCAGGAAACCGAATCGAGCCGGATGCGATCCAGCTTGGAAAAAATGACCTGGCGGCCGGCGCCCGTGTGAGCCAGATTCGTCATCGCGTACGGGTTGGGCACCGGCAGCATGCCGCGGCTCACCGGCTTGGCCCACGCATTTTCCACCTGGACCATGCTGTCATCAAAATTGATGCTGTGCCGTTTCGATTCGCGCTCGTATCGCGCTTGTTTGACCAGTGTCGCGTAATAGAATGCGCCTTCATTGTCCGGGTCGATTTTCAGGGCTTCTTTTAATTTGACTTCAGCTTCGTCGAACTTGCCCATCTCGTAGAGCAGCTTGCCGTCCCGCACCAGCGTGCCGGCGTCGATCTTTTCGTTCACGATGTAAGGGACCTTCTGCAAGGTTGCCTCATCGGGCATCCTGCCGCGCATGGCCGCCAGCATCCGGTCGTTGTCTTGCTTGAATTCCAGCGCCGCGGGGTTCTGCGGGTCCACCTTCAACGCGCGGCTGACTTGCGTCTCGGCCTCGCGCAGGTCACCCTGGGCCTGCGCCTGGCGCGCGATGGCGAGCCGGGTGTTGGCCAGCCCGGCGATGGCCTGGGCCTTTTCATCGGGAATGCCGGAACCAATCTGCTCGGCGAGCGCATAGGCGTCTTCGTAAAGCTTGGCGGCGGCGGTGAGGTCCCCCCGCTGCGCGGTGTTCTTGGCGTCCAACAATTTTTGGCGGAGCACGATGGTGTTGGCCTGACGCAGCACTGCTTCATTGACCGCCGTGTCCGTGGGGGTGGTTTGCGCCGGCAGTTGAACGGCGGCCAGCAACAAGCCCAAGCCGAGCGAGAGGAATACTGCTTTAGTCATGGTTCGTTTCAGGTTCGTCTTAAATCAAACAAGTTCACACTAGCAAACACCGGAGTGGTTGCAATCAAATATCATTCAGAACCCTGCGGGCTGTATGGCCGCGGGGTCTTTTTCTGGTTTGATCGTGCCGACAATATCACCGTGTCCGGAGTGATGGCAACGATATTGTATTCGTCGAAGTTGAATTTCAAAACCGAGCCCTCGCGCTGCGCCTGCCATTTCTTGTTCTCCGGATCGTATTTCAAATCCGCCGTGTAGCCATCCGCCCGGCGAAACGGCTGGCCCTTGGTCAGCGTCACCCGTTCGCCGGTGTCGGTCAGTTGCAGGATCATCTGCAGTTGTGACGGGTCCTCAAGGGTGCCTTTTATCTCGAGAATCTTGAAGATGTCCACCTTGTCGCCGGCCGAGGCGTAATGCTGCCGTTTGCCCCGCTGCCCGGGGGCGGCCGCCGCCTGGTGCTCGACGCTGATGACATAACGCGCCGCCTGCGCATTGGTCGCCAGCGAGTTGGTATCCACCGCCTCCAGCGTCAGGATGGTATAGAGCGGCATGATTTTGGTCACAACCACCGCTTCGGGCCCGACGGTGCCGGGCCTGACCGGGATTATGGACCCGTCGGGTTTGAGCTGCCATTGGAGCGGATTGAAGAGCCGGTTGGTTGTGGCAAAATCCACGACATAAGGCGACCGCAGCCGTTGCATCAGGTTCGACTGCGACGTCAGATCCAGAGCCGCCAAAGGCTTGTTGTTCGGCCGCCGCACGAAACTGCTCATCTCTTCGACCTTCCGCTGGTCCCGTTCGATGAGGAACGGCAGGAAGACCAGCGCTCCCACCAAGCCCAGCAGGACCACCGCCAGCAGGATCTTTTCGTAATGTTTTTTGACAAAATCCATGAGTTTACTTGTTGGGCAGCAATTTCACGATATCCACCACCAGCGTCACGCGCAGCAATTGTTCGTTCAACACGGTCTGCAATCCGCCCCGGCCGGTCGGTGCCGCCGTCGGCGGCGGCGGCGGCGCCATGGGTGGCGGCGGCGGCGCCATAAAAGGCGTGGGCGTCATCGGCATTTCGGGTGTGGCCGCCGTGTAGGCCCCGGCCGGCTGGATGGTGAGGCTCTTCACGACAAAGCCGTAGGGTGACGTGGCGAAACGGGCGAGCACTTCGCCCACTTCGGGACTGAAGGAGCGGAAGGTAACCTGATACGGCGTGATCACGGCCTGGTTGTTGGTCACGGAGTGGCCATCGAAATAATCTGTCTGCGTGCCGGCGAGGTCGTCGGCGGTGAGCCGGACGCGTTGAATGCCGTCCAGCGAATTGACGCGGGCCGCAAAGAAGACTTCCGCGACGGCTTTCACTTCGCCCAATTGTTCGGCCAGCAGCGGCAGGCTGGCAGGGTCAAATCTCACGGTGGTGGTCTGGGCCGCAAAGGAGAAACTGTAACGCGGCGGCAGCGTCACGCGCGCCGCGTCCGCGGCGTGCTGCAACTGGTCGATGGTGCGGCGGAGCGCACCGGCAAAGGCTTCGCTGGAAATGGCATTGGTGCCCAGGTTGGGAACGGGGGCAATCGGCTTGAAACAATTCGCGGCTTGATGGACCCAGTCCCGCAGCTGCTCGTCCTGCTCCTTGGCGGTTTTGACATTGTCCACCTTTTCGTTGCCCGGACCGATCTTCTGGTTGTTGAGGGCCTGCAATTTGTCGTAGATCTCCTTCAACCGGCCGTAGGCCGACTCGTTGTGGCTCCAGCCCTCGTAATTGTAATAGCCGGCAGCTCCCAGCAGGCCCAAGGCAATGATGCCGCCAATCACAAAAAACAGGTTGCGTTTGATCCAGGCCATAGTTACAGGTTCAAAACCGGCGCGTTCGTCAGCGTCACCGTGATGCCGAAGGTGAAGGTGCGGTTGGATTCGTCCCGGGTGATGTTGCCCAGCAGGCCGGTGCCTTTGGGATCAAAATACGGGCTGCTCTTGAATTCGCTCTCGACCGCGTAGGCGATTTCCGTCGTCGCCGATGGATCCACCGAAGTCAGATCCACCGCCCGGCAAATCAACGTAAGGACCTCCGCCGGATTCGCCCCGCCCGGCTGGGCCGCCCCCGCCGGGTTGGCCGCCACTTCCGGCGCCACGGGCTGCGGCGGCATCGCGTAGCCTCCGGGACTGGCCGCCGCGGTCGCCGGCGGCGCCCCAAGCGTCAACTGTTCGATCCAGACCCCCGCTTCCACTCCGGGCTTCTGCGCCGACAGTTTTTTCTTGATGTTCTCCTCGGAGCGGATGAGCAGCCGGCGCATCTCCCCCAGGACGTCGCCCCAGTAATAGCGCTCCTCCATCCACGTCTGGATCTGTTCCGCCTCCTTCTGGGTCGCCTGCATTTTCTTCAGGGCGCGGTCGAACTTGTCGTAGTTGGCCTGCACCTTGGTCAACTCGGGCGTCAGGTCGTTGATGGCTTTTTCCTTCAAGGCGGCCAGCCTTTGGAAAAGAAATCCGACGGCGAAGGCCACGGCGACCAGGCTGAACACCGTGGCGACAAAATAGGGCTTCTTCTCGTTGAACGTCCGCCAGCGTAGAGTGCTGGCCGGCATCAGGTTCATTTCCACCGGGCAGTTCGCCAGGTTCCGCAATCCCAATCCGACAATTTCACCGAGCGAATGGGCCACCCGCGCCAGCGCCTCCAGGTTCACGCCGGGGTCAATCTGCACATTGCGGAACGGATTGAAATATTCCACCGGGATGTTGAGCTTCTCCGCAAAAAACTGCGCCGTGTACGGCATGATGGACGCCCCGCCGGAGAGGAACAGGCGCTGCGGCTCCGAACCGCCCTGCTGCCCGCGATAGAATTGTTTCGTCTGATTGACCTGGATGTGCAGCTTGGTCATGAACTGCCGGGCAATCTTCGAGATGGCCGCCTGATTCGGATTTTCCGGCTCCTCGTAGGCGCCGCCGAGGCTCACAAAGCCCTCGGCCACCTTGATCTGCTCGGCGATCTCAAATTTCAATTTCGCTTCATTCGCGAAATCCTGCGTGATGGTGTTGGCGCCCAGACCGATGCCGCGCGAGAACACTTTGCCGTTTTCGAAGAAGAGCAGGTTGCTGGTCTTGGCGCCGATATCCAGCAGCATGGTGCAATCCGGCAGGTCGCCGTAGTTGTAGCGGAAGGCGTTGCACAGGGCGGCGGGCGACACGTCGCACAGTTGCAGCCGGAGCTTGGCCTCATCCGCCATCCGGAAGAGGCCCTCCACCACTTCGGACTTGATGGCCACCAGCAGCACCTCCAGTTCGCCGCCGGCACTGGACCCGAGGATTTGATAATCCCACACCACCTCGGCGAGGGGGAACGGCACGTTTTGCTGGGCCTCGTACTGGATGATTTGCGTGACCTTGCCGGCATCCACGGGCGGCAATTTGACGAATTTGGAGAAGACCTGGAAGCCCGGGGCGCAGACGTTGACGTTTTTGGCTTTTGTGCCCATTTCCGCCAGCGTCTCGCGCAGGGCCTTGAGCACCGTGGCTTCCCGGGACGATTCCTGGGCGCCCTCCGCGCCGAGCGGCTTGATGGAAAAATTCTTGAGGCGCAACCCGCCGGCTTCATTGATTTCAAACTCGGCCAGCTTGAGGCTGCCGGCCCCGAAATCCACCGCCAGGAATGATTTTGTGTTCAGCATTTCGATCTACGCCAATCGTTGTCTTCAATATGGCCGGCCGGACCGGTTTCGTATTTGAGTTAGTCCGTGCTGATTACGTTAAATCGGGCAAACGGTCAAACAGAAATCTAAAAAATTTTGATGCCCGCGCCCGCCTGCCATTAAAACATTGCATCCGGCGCCCGGCTTTGGCTTCATGCTCGCGTGCCGGACAGCCACGGGCCGTTCCGTCGACCATGAATCGTTGCCGCATGCACATCTTTTATTCAGGCCTCGTGCAGGGAATCGGCTTTCGCTACACCGCGAAAGCCGTCGCCGCCGGTTTTGAACTCGTCGGCTCGGTTCGCAATCTGCCGGACGGCCGGGTCGAGTTAATCGCCGAGGGCGACCGCCCGGAACTGGAGGCGTTTCGGCTGGCCATCCGGGATGCAGGTCTTGCTGGCTTTATCCGGGACGAACGTGTAGATTGGGCCGAGGCAACAAATGAATTTCGCGGTTTTGAAATTGTCCGCTAACTGAAATGAGATACGCCATCATCGCTGACATTCACGGCAACCTGGAGGCCTTCCAAACCGTTTTGGCCGACATCAAGACCCAAAACGCCACCCACATCGTCTGCCTGGGCGACGTCGTCGGCTACAACGCCAACCCCAAGGAATGCCTGGCCATCGTCCGCGAAATGAACATTCCCTGCGTCAAGGGCAACCACGATGAGTACTGCTCCAGCAATGATCCGTTGGAGGGTTTCAACCCGCATGCCGCCGACGCCGTCCACTGGACGCGCGCGCAACTCTCCGAGGAGGAGTGCCAATGGCTGCGGGACCTGAAGTACACCCGCATGGCCGCCAACTTCACCATGGTTCATGCGACGCTGGACGCGCCGCAACGCTGGGGTTACGTCTTCGACAAGCTCGCCGCCGCCGCCAGCTTTCCGTACCAGAACACCCAGGTCTGTTTCTTCGGCCATACCCATGTGCCCGTCGCCTTCATGCGCGACACCGCCGTCCGCGGCGGCACTTATTCCAAGTTCAAAATCGATCCGTCCAAAAAATATTTCATCAACGTGGGCGCCGTCGGCCAGCCGCGCGACAACAATCCCCGCGCCGCCTACGTCATGTATGACATGAATGCCGGCACGATCGAACTGCGCCGGCTCGATTACGACATCGCCACCGCCCAGCGCAAGATCCGCGCCGCCGGACTGCCCGAACGCCTCGCCGAGCGGCTCGAGTTCGGAAGGTAGAAGGCAGAATGCAGAAGGCAGAAATGGATTTGGCGTTGCGCACGAAAAATTTTGCACGCCGAATCATACGACTGTATGCCGCATTGCCGAAGCAAACCGTAGCGCAAGTTCTCGGCAAACAATTATTACGGGCCGGGACTTCCGTCGGCGCAAATTACCGCGAAGCCAGGCGCGGACGCTCAAAAGCGGAATTCATTTCCAAAGTCGGTGGTTCGCTGAAAGAGGCTGACGAGACGGCGTATTGGCTGGAGCTTTTGGCGGAAGAAAACATCCTTGCGGCTTCGCGACTGGGTTCGCTGTTGAAAGAAACCAACGAACTCATTTCCATTCTCGTTACCGCCTCCAGACGCGCCAGAAACGAATAACTTCTGCATTCTTCCTTCTGCCTTCTGCCTTGAAAATTTTAATTCTCAAACCCAGTTCGCTTGGCGACGTGGTCCAGGCGCTGCCGGTGCTGCGTTTGCTGAAGCTCCACTTCCCCGGCGCGGAAGTTTACTGGTGGATTGACGCCGCGCTGGCGCCATTGCTCGAGGGCGACCCCGACCTGGCCGGGACCGTCCGCTTCGAGCGCAAACGCTGGGCCGCGCCCCGGCACTGGCCGGAGATGCTGCACAGCGTGCGCTGGATGCGCGAACAGAACTTCGACTGGGTCATCGACCTCCAATGCCTGGCCCGCAGCGGCGCGTTCGCCTGGCTCGCCAACGGACAGCTCCTGGTCGGCCTCGATGAAGTCCGGGAAGGCGCCCGCGGCTTTTACGACATTGCCGTCCGGCGCGCCTCGTTTCACACTCATGCGGTGGATTGGTATCTCACCGTGCTGCCGAAACTCGGCGTGCCGGTGCACCAGAATTTCCAATGGCTGCCCGAACGACCCGCCGTCGCTGCCGAAGTGAAACGCAAATGGCCCAATGCATTTGTTTCCACTCCGCACTCCGCACTCCGCACTCCGCATTGGATCGCCCTCCAGCCCGGGGCGCGGTGGAAAACCAAATGCTGGCCGGTGGAGAATTTCGCGGCCGTCGTCCGCTCGCTGGCCCAAAAATTTTCCGACCTGCACTTCGCCATTCTCGGTGATGCCGGGGACCGATCGCTCGGTGAAACCATCGCCCGGGCCGAGCCACAACGCTGCCTGAACCTGTGCGGCCAAACGACGCTGCCGGAAATGGTCGAGTGGTTGCGGCTGAGCCGGTTGATGATTACCAACGACACCGGCCCAATGCATGTGGCCGCCGGGCTGGGCAAACCCCTGGTGGCCCTGTTCGGCCCCACCGAACCGCGCCGGACGGGACCTTATGGGCACCTGGACAGCGTGCTGCGCCTGGATCTCCCCTGCTCGCCCTGTTTCGAATCCCGTTGCACCTACGAAAAGCCCGAGGAATGTCTGAAGGCGATTTCTCCCGCCATGGTTTTCGAGCGCGCCTGCCAACAACTCAACCCAGCCTGATTTCGTTCCTTCGTGTCAGCGCCGCCTGACGTTTTGACCGCACGTGCCATCGGCGCGTTGATGCAGAATCACGACGTTACCGTCGGGGTCAGCAATTTCCATGGCCTGGCAAACTGAATAGTCCTGGGGTGCCTTCAGCACGCGCACCCTTTTCCTTTTCAGTTCGGCATGAGCCGCGCACACGTCTTTCACGGCGAGCGCCAGCCGGGCACCGGTGATTCTTTTGGGAAGCTTCCTGCCGCCGAGCAGGGACAGCGTCACGTTGCCGCAATTAAATTCCGCCCATTGCCATTCTGCGTTGTACATCTCCTGCGGCAGGCCGAGCACTTCCCGGTAGAACCTGGCCGCCCGGGCAATGTCGGAAACCTGATACAGAATAAAGTCGGCACCTCGGATTTTCATGCGGTTCTCCGGTTGGGATTTGAGATTTCCGGTTTTGGAGAAGGACAATAATCCCCGGTGGCGAGAAGTCGAGCCATGATTGGGGCCGGCTGCCGCTGACCGGGCTTGCGCTGGCCGCACACGCGGCGTTACGCTGGGGGCGTGGGCACTTCCTCACAGGCCGATGGAACGGGGACAACGTCGCCCGAAAGCACGGCGCCGCAGCGGCCCGTGTTTGTCACCACGCGGTGGTCCGTGGTGATCACGGCCGGCCGCAGCCAGACTGCCCACGCGCAGGTCGCCCTGGAGCAACTCTGCCAGATTTACTGGTACCCGCTTTATGCCTACGTCCGGCGGCGCGGACATCCGCCGGAGGATGCCCAGGACCTGACGCAGGAGTTTTTTGCGCGCCTGCTGGAGCGCAACTGGCTCGGGCGCGCCGACCAGCAGAAAGGGCGTTTCCGATCCTTCCTGCTGTCAGCGATGAACCATTTTCTCTCCGACGAATGGGACAAGGCGCGGGCGCAGAAACGCGGCGGCGGCCTGAAACCGTTGCCGCTGCAATTTGACACCGCCGAAACCCGCTTCAGCCACGAGCCGGCCGACCCGGTCACCCCCGAACAAAATTTCGAGCGGCGCTGGGCGCTGACCCTGCTCGACGAGGTGCTGCGCCGGCTGCGGGCGGAATATGAGCAGGAACACCGGCAGGAGTTGTTTGCCGCGCTGCATCCCTGTCTCGTCGGCGATTCCACCGCCCAACCCTATGCCGAACTGGCCGAGAAACTCGGCGTCACCGAAGGCACCGTCAAGGCCGCCGTGCACCGGTTGCGCCAGCGTTACCGCGCGCTGTTGCGGGATGAAATCGCCCAGACGGTGGCCGACCCCGGCGAGGTGGACGAGGAATTGCATCATCTGTTTGCCGTGCTGGCGCGCTGAGGCTCAGCGAAGATGGCGGATAGAGGATGGAGGATGGCGACGGCCGCAGGCGCATTCTATCTTCCATTCTACGTCTTCCATCTTCGTTGAGAAAGTGTGCAACCTTTTGCCGCCGTTTCCTAAGTACTGAGTGGAAGAACAGATTGTTGGCCGTTAACACATTAAAAACATTAAAACCGCGAACAAAAAGAAGCCCATGAAAAGATTGCTTGTTTCTCTCTTGGTTGGCCTTTCGGCCATGACCCTGCTCACCGGATGCTCGTGGAGCATCAACGGCGGCAGGAAGATCAGCAACAGCAGCAGCGAACAGACCCCCACCATCGGCCAGCAGGTCACCGCCCCGACTCTGGGCCAACAGTTAATCGATTTGCAGAAGGCCAAGGATTCCGGCGCCATCACCGACGCGGAGTATCAGGCACAAAAAGCCAAACTGCTCGAAAACAAGTGAAATTGTCCCCAACCGCCGTGAGCTGAACCTATGGAAACACAGAAAGTCTGCCCTAATTGCCGCAAGCCGCTGCCGCCGGACGTGCCGCTGGGGCTGTGTCCGGAATGCCTCATCAAGTCCGGCTTCCCGACCGAGGGGGGAGGCGGGGTGAGCGGCGAGGCGGCCGGCGCGCGGTTCGTGCCGCCGCCCGTGGAGGAAATCGCCCAACTCTTCCCGCAGCTTGAAATCCTGGGTCTCATCGGCAAGGGCGGCATGGGGGCGGTGTACAAGGCGCGTCAGCCGTCGCTGGACCGGTTTGTCGCGCTAAAGGTGCTGCCGCCGGCGGTGGGCAGCGACCCCGGTTTCGCTGAACGGTTCAATCGCGAAGCGCGGGCGCTCGCCCGGTTGAACCACCCGAACATCGTGGTGGTGCATGACTTCGGCAAGGCTGGCCTGTTGCACTACCTGATCATGGAGTTTGTGGACGGGTCGAACCTGCGCGAAGTGGAACAAGCCGGTCGGCTGACGCCCGAGCAGGCGCTGGCGATTGTCCCGCAAATCTGCGAGGCGCTCCAGTTCGCGCACAACGAAGGCATCGTCCATCGCGACATCAAGCCGGAAAACCTCCTGCTCGACAAACGAGGCCGGGTGAAAATCACCGACTTCGGCATTGCCAAAATCGTCGGCGCCCCTCCCGGCAAAGTTTCCCTGACCGGGGCCAAGGACGTGGTGGGCACCCCGCATTACATGGCGCCCGAGCAGATTGAAAAGCCGCAGGCGGTGGATCATCGCGCGGACATTTATTCGCTGGGCGTGGTGTTCTATGAGATGCTGACCGGCGAGCTCCCGCTGGGCAAATTTTCCCCGCCCTCGAAGAAGGTCCAGGTGGACGTGCGGCTGGATGAAGTCGTTTTGCATACGCTGGAGAAGGAGCCGGAACGCCGCTACCAGCAAGTCAACCAGCTCAAGACGGACGTGGAAACCATTGCCGGTCATGTCCCGGCGGCCGGCCGATCAGCAGCCCAAGGCGGCCCGACCCCGTTGCTGGCTTCATCGCCGGGCCAGAACTTCAGTGACAAGGCACTCCTCCCGGCGCTGCTTCTGGCCTTCCCGTTTGGATTGTTTGGTGCGCACCGGTTTTACGTGGGAAAATTCAAAACGGGATTCGTGCAGTTGGGTGCCTTCGTCGGTTGCATCTTGCTGACCATTGCCGTCGCCATCACCGGAGCACGCTGGGAGCCGGCCTTGGGGATTATCCTGGGGTTTTCGATCTTCGGCTGCTTCATCTGTGCGGTCATTGATTGGATTTTGATTCTCTGCAAAGCGTTCACCGACGGCCAAGGAAGGCGAATGGTTCGTTGGCTCCACCCGCAAAACGGCGATTTGAAGGCCGGCGTCACTCCGCCGGCCGGCCCGCCGTCCACCCCGCCGCCGGGTGGAGCTGCGCCTTCCGCCGGGGCCGCCCCGGCCCCCGCGCCGCTGCCGCCGGCCAGTGTCCCGGTCGGCCGCCCGGCCCTGATCGTGGCGCCGGCCGTGGGACTGATCGTCGGCGCCTTGTGGAAGCTGCTTTCCGTCCTGACCGCCTTGTTTGCCATTTCCGGTCCGGCACGATGGGTGGAATCCATGCTGGGCGAATTCGGGATGGGCTCGTTTACCAGCGTGGCGGGTGTCAGCCTGGTATTGTTCAAGGTGGTCCCGGCGTTGCTAATTTTGTTTGGCGCTTTCCAGATGCTGCAACTTCGAAGTTATGGCTGGGCTGTGGCCGCCGCCATTTTGTCCATCGTCGCCTGCAGTTTGATCGGGCTGCCGATGGGTATTTGGGCCCTGATCGTACTGGCTCGCCAGGACGTCCGGGATACGTTTTCCCGGGCGGCGGTTTCTCCGCCACCCCGGTCCGGAGAATGGTCATGGATTTTGGCCGCGCTCGTCGTGTTTATGATGATCGTTACCCTCGTGGCGGTCGGGGTTGCCGTCGTGCGCGAAGTGGCCGGCGGAATGCCGCCCTACCGTGGCACGGCACACGTGGACCGGGCCAGGGGCTCATGGGCTGGGGAACCGGCCCGACCCGAGCCGCCGGCGCCGGCAGTCACATCGGAAAACGCCGCGTCGACGCCGTTGTTTCCACCGGTTCGCATCAAGGCAGGCTCATCCAAAGCCTTTACGGATTCCGAAGGAAATGTCTGGCTGGGCGAACGGGGCTTTACTGACGGTGACACCGTAGAACGCCCCCCAAGTCTGGCCATCGCCAACACGAAGGACCCGGCACTTTACCGGACCGAGCGATATGGCATGACCTCGTTCTCTTACCCCGTGCCCAACGGCAAATATATTGTCAAACTGCATTTCGCCGAAACCTACGAGCCCATGACCGGGCCGGGCAAGCGGGTTTTCACATTCATCGTCGAAGGCCACGAATTCAAGGATTTCGATGTCTGGGCCAAGGCCGGCGGGGCCCAACGCGCTTACGTTGAAACCGTTAATGTGGAAGTCACCGACGGCAAACTCAGCATCTACTTCATCCCCAACAAGGAAAATCCCGAAATCAACGGGATCGAAATCCTGCCGGCAACACCGGCCGCCGCGGCGGCAGCACCGGCCGGCACCGACCTCAGTTCCGGCGTGAAGATGAACATTTCATCGCAAAACGGCCGCGTCTTGATCGAGACCACCAATGGCACGCTGACCGCTGACAAGGTCCAAATCGAAACGACTCGGAATGGTGAACTCATCGCAACCGCTCCCAAGCTTGACTACACCACCCCGCCGGTTGCGCCCGTTCCTCCAGTACCGCCGGTGCCACCCGTTCCAGCGGTTCCTCCGATTCCGACCGTTCCACCTGTCCCGCCGGTTCCCCCGGTTCCGCCGGTGGCGGCATCTGTGCCCTCCGCGGCGGCCGCTTCGGCCAAGCCGGCCGATGCAGCAGTCAAACCATCCATGCGCCAGGTCAAGATGGTTGCCTGCCCTTCCTCCACGGACCCGTTTCAGGAGGAATTCAACGAGACATTTCCCCTTTCCAGCCACGGCCAAATCCGGCTGGACAATGTCAACGGTCGGGTGGAGATCGCCGGTTGGGACGGGAGCGATGTCGTGGTCAAGGCGCTCAAGCACGGCAAATCGCAGACGAGTTTCGCAACCACGACCATCAAGGTTGACGCCTCGCTGGATGCGATCTCCATCCGCACGCAGCAGCCCTCCGGCGCGAAAGGCGCTTCGGGCATCTGGTCCCTGTTCAAAAGCGGGGCAAACAACGAGGCGACCGTGGACTTTGCCATCCAGGTTCCCCGCCGCGCCCGGTTGGCCAATATTGCCTGTGTCAATGGCCGGCTCGACATTGAGGACGTCAGCGGAGACATCGACGCGTCGGACGTCAACGGCGAAATGCAGGTCCGGGCGGCCACCGGCAGTTTGAAGCTGTCCACCGTCAACGGCCGCTTGAACGCGGAGTTGGCGTCCCTCGGCCGCGGGCAATCGGTCTCCTTGAGCAGTGTCAACGGAGCAATCGACGCGACCTTGCCAGCCGATGCCGACGCGACGGTCACCGCCGACACCCTCAACGGCGGCCTGACCAGCGATTTCCCCGCGCTGGTGGTCAAGAAGGAATTTCCCGTGAGCAAAAAGTTGAAGGGCACCCTGGGCAACGGTGACGCCAGCGTCAAAGCCAGCAGCGTCAACGGGGCCATCCGCTTCCGCAAAGGCCCGGCGGCAAAATAATCACCGGTCCGGCACTTGACTTCCCACCGGCAGCTCTCGATGCTCGTGGCCGTGAAGACGAGTCCGGGTTTTGGAATTGTCATTGGCACCTTGATGGCCTGCGCCGTTTCGGCCGGCAGAGTTGATTCAGCGGAGGTAACGATCACGTCTGACATCGGAACCAATCATGTTGAATTGTTCAAGGTCCCCGGCGGTCGGGTTGAGCTGTTCAACGGGAACGACTTCACCGGCTGGACCTTTTGCATGCGGTCCAATGCCGACCCCGCTTTGACCTGGACGGTTACCAATGGCGTGATTCATTGCACCGGCAAACCGACCGGGTACCTGCGCACGGTGCATGCTTATCACAATTATGCGCTCACGGTCGAATGGCGCTTTGTCAAGGTAGCGCCCAAGGCCGACAACACCGGCATCCTCGTCCACATGCAATTGCCCGACCAGGTCTGGCCAATGTGCATCCAGAATCAGGGCAAACACAACAACCAGGGTGACTTGATTTTCATGTCTGGCGCGGAATCCAAGGAACACCGGGGGAAAGATGCCAACACGCCGGTGCCAAAGAGTGGGCCATCCAATGAAAAGCCGGTCAGCAAGTGGGACACGGTCAAAACGGTTTGCACCGGTAACGACGTGAAGGCCTACGTCAACGGCAAGCTGATGAATGAGGCGACGGAATGCACCGTGACCTCCGGCTTCATCGGCTTCCAAAGCGAGGGCGGCGAATTCGAGATCCGCAGGATTTTTCTGGAACCGCCGGAATAACTCTGGCGCAAATTCTCCCCGGGGAGCGCCGGCGATCCGCCGGCACGTTACACCTTGTTGGCAGAAGGGTGCTCGCCGGCGAGACGCCGGCACTCCCAGGTTCATGCCTTCAACGCCGGCCGCAATTGCACGAGCGTCGCCCCCCAGCCGCCGAACTGCGGATGATCCAGCGCGAACGAAACGACTTCGGGATGTTTTGCCAGGATCGAATGAACCGTCCGGCGCAGATGGCCGACGCCCTTGCCGTGAATGATGCGCACCTGCAAAATGCCCCGCGTCTGGCAGGCAGCCAGATAATCCGGCACCAGGTCTTTCACCTCACGGGGATTGAACGTGTGCAAATCCAGGACCCCGTCAATGGGCAGTTCTATTGGTTCATCCGCCATACGCGGTCCAAAAGGCCTTTACGGGAGAAGTGACGATGAATCTCTGCCGGCATTTACGATATGCGATTTACGATTTACGCATGCACGCCCGGTGACCAAGGGTAGCGCAAATCGGATATCGTAAATCATAAATCATGAATGCGGCACGTAACCCATCTGGGTCAGGACGTCCTGTCCGCGGGGTGACTGGATGAATTGGATGAACTCCAGCACTTCCGGCTTTTCCTTTCCTTTACTGGTGTACAGGTGCAGCGTGCGCGCATAGGAATACCTGCCCTGGTTCACGGCCGCGGCCGTCGGTTCAACGCTGCCAATGGATGCCGCTTTGACTCCAGGTTGATGGGTCAGGTTAAAGCCGGAATAGCCGATACCGCCCGCATCCTTCGCCACGGCGTCTACAATGCCTTCGTAATTCGTGAACAGGTTTTGTTCGGAGCCATAGGGTTTGTCTGCCATGGCCAGCTCCTTGAAGCCGATGTACGTGCCGGAAATCGGGTCGCGAATATACAGGTGAATGGGCGCATCCGGCCCGCCAACGTCCTTCCAGTTCGTAATGGCGCCCGTGAAAATGTCCCGCACCTGTTCGGGAGTCAGGTTGCTGACCGGATTGGATGCGTTCAGCACCACGGCCACGCAATAGGAGCCGATCACGTGATCGTTTAATTCCATGTTGCGAAATTGCGCCACCTCCAATTCCTCCTTGAGCGGCAGGCGGGAAGCCCCGGCAATGTCACAAAAGCCACCCATCAGCGCCCCCATGCCGTACGCGGTTCCTTTGGTCAGCAGGTCAAACTCTGCCGCACTATGGTCCTTCTTGTATTCGGCAATGAGCCGCGGGGCCAGCTCCTCCCCGATCGTGTTTGAACCGCGGATGGTGATCTTCCCTGCTGGCGCGTTGCCCGGCGCCGTTGCCGTTTCCTTGCCCGCCGGGCAACCGGCAACCGCCAGGCTGAGCAAAATCAAACCGAGGTTTCTGAAAAAACCGGACGCTCCCGGTCCAGACCTGTGATAGCATAAATTGGTTTGCATGGCATGCCATTCCGTTTGTGAATGGCCAAAAACTCGCCTGCCGGAGCCAGTACAGCAAGGAAAAAATCATCGGCGATTTTCAAATCCGGTCGCCGCAACCGGTTCCTGGGAGCGCCGGCGCCTCGCCGGCAAATTTTGCCCGGGACCGCCCACGCACTGGCATTTCCGGTTTCGGTCCTGTTAAGTCCTGACAAATTAATCTGAACCTGACCCGCCTCCCGCAGCCTTCAGCTTCATCCGCACCCAGGCCCGGGCTTGGCGCGGGGAACTTAATTCATCCTGTAACTGCTTTTCGCGAATTTCCTCCAGCAAGGCGCCCAGTGCCGGACCGGGCTTCAGACCCAGCGCCAGCAAATCCCGCCCGGTGAGCAGCGGCGGCCGGATGGCCGGTTTCTTCTGCAGCTCTGCCGCCTGCCCGACCAGGAATTCATAATGGTCCAGATTGCCGTGCGAACCGAGGCAGTCGAGCCGGTGCAATTCCAGTTCCAGCGGAAACGTCTTGCGCAGCAGGAGCCGCCGCAGCGTCGCCTTGCGCATCTGCTTCACGTCCTTGAACTGCATGTGTTGCCGCACACAGGCGACGATCTCCTGGATCTGCTTTTGGGGAAACCGCAGCCGGGTCAAAATCCGCTCCGCCAGCAGCGCGCCGACCTTTTCGTGGCCATAGAAGTGGATTTGTCCCGTCGCGGGGTCGCGCTCAGCCGTGGCCGGCTTGGCGATGTCGTGGAACAGCACCGCCCACGGCAGCGACGCCGGCGATCCCGACGGCATTTTCTCCAGCATCAGCCGGATGTGCTCGAACACCGTGCCCTCCGGATGAAAATCCGGCGATTGCCCGCAAGTGAGGGTGGCCACCAGTTCGGGCAAAAGAAACTGGAGCAATCCGCTGTCGCGCAACAGCACCAGCCCGCGGGCGGCACCCGGGAGCGCCGGCGTGCCGCCGGCATTTGGCAACACGGGTGACGGACGGACCTGCCGGCGAGACGCCGGCGCTCCCAGACTACACGGCATAAATAATTTGATGAGTTCATCCCGGATTCGCTCGGCGCTGATGAGCCTGATTTTCGGCGCCAGCGCCTGGACCGCGGCAAATGTTTTTGGTTCGATCTCGAATCCGAGTTGCGCGGCGAAACGCACCGCCCGCAGCAGCCGCAAATGGTCTTCGGCAAACCGCGCCTCCGGCACGCCGATGGCACGGATGCGCCGGGCGCGCAAATCCGATTCGCCCCCGACCCAGTCGTGGATTTTCCGGGCGACGGGATCGTAAAACAATCCATTCACCGTGAAATCGCGGCGTTGCGCGTCGGCTTCGGCGGTGGCAAAACTCACTGTCTCCGGATGCCGGCCATCCCGGTAATCCGCCTCGGCGCGAAAGGTGGCCACCTGGAACTGATGCCCCCCTTGCCGCACAATCATCACCCCGAATTTGCGGCCGACGGCGATGGTGCGGGAAAACATTTTTTCGATCTGCTCCGGCCGGGCCGACGTGGCAATGTCGTAATCCTGCGGCTCCTTCTTCAGCAGAAAATCGCGCACACAACCGCCTACCCAGAAGGCCGAGTGACCCGCGCTCTGCAGGCGTTGCACAATCTCAACAGCGATGGCGCGGGGCGATGGCTCGATCATTCGTGATTCACGATTTACGATTTACGCGGTCGTTTGGCAAAGCAGAAGTTTTGCCGGCTGGGAAAAGCTGGGGACATCGTCACCCCCTGGGCTGAAGATCGAGTTCCCCCAGGCGGGCGGGTAATCAAGGCTCATCAAAGGAAGCTCATGCCTTCAATCAGTTGGCTTCACCAGGCCGGTCGGGCTGTGAATAACATTGAATGGACGAAAATAGCGGGTGCCCTATTATAGGAGGCAATCAGTCGGAAGCATTTGAGGAAAACTCTATGAAGACGAATGGCCCGTCCTTAATTCGTGCCATGCATCATTTATTCGGGGGCGCCTTCTGTGTGGGAATGGCCCTGCTGCTGGTCTCGCGTGCGCCCGTCCGGGGCGTCATCGACAATTGGACCTTCTATGGCATCATCACTCAAGGCTTGGCGAGCGGCCCGTACCAGGTGAATGTGCCGTATTCCATGCGCTTCGCGATTGATTCGACTCGGCTTACCCCGTCTGCCTCAGGCCTGTATCTTCCGACTGTGGGCTATTACTTCAATGCCGGCAGCGGCGGTGTTGGGGCCAGCTCGACCGGCTCCGGCGTGCTCGTCGCCAACGACCAATCCCGCAGTGGCGGCGGCTCCTTTGATGGTATCATCTTCAGCATGTTTGGCGAAGGCCTGTCCGACACCGCACCTTTCGACGGCACGGTTGACGGCATCACTCTCGTCAACGCTTCAGCCGGCTCGACGGCGACACCCTTTACCGGGATGAGTTTTCCTTCCGCCCTGGACTTGAACCAATTCACTCAAAGGTACATGTCACTTGGCTTTCAAGGCGGAACGGTAAAGGGCACGGTGAACAGCTTCTATATCAACGGCGTGTTGATCAGCCAAGTCCCGGAACCGGGCCCCCTCACCCTGCTTGCTGCCGGCGGCGCCCTTTTAGTCTGCGGGCGCATTCATCGCCGCAAGGCCGGCGACGTCTGCTGAGCCGGGATCATTCAGCTGGAAGACGAATCCGTCAAATGCGTGGCGGCGACGGAGCGCCGTTCGGGAGGCCGACCCTCCTTTGCTGGGCACTTCGCGCACGGCGCCAGAATTGCATCCGCCATGCCGTGGATGATTTTTTTGTCGGCGGGATTGATGGTGGCCAGCACCCCGCCCAGTCGCGGACGCGCCGCGTCGCCTTCGCCGGACACGAAATAATACGGGCACAACCGCACGCGGCCCCTCATCGGCAGCAGCTCGTTCTTCGCAAAATCAAACCATTGCGCCTCGATCAGCGCCGGCTTGTGATAGCGCTGGAGAACGCGCGGCGAACGCTCGAATTGTTGCAAGGCTTCGTCCACCGCCTGTGCCCAGTCGGCGTGCGACAGATCGCTGCCGAGAAAAACCCCGCGCGCGCCCCAGGCGTGCTCGGAAAAGCCCGATACTTTCAGGATCAGCTCCCGCTCCTTCTGCGACAGCGCCTTGAGCTGTTGCCAGTCCGTCAGCCCCAGTTCCGGAATGGCCGCCTGGGGCGGCAGCGGCGCCGGATCGATCAGCCACGTGTAGGGAACCATTCTTTTCAACCGGTTGAAAAAGCTTTCACCCAACTCCTGGCGCCAGAAGGACTGCAGGTTCCGGTTCCAGAGCAGCGCAAACAGCATCTTTTCCTCGAAGACCGGCTTGGGCGGCGGCGTAAGGCGGATTTTCTTCTCTGCCACTAGTTCAAAAATCCGTTTGGAGTTTGCCACATTGACCAGATCGAACAGCTCAAAGAACCGGTACACGGCATCGCCATCTCTAAAGTCAGCAAACTCCGAACTCCGAACTCCGAACTCCGAACTCCGAACTCCGAACTCCGAACTCCGAAGCTGTCCTGCCATCCATTCCATTTCCGGCCGATAAGTCGCCGCCTCCTCGGAAACAACAATGTGAACCCGCGCGGCCCCGCCGAAAATGGATTCAAAACCACGAATCATGCCGTCGGCGCCGCCGATCACTTTTGATTCTGGATTCTGGATTCTGGATTCTGAATACGTTTTCCCCAACCACCCCGTCAACCCGATGCCGCCGGGCACGGAATCGAGCTCCGTGATGCTGAGGCCGTTCTCCGTCAGCAAGAGGTCCGGGCGGATGACGCGCGGCAGTTCGTTCTTGAACGCCGGTGAACGCTGAAGCGCGATGAGGTCCGCCGGTTTGCCGAGGTCGAGCCAGCGCGCCACCCAGTCCGGCTGTTTGCCTTCGGCGCTCCTGCGGTAAAGCAAATTAACGGCGCGATAAAACTGGAGCAACACGCGGCCCAGCGATTCGACTTCGCCTGCCAGTTTTTCTTCGAGCGGAAACGGCGCCGGGGAAATCCGCCAGTCCAGGCCGGCGAAGAGTCCGCCGGGAGGCATCTGCGAACGGATGAAGAGCGCCGCTGCCGCAGCGGATTTCACGTCGGGAGGAGCAGGCGCCGTATCCACAGTGCTGACAGTAAGCGCTCGGGCGTTCCGCGTCAAAAGCGAACGGTTCGGCGCACTTTTTGCGCCAAGGCGAAACTGATCGAACTCCGACTTTAAGGCTGGCTCAGGACTCCGCGGTAAAAGGCCCGGGCATTGGTCGCCGCCACCGTCACGGCGAAGGAATTGCTCGTGAGCGCATTGGTGGCGACGGGCGTCCACACCGTCAGATTGGAGGAGCACTGGAGGACATAGCTCCGGCCGGCCTGGCCATTGAGCCACAGTTTCAGGTTGGGCGGCAGATTGGTGTCGAACCGCAGATTGAAAGCCGTCGTGCCGGGCAACACGAACAGGGTGACGCTCGCCGGCGGAAGCAGCTGATTCAAGACGCCGTTGGTCAGCCCGGTGTCGGGCAGGTGGGTGATGCTGTTGGTGGCGAGCTGCCAGACCTGGGCCGTCCCGTTGGTTGGAGCATTGGTCAGGTTCAAGATAACCGGGGTCACATTCGCGATGTCCTTGTTGATCACCATCACGGTCAGTTTCCCGTCGGTCGAACGCACGGCGGCAAACGCAGACAGGTTGTCCGGATTGGGCACGGTGGCCCGGACGCTGGTGTCGCCAAACGTGGATTTGCCATTGTCGTAATTGCGATAAATCTTCATCGCCTTGTAAGTCGGCGTGGACGGATCCGGTGTCGTCCAGCGGGTGGACAGGTCGAGGCCTTCGCGTCCGAAAATGCCGAGGATGTCCGCCTGGGCCGTCGCGCCGTTCTGGTAGGCCTCCGCGCCCCAGTTGTATTCGGTGATCCCGATTTTCGTACCGGGATAGTTGGTGGCCACCCAGCTTTTCATCCGGGGAATCAGCCCGATGATGCTGTTGATCCAACTCGGGTCCACGTAGTTGGTGTCCCAGAACTGGCGGGTGGACTGGTTGCGCAAACCGGCGGTGGTGGCGTCCACGCCGTTCCCGCCCACGCCGTTTTCCTGCGGGTAACAATGCAGGGTGAAATAATCCAGGAGCCGCTGGCTGTTGGTGTTGTTGTAATTCTGGAATTGCTTCAGGAGCCAGGGGCCGTAATCCCAGCCGCCGTTCGCCGCGCGGTCGGGATAATGGGCCGGACTCCAATCGTGCTGCTGACCGGACCACTGCTGGTCGTAGCCGCTGTAAAGGTATCCCGGCCAGCCCCATTCCTCCGGTCCGAGAACCAGCGCATTGGCATCATTGGATTTTACCATGCGGCCGTAGGTGAGCATGTCGTTCCAGATTTCCTGCATCGTCGGCCCGACCGGATGGACGTCCATGTGCGTCGATTGCCAAAGGCTGTGCTCGTTGTCCATGAGGTAATACCGCACCCCGCCGTTGGTGGAAACGCCCCAGCGGTTGGTCAGGTGCTGGACGTAACCCTGTTGGAAGAGCACGTTGGTGAAAAAGTTGGCATCGTTGGGATCATTCGTGGTGTTGTACCCGGCGTTCAGACCGCTGGTGACGAGGACTCCATTCGTAGGATTAATGGGCCCGTTCGTGGTGATCAGCCAGCCGATATGACTCGCGGTGTTGGTGCCGGTGCCGTTGCCGGCATCCGGCATCCACGATGCGTCGTTGCCTATCTGCGGGCCGTATTTGCCAATCGAATAGCTGGAGAGCTTGCCGCGATTGGAGCCCAGCCTGGGCATCCAGCCGATCATGGGAATGGTGATCATCGCCTGGGCCCCGCCATTCTGGCTGTTGGAGACGAAATCATCGGCCGAGGCGCCCGGGGTGGCGCTCCCATCGTCCAGACTCTCGAAATACCAGTCGGCGGCATGGTTGTGCGCATTGAGCTGCCAGTTGTAGCGCGTCTCGGAATTGCCGCCGGAACGGTTGATCGGAAAGTTCAAGTCCGCCAGTTGGTTGGACGTCGCGAAGGCCGTGCCGTAAATCTGCGGGCTGATGGGATGACGATCCAGCGCCGCGTCCACCGCGACGGTCACGGGCGAGTTGGTTCCGGGCTGTACCGGCCCGCCGGCCTGCAACACGATGTCATCGAGGTAAAAAGTCGAGGATGCAGATCCGCTTCGATCCTGGATAGAAAAACGGATGAAATTGGGCTGGTTGGCCACCCCCAGCGCAGAAAGCGAGAAGTTCATTCGCTGCCAGCTGTTCGCGGTCAGCGTTGGCAAACTGATCGCCGGCTGGGCACCGGTGGATAACTCGGCATAGATTTGCAGTTGTTGTCCACCGCTGGCGCCGCCGTTGATCACGAAGGTAAGATTCGTGTAGGGCGTAGAGTCAAACGCGCTGTGCCACAGCGATAAGGCACCCCAGCCGCTAGTGATGGTAACGCTGACGGAGGCGCTGCCTGAATTCACGTAGGTTCCCGTGTAATTGAAACTCCGGGTCGCGTTCCAGCTCCAGTCCTGCCAGCTGTTTTGCAGGGCGTCGTCATAAATGATCTGGTCGGCACGCAAGGTGAGTTGAAACAGGCAAGCCGCAGTGAAAAGACCAAACGACCACCGGCCGCGACTGCGGTTCCTCAGAGAACGATTATGCATAAAGATTGATGAAGTTACACCAGAAACCGTGCCAGTGCATCCTTTCAGGTGTAGTCATTTCTGGGGACACCAGCCCGCGAAATGGTAATTCACTGTTTGAAGAAACCTTAACCCGGTCAGGTCCGGACTTGTCCGCTCCCGATGCCGATCCATTTGTAGCTGGTCAGTTCGTCCAGGCCCATCGGGCCGCGCGCGCCGATTTTGTCGGTGCTGATGCCGATTTCCGCGCCCATGCCGAACTCGCCGCCGTCGGTGAACCGCGTACTCGCATTCCAATACACGGCCGCCGAATCCACCTCGGCGAGAAACTGCTTCGCGTGCGCCTCGTTTTGGGTGACGATGCTGTCCGAATGCGCCGAGCCGTAGTGATTGATGTGGTCGATCGCCGCCTGCACCCCACCCACGACCCGGACGTTCAGAATGTAATCATTGTACTCGGTGTACCAGTCCTGCTCCGCCGCCGGCCGGATGGCGGATGGCGGATGGCGGATGGCGGATTGAAGAATGGCGCGCGATGGTTCGTCACAGCGCAATTCGACCTTTTTCTCAGCCAACCGCCCTCCGATGACCGGCAAAAACTGGTCGGCGACGGACTTGTCCACGAGCAATGTCTCCATCGCGTTGCAGACCGCCGGGCGCTGGACCTTGGCGTTCATGGCAATTTCTTCGGCCATCTTCAAATCGGCGTCGGCATCCACAAACACGTGACAGACACCCTTGTAATGCTTGATGACCGGCACCCTGGAACATTCGGCGACCGCACGGATCAATCCCTCGCCACCGCGGGGCATGCAGACGTCAACGTATTGGGTCAGCGATAACAAAAGGGGGATCGCCTCGCGGTCGGTCACGGGCACCACCTGGATGGCGTGCGCCGGAAAGGTCGCGAGCACCTGCCGGCCGGCCTCGATCATGATGCGTGCGATGGCCTGGTTCGAGTGCAGCGCCTCCCGTCCGCCACGGAGGATGGTGGCGTTACCGGACTTGAAACAAAGGCTGGCGGCGTCGGCGGTAACATTGGGGCGCGATTCGTAAATGATGACCACCACGCCGATCGGGGTGGATATTTTCTGGAGCTTCAATCCATTGGGACGGACTCTTTCATCCAGGATTTTGCCGACCGGATCGGGCAGCGCCGCAACCTCGCGCAGCCCTTTCGCCATGGCGGCGATGCGCTGGTCGTCCAGCTTGAGCCGGTCGAGCATGGCCGACGAGAGACCGGCCTTCGCCGCGGCATCCATGTCCGGGGCGTTGGCCTGTCGGATCGCCTCGGTGTTTTTTTCAAGCGCGGTGGCCATGGCGAGCAGACAGGTATTCCTTTCCGCCGTCGTCAGGCGGGCAAGTTCGCGCGACGCCGCCTTGGCCTGCCGGGCCAGTTGCGTCATCTGCTCGCTCAAAGTCATGCCCAGAAAGGTACGCGAAAACGTCGACGTGAAAAGGGTGAAGTTTTCTGAGCGACCGTTGCGCGGCAGGGATTCGGGAATTTGTCTAACCTCCGTCGGGATAGACATTTGGTCCGACAATATCTGCTAAGAGGTTGCCAAATAACGGAGAGCGCCTTTCGGACTTTGGGTAGATGCTCGTAACATGGTCACTGGCACAGAGTTGGCAGTACAGCAGATCGCTGGCGTGATGCCTTTACCGTTGGAACGGAACGGCGGCCGGATCGCCTGGTATCAAGTGGGTTCTCCGGTTCGTATCGCCGCGATATTGCGTGCCGCTCTCGCGGCCAAGGTGCCGGAGGGTTATCAGAATGAATCGGGCTTCCATTACGGGACGGAAGCGAATGACTGGTTCTTTTCCATTTAGCGCAGGTAGCACAGACAGATTTTGATTCGGGCGGACAGCCGTTTTTTCAGCGGGATTCCCCATCCCCACCTCCTTGGCGGCTGTCGCCCGAATCGGTTTTCAGCCGTGCGGGTGGCAATCCGCAGTCGGTTTTAATTCGGGTGGCGGTCGTTTTTTCAACGGGCATCCCCTGCCCTGCCTCCTTGGCGACCGTCACCCGTTTTTTCATGACCACCTTTCAAAGCCGCGTTGTCATCGCCGCGGCAATCCGGCATGAGCTTCAGCTCAGTCAGAACATCCAGCTCACACTCACCTTGAACTGCACCGGGGCGGCCAGTTGATTTCCGGTGAAGTTCTGATAAACCGGAAATTCGGCGTCGGCATAAATTTTCACCGGGTGAACATGAAACTCAAGTCCCGGCGACAGCAGAATCCGCTGGTAACCGGAGTTGTCGGCATCCGCCGCATCACCGCTATCGCTGGTCCGCTCGGAAAAGATGACCTGAGCGATCGGCGAAATCCTCATCCGACCAAGCGAGCATCCTCGGTAGTCAATCCCGGCCGCCGCATTCAGTTCCACGCCCGGCCGGTATTGAGCCTGAATCAGGACCGGGACATCCAGTTGCAGTTGCGCAAACCAATCCCACCATTGGTTGCGGTCGAGATTCCCGCGGTAAAAACCGCCCAACAAAAGGTCGGTGCTGCCGGTGCCAATCTGCGTATCGCGATCCACCACCTCGGGGTCGAAGTTATAATCCCCGGTGGGCAGCTTGACGCCAAAGGTCACCCCGGCGGACAAGTCCGGAAAAAAACCGGTGTAGATGCCCTCGATACGAAGGTCGCCGACTTGGTTCCAGTTCAACGATTTGATGCCGCCACCACCAGTGTCGGTCTTGAAATGGCGAAAATCATATGGCACCTGCAGTTGGGCCCCCCATCGGTCATTGAACATGTATTGCAGGCCGGCGGTGACAAAATGCGTTTCGATCTGCTTGTCATCGTTGTTGGCTGACGGCGCCTCGGACGTGCCATTCCAGTTCCGGTTCTGATTTTGAAAATCGTACTGGAGATAAGCCATGCCGCCCTGGCCTTTGGGGAACATGGAGGTGGTGCCCACGTCGAAAACCCCGCAGCCACAAGCACAAGCCCAACCAACGCTGGGCATCAATGCCCCGGCCAATAAACCGCTGCCCATTTTGAGAATTGGTAAATCACTTTTTCTCTTCATCTGAAACTTTCCATGTTGCGAGACGCCGCGACCTGGCGGGTCTCAAGGTTTAAAAAACAATGGCTCGCGTCACCCGACGCGGGCAACTTAAACAGCTTGAATCAGACGAAGCACCGGCGGGGCGGTGGCGTGGGCGGCTCGAGGAAACGGATGGTTGCGAACGTATCTGACCCCGGCATCAATTCGAAATCGGACGGAGCAACCAAGAAAAAAGTCACTTGCAACGGCAGGCACTCGAATTTCTGCACCGGCGGCAGGGATTCAGATTTCCGTTCCGACTTTTGGCCGGCAGCGACAGCCCGGCACAGACTGCAGGGATGTTTGCCATCAAACGTGCGAATCACCGCCTCGGAGAGGGAATAGGCACGGAAATTGGTCGCCAGCATGGCCGTCCAGGCCACCGTTTGCAAAGCGGCCCAGTGGGCGCCAGTCGAAAGCACCAGCGCGACGATCACGCAGCCTCTGCCGAATCGGGCGAACACAAAGGCAGGCTACAGGCATTTTGCCTGATTACAAGCCACGATTATTCTTTTAAGTAGCAGAGATGACAAACCCCTCAACCCCTCACCGTTCAGAAATCCACACCAGCGTCCCGCCCGGCAACCGGTCGAACAGCGGAATCAAATCCGCGTCCGCCAGATGAATGCAACCGCACGATGCCGGCCGGCCGATGCTCAACTGGTCGCCGGTGCCGTGAAGGTAAATATAGCGGGCGTGTGAATCCACATTGCCGCCGCGGTTGAAGCCGGGTTCGAGACCCTCCAGCCACAGGATGCGCGTGGTGATTTTGGCATCCGGCATCCCCTGCCAGGTGTAACCGACGGGCTTTCGGCCCCTGAAAACCGTTCCCGCCGGCCAGCCGCCGCCAATTTTTTCCACGACCCGGTGCAATCCCAGCGGCGTGCGATATGAACCCTCGGTCTGCCCGGTGCCGAAACGCGAGGTGGAACAGCGAAACTTCGTGATGGGGTCGAAGCACCGGTCATGGCACCCCGGGCAAACAAAAGCGACGGGCTTTTGAAAGAGCACGGCCCTCTGTTCGGCAACATTCACAGTAAAAACATAGCGGCCCGGAACAACGCCGAGGTTCCGGCACTTCCGCAGGCAATCATGGAAAGAGTTTAAAGAATTTCCAGGCACAAGGAAAAAGGTCGGCTATTTCAATTTCTTGACGAGGACCTTGGAGTTCCGGCCGCTCTGCTCGTATTTTTCCCGGCGCGCCGGCGGCAGATCGTCCGGCGTGCCCTCGGCGAAGCCGCCTTTCGATTGAAAATAGGTGAACGCCTGCGTCGAGAGCGTGATGAGCTCGCCCAGGCCGGTTTCGCGGGCTTTGTTTTCCACGAACTGAATCAGCTTTCGCCCGATGCCCTGGTTTTCGTACGATGGGTTGACATATAGGCACGCCAGCTCGCCCTTTTTTTGTTCGGGATAAACATGCAACGCGACGCACGCGACCGGATTCTTGTCGATCTCAAACAGGTAATAATCGCCCAGGGTTTTCTCGATGCTCGACCGGGTGCGCTTGACCAGTTCATCCGCTTCGACGGCAGCCTTGGTCAACAGTTGAATCGCGCGGACGTCCTTTTTCTTGGCCGGCCGGATTTGCTGGTATTCGTTCGCGTAAATCAGCGTCCCGATGCCGTCGTTGGAAAACACCTCGGCCAGCAGGCCTTCATCCACCCGGCCGTTGATGATGTGCACGCGCGGAATACCGGCCTTGCAGGCGGCGGCGGCGTGTTGCGCCTTGGACAGGACGGCCGGCAAAAACCCGGCGTTGTTCTGCTGCAACAGCTTTTCCAGCTCCGCCACCAGCATTTGCCGGATCAGTTGGCCGTTGTAAATCAATCCGTCCTGCGCGGTGATGAAAATCAATTTAACCGCCTTGAGCGCATCCGCCACGGCCAGCGCCACGCCATCGGAGTTCACCCGGTACGTCTTGCCGTCGCCATCGAAGCCCAGCGGCGGTATAACCGGCACGACGCCCTGCGACAGCAACGACGTGAGCAATTCCGTGTCCACGCGCTCGACTTTGCCGGTGAACAAGTGGTCCACTCCCTGGATGATACCCATGGGGTGCGCGGTGATGACATTGGTGCTGGCGGCGCGCAGGTCATTCGCCGAAAGCCCTTCGAGAATTTCATGCGTCAGCCGGTTGGCGGCGGTGAGCGCGAGTTGCAGTGTCGCCGCGTCGGTCACTCCCGCGCCGTCAAGATTGGACGCCTGAACCTTCTGCTCCTCGGCGAGCGCCTTGATCTGGGCCGAGGCGCCGTGGACGAGCACGACGCGGATGTTCAGTGACCGCAGCACCGCCACGTCCAGCAGCAGCGTGGCGAAGTTCTCGTCGGTGACGATGGCGCCGTCAATCGCGAGGATAAACGTCTTCTCGCGGAATTGCGGAATGTATTGCAGGATGCCCCGCAGGTCGGTCAGTTTCACTTTGCTCGGTATTCTTGTTTCAACGCAGGGATATGTATTCGGTTTTCGCCGCGATTCAATAAATTATTTCGTATCGCCAACAAAACTCCCCACGCGGTTCGCTGGCTGACCTGTGCCGGTTACTCTGCCGCAGCCGCCGCCATGAATAACAACGTTAAAAATGATATTGACATTATTTAGAATTTCTGATTAAAATGCCATATCTAAGCCCAGTGACGTGTTACCGTAGCCACCTGGCTTGGGTCTGCAAAGACCTATGGTACCGGAAGTGAGCAATGCAAGGGCATACGGACGCACGGGAAGTTTATTCGACAGAGACTCCACTCTGCTAAGCGGAAGGGAACACTGCGGCAATGCCCACCTTCGCCGAGATTTTCCAAAGGGCACTCCCTGTTCCCGATTCTCATCATGGAAAACCAAACCGTAAAATCTGAAAGAGTTATTTTATGAAAACGTCACCTCGAAATCAATGCCGATTGAGGGCGGCAAATCAGGTCGTGGTGTTAACCATGTCCATATTACTGGCGATGGCCACGAACGGCTTCGCCGCCGCCAAATTCGTCACCGGCCTGGTGCCGGACTGGAACCAACCTTATCGTTACGTCGCCCCCAACGGCCCGGGGCCGGACCCGGCTCCCTTCGCGCCCAACCAGTGGAATGATTGGTGCGCGCCCAGTTCCGGCGCCAACCTCGCCGGCTACTGGACGGATGGCCGTGGCGTGCCCGTCGGCGATACAACCAATTACCCCTACAGTTCCGCAGCCTGGGCAAGCGGCCCTTCCTGGCAGGATTATCTGGCCGATGGCACTCTCAACCGGCCGCTGTTTCCGGCCGGCGCTTTGCCGGCGCAAACGACGGATATCGGCTGGTACATGAACGCCAATTATGGCATCGCCTACGACGCGGGCGGGGGGAAAGTCATGGGCGGCTATCCGTTCGGCAATCCGCAGCATCGAGGCACCTACCTCAAGGACATCCATGCCGGCCTCCAGCTCTTTTTAAACGGCCGTTACAGTCTGGGGGGAGGCATTTATTGGAAAACTGGAACCCGGGGCAGCGGATTCGCCGCCGGCACGGATCCAACCGGAGCGGCGGCGGTGATTCATCCCAACGCCGCCAGCGCCTTTGGCGAAGTCACCTCCGAGATCGATACCAATCGCACACTGATTGTATGCTTTCGGCATTGGAATCTGGTTGCGGCTGCGGTACCGCCGCTTGCGTCAGTCGGGCCCAGCACCACGGAATCCTATTACGCCGGCTCCTATTACACCTGGGGTTCAACGCCGACGCCGCCTTACACCAATGCGGAAGACGAAGTCTGGACCAATCTGGACAACGGACTGGCCCTGGGCCACGCCGTGACGGTGGTGGGCTACATCCGGGCGGGTGATGCCGACGATAAGGGCCCCGTGCTCGGCCTTGGGCCGACCGATTGGGTGATCGTCCACGACAACTGGTCCAGCACGCCCCGGAATGTAATCGTGCCTTACACTTTTCAAGGCGGGTTTGTCGCCACCTGGGTCGCCAACACAACGGCCAAGCCCTGGCCGACGGCGGCAAAGTTCGTCAAAGGCGTCGTGCCGGATTGGAACCAGCCTTACCATTACACTGTGCAGTCGCCCCGAGGCGGCCCGGGGCCGGATCCCAACTGGGCGGGTCAGCCCTTCAAGCCCGCTGACCAATGGAATGATTGGTGCGCCCCCACTTCCGCCGCCAACCTGGTTGGTCACTGGGCCGACCACCACTGCACTCCCGTGGCGGATACCACCCCGTTCGACGGCAGTACGCTGGCTTGGGGGGCGGGCCCGTCCTGGCAGGATTACCTGGCTGACGGATTCGCCCGGCCGGCTCCACAGGCTCCTCCCGGAGGTCCACTGCCCGTCCCGGCAACGGACATCGGTTGGTACATGGACAGCAATCTGGGAGTGGTTTACGATCCGCCAGCTGTGGGAGTGATGGGTGGCTTCTTCTACGCCAATGGACCGCATGTCGGCACTTTTCTCAAGGACATTGCCCCCGGTCTGCAAAGCTATCTCATCAGCCGCTACCTCGTCATCGGTGGTGCCTGGGACACCGGCACCGAAGGCAAAGGTTACGCCGCCGGGATGAATCCGAATGGCAGCCCGGCCCAAATGCTTCTTGATCCGGTCAGCGCCTTCAATGGGGTAACAACGGAAATCAACCGGGACCACACTCTGATCTTGTGTTTCAAGCACTGGAACATTGCCGCCGCGGCAACCGCTAGCCTCACGGCAACCGGAACCAACACCGAATCGGATTTCGGCGGCTCTTATTATCAGTGGGGCCTCCCGCCGGGCCCGACCGACACGAATGGGGAGGATGAAGTCTGGAACCTGTACGAGGGCAGCCAGGGCCTGGGCCACGCCGTGACCGCGGTCGGCTACATTCCAGCCGGCGACGTTTTGGATCCGGGCCCGAGTTTGGCCGGCCTGCTGGTTCCGACGGACTGGGTGGTTGTCCACGACAACTGGTTCACCACCCCGCGGAATGTCATCATCCCGCTCGACTTCGCGAACAACTGGGTCGCCAACACCTACGCATTTCCCGATCCGGGCTTTCTGCAACTGACCAATATCACGGTCATAAACAAAACCAACGCGGTCGTCAGCCTGACCGGCCTGCCTGGTTGCCGGCACGATCTGCTGGCGAATACAAACTTGCTCATCACGAACGGCTGGTGGACGGCTGTCAGCAACGTCCCCTTCGCGGCCGGCTCCATGCGGATCACGAACTCCGTCCCGGGCGGCGACCCGCAGCGGTTCTATCGGATCCGGGCGGGTTATTGATTCCGGCCCAGCACGGTTTTGAGCGCTTCGAGGCAGCGCGCGTTCTCCTTCGGCGTGCCGACGGAAATGCGCACCCACTCGGGCAACTGGTAGCCGCCCATCGGCCGCACAATCACACCCAGCTTCTGCATCTCGGTGAACACGCGCTGCCCGTCGCCCACGCGCACCAGGATGAAGTTCGCCTGCGACGGAATAAATTCGAGTCCGAGTCTGCGGATTGATTTTGCGTAAAGCTTCAGCCCGCGCGTATTGACCTTGCGCGTCTTTTCGACATGCTTGACATCGTCCAGCGCCGCCAGCGCGCCGGCCTGGGCCACCTGGTTGATGTTGAACGGTTGCCGGATTTTTTCCAGCGCCGCAATAAAATCGGGATGCCCGATGCCGTAGCCGATGCGGGTGCCGGCCAAGCCGTAAATTTTCGAGAACGTCCGCATCAAAAGCAGGTTCGGTTTGGCGCCGTTCCGGATGTCGGGCAGCAGGTCCAGCGGCTCGGCGAGGAACTCGATGTACGCTTCGTCGAGCGCCAGCAGGACGTGCGGCGGCACGGCGTCCACCAGCCGGCGCACCTGCTCGCGCGAGGCGGTGGTGCCGGTCGGGTTGTTCGGATTGGCCACGAAAACAACGCGCGTGTTGGGCGTGATGGCCGCCAGCATCGCGTCAAGGTCGTGCGCATAATTTTGCGCCGGGACGACCACGAGTTTCGCGCCGAACAGGGCCGTCACGATGGGATAAACCGCGAAGCAGTATTGCGACACGACGACTTCCGCCCCGGGTGTCAGCAGGGCGTGTCCGACCAGTTCAATGACCTCATTGGAGCCGTTGCCGAGGATGAGGTTGGCCGGCGTGACGCCGAGTTTGGCGGCGAGCTTCTGCTTCAGGTAAAAGGCGTTGCCGTCAGGATAAAGGTTGACCTGTTTGATCGCTTCGCGCATGGCAGCGAGTCCGAGGCGCGACGGGCCGAGCGGGTTTTCGTTCGACGCAAGCTTGATGATGCCGGCAGGATCCAAGCCCAGTTCGCGGGCGACTTCCTCGATGGGCCGGCCGGGTTGGTACACCGGCAGGTTTGCCAGGACGGGATTAGTAGGGAGTGGAGCGGTCATATCACAACGATTGGATGATCTTGGGAACATTGACATTTTTGGCGACGATGTCGCGGATGAGGGAAATTTTTTCCGCGTCCGTGGGACGCGTCTTGACGGTGAGGTTGTGGACCCGGGACGCGACCTGATAGCTGTCGGCCTTGGCCAGCAATACCGGCACCGGCAGGGCTTGCAGTGCCTTGATGACGTTGTCACTCGGCCGGATGCCGCCGGTCAGCACGATGCCCGCCATTTTTTCGTCGCCGGACGGACTCATGGTCGCCCCGGCCGCCAGCAGGATGTCCTCGCGGTCACCGGGCGTGATCAGCAGCACCCCGCGTTGGAAAAACTGCATGGCATTATGCGCGCCCATGGCGCCCACCACGACGTCTCCCACCAGCGTATGCAGCGTGGGCGGCGTATTGAGCAGTTCGGCGCGGAATTCCTCACGGATCAGATCGACCGTCGGATTGCAGAGCACCTGCTCATGGGGCAGCACGCCCAGCAGTTCCAGCCCCTTGCGTTTCAGACCGCGCCGGACGAACTGGGTGATTTCGGGAATTTTTTCCTCGAGCACCTTGTTGAGGATGACGCCGATCACTTCGACGCCTTCCTTTTCAAACAGCGCCCGGTTGAGGCAGACCTCGTCGATCGGCCGGCCAATGCCGCCCTGGGTGACGATGATGACCTTGCAACCGAGCGTTTGGGCCACCTGCGCGTTGGACAGATCAAACACGGAGCCGACCCCCGCATGACCGGAGCCTTCGCATAAGACGAAGTCCTTTTCCCACGCCACCCGGTCAAAGGCATCCTGGATGCGTTTGACCAGGGCGTCGTTATTCGCCGATTCAAGATACTTGCGGGTGAACGCCGGCTCCACGGCAATCGGACTCATGTCCACGAGCGGGCAATTCAGGCGGTACACCGCGTCCATCAGCACGGTGTCCTCGTCAATTTTCTGCTCCTCGATTTCGACGAAGCGCTGGCCGACGGGTTTGATGTAACCGATGCGCGGGAAATGCGCCTGCAACGCGGCGATCAGGCCGAGCGACGCGGTGGTCTTGCCCTCGTTCTGGCGCGTGGCGGCGATGAAAACCCGCGGACTGGTTTTATTCATTTGTCAACGCTTTGAATGATTGAATCGAAAAGCAACCCGACGGTCTAACCATTTAACCGTTTAACGATTCAACGAAATCATTCTCCCGGCAGATGGCCGTCGGCGCCCGGATACAGTTTTTGATAATCGATGGCCTGCACGCCAACGATGGCGGCGACGCCGAGGATGTCGTGGGCGTTCGACCCGCGGGAGACATCCGCCGCCGGCCGGTTCAGGCCGAGCAAGATTTGGCCGTAGGCATTCGCGTGGCCGACCAGCCGGACGAGCTTGCTGGCGATGTTGCCGGAATTGAGTTCGGGAAAAATCAGCACGTTCGCCCGCCCGGCCACCTTGCTGTCATGTAATTTGCGCTCGGCAATTTCCGGGATCAGGGCGGCGTCCACCTGCATCTCGCCGTCGAAGTCGGCCTCGACCTGCAGTTGTTCGGCCTTGCGCCGGGCCTGGGCCGTCGCGGCCTGCATTTTGCCGACCGATGGATTGCTGGCGCTGCCTTTGGTGGAAAACGAGAGTAACGCCACGCGCGGCCGGACTCCGAGCAGATGCCGCGCCAGCCGCGCCGTCGTGACCGCGGTTTCCGCAAGCTGCTCGACGTTAGGATCGGGAATCACGCCGCAATCGGCCATGAATAAGACGCCGTTTTCGCCGATCCGGGTGTCTTCGACCTCCGTGATCATGCAGCTGGACACAGTCGTGATGTCCGGCGCGGCTTTCACGATTTGAAACAAGGGGCGCAGGACGCTTCCGGTGATGTGAGACGCGCCGGAAACCAAGGCATCCGCCTGGTGCATGGCCACCATCATGGCGCCGAAATAATTCGGCTGCAAGACCGCCTCGCGGGCCTCGGGCGCACGCATCCCCTTCTCGCGGCGCAACCGGAACAGCCGGTTCGCGAAATTGTCCAGCTCCTCGCTGGTGGCGGGATTGATGACGCGGATGCCTTCGAGCGAGAGGTTCAGCCCCTCGGCAACCTCCCTGACCTTGACCGGTTCGCCCAGCACGATGGGTGCGCCAAGCCGCAGGGCTTGGAACTGTCGCGCCGCCTGCAGGATGCGCGGCTCCGTGCCTTCGGGAAAAACCACCCGTTTCGGATGCCGCTGCAACTTTTCGATGATGCCGCCAATGAAACGCATGAATGCAGTTTCGAGTTTCAAGTTTCAAGTTTCAAGTTTTGTTTCAGGCGGAAAGCTTCACGCGCATTGACTTGAATCCGCATGCCCGATAGGCTATCCGCTTTAATGAGGGAAACGATCGAGAAACTTTTGGTGTTGCAGGACCGCGACCGCAATATTCACCGCGTTCAACAGGAACTCGCCCACATCAGTCCGGAGCGTGAGAGTCTGCGCGCCAAGGCGACCGCCACCCAGGCGCAACTGGAGGCGGCCAAAAATCGCATCAAACACATTGAGTCGGAACGCAAGCGACTCGAACTGGACGTGGAATCAAAGAAGCAGCAGATCGAAAAGTACGCCAATCAGCAATTGCAGACGCGCAAGAATGAGGAATACCGCGCCCTGGCTCACGAAATCGAAACGTGCAAGGCCGATATCGTCAAAATCGAGGATCAGGAAATTGAGCTGATGGAACAGGCGGAGGCGGCGCAGAAGGAATCGAACCGTCTGGCGCGCGAAGCCGACGACATGAAAAAACTGGCGGAAGGCCAGATTGCGCAGCTCAATCAGCGGGAGGAAAACCTGAATCGGGAGCTCGCTGAATTGCAGCGCGGCCGGGCCGAACTGGCGACCGCGGTCGATGAAGTGGTTCGCGCGCGCTACGAACGGCTGTTCCGGAGCAAAGGAGAAAACGTGGTCGTGGGTGTGCACCACGGTGTCTGTGGCGGTTGCCATATGAAATTGCCGGCGCAGATTCTGGTCATGTGCCAGGCGCGGCAGGAGCTGGTGTCCTGCACGAACTGCGGCCGGATTCTTTATTACACGCGCGACATGGCCCTGGCCGGGGCAGACTGAGTCATCCTAGGATGTTGGCAAGCCTACGGGGAGATCAAGGGACCGGCTGCCCGCCCCGGAAGCGGAAGATATACCGACCCGGAACCGGACTGTTCAAGCTGTTATAAATCAGGCCGGTTACCGTGTTCGTATCCATAAACGCTCCGTCCACTCCCGACCCGGGCAACTCATAACCGCTTAAACTATTGTTGGCAAATCCGGCGCGAGGCGGTATGCCCACCGTGACATCTCCCCACTGCCATTGCACCTTGTCGTAATTGAATTCCAGGTCGAAATCACCCGGCGCGGTGTCCGGTCGGCTGATGATCACCAACTGGCAGCTCAACAACTTATCCGCGTGAAAGGAATAATAGCCCACGTTGACCCAGTTCACGCCGAAGGCCAGGTGGCCATTCACCGTGTTGGTGCCAAAACTAACCACCCAGGAATCCGGATTGCGGGTGTCCACGTCGGCCCAAAAAGGGGCGATTACTTCGGTCTTCAAGCTGGATAGGGTTTGGGGCGTGTATGACGGCTGCGGGCTGGTAAACGTGACATTGCCGTTGTTGTTGACGTAAAGACTGGCGTTGGTACCGCCATAGAAGTTGATGACAAAGCCCATCGGTATGAGGCCGGTGGAGCCATCATCATTGCGGTCCAATATCTGTTGATCAAAACCGGGCCGGATAATGGTGGTACCCAGCCGGAAGACAGCTTGTCCCGAGGGAAGATTGGTCACCAGGAGATTGGTCTGCCCGGGAAGATTCCGCATCAACCAGGTCCAATCCTGAGAATCCGTGAGATTGGTCCGGCAATACAGATCAAATTTGCCGCTGACATTGGTTGCCGGTGGATGGATGGTGAAGGTGGCGGAATTACTGAAGGCCATCGTCACTTCTATGTTAGTGCTCACCACCCCAATTCTGTTGGGCCCGACCACAATGTTGGTCTGCACCGGATAATAGTTCAGCGTCATTTCCAGCCACAGAAAGTTTGTATCGAAAACTGTAGCGGAGAAGGCCTGCCAGCCGGTAGCCAGAACGCTGAAAACAAGGATAAAGCAGCAAGCAACGGCCTTACGTAACCACTTCATACTTTGTCTGTTTTACCTTTCTTAATTAAGCTGACCCTCATTTCTACCATCATTCCGGCCAAAAAGCCAGAGATTTAGGTCTGCAGGAATCCGCATTGTGACATTACAGTTTGGTTAATCCCGACGATTATCCGCCCACTCCCGACCGCTTGCCGCAGTGCAAAACCGCCGTCAGGCTTGCGTCCCATCGGGCCGGCCTTGTCAACCATGAATCCATCGGTTATCTTTTCCCCGGTTTTGGAAGGGTGGAGAATCGCCCCGCTCTTTCTAGTTGCCGTAACGCGACAAATGTTGGCCAGCGTTAGCACCGGCCAAGTCATTTAGGAGCCGACGATTAGAAAGAGCGGGGAGGAAAGTCCGAACACCAACGGGCGCGATGCCGCGTAACCCAGCCCTTCTTAAAGTCGCGGGGCCATGAACCCGGTGAACGAAATAAGTCCACCCGGTCTTTCTGGTTCGGCAATTTAAAGAAGGGCTGGGATACACGCGGGCGGCGGTGGCGCGAGCCATCCCGACGGACAGTGCCACAGAAAATAAAACCGCCGAGATTGCAGCATTGCTGCAATTGGCAAGGGTGAAAAGGTGCGGTAAGAGCGCACCGCGCGAAGCGCAAGCAACGCGGCACGGAAAACCCCATCGGGTGCAAGGCCAAATAGGGAATCCCGGAGCGGCCCGCTCCAGGTTTCGCGAAAGCGAAACGGATTCCGGGTATCGGCTGCTGAGACAAATGATTCTCTCCCCAGCCCTTCTTTAAGCTGCAGATCGGTAGAAGTCGTCAAGTGCAGGATGGCTTGATGACTCTGCCGGCTTGGCAACTTAAAGAAGGGCTGGGCAGACAGAATTCGGCTTACAACCCTTCCAAAACCATTCCCGCTCGGTCGTCAGGACCGGAGCAATGCGTTTCGCCCCGCGCAAGGACCTTTCAACCGACACCGGCCAACTCCATCAATTCAGCATCATCATGCCCTTTCCGGTGCGAACGGGCCAAGTCTTCTTGAGGGCAACGGGCGGCCCCAGGTTGCCGCTGCGATCGACCGCGCTCACGGCGACCACGTCCGGCTTTGAACTCTCAAACACCCATCGGTTCTGCCCGGCCGGCAGAATTTCAGTCGTCCAGACGTTATTGGTGCGATACTGCAAAACCCACAGCCGGGCGGCCCCGCCGGCCGAGTCCCAGCCAACGGTCAGACGCGAAGCCCAGTCATCAGAGACCGTCAGCCGGGGCGGGTTCGGTGAGCCGGAATTCTGCCGGGGTAAAACCGGCACCAGCGCGGCCTGAGGGCAGGCCGCCCGGATGACTTCCATCAAACCATGGTTGTCGGTCAGGTTGCGCAGGTGATAAAATATTTGACCGCCGACACCGGATTGATTGCGGGTGACTTTGATTTGACGGGCGATTTCTTCCGGCCCCCACTTTTCCCCGACGTTGGCGGCGTTGAGCCCCGGCCAGAGTTGCCGGCTTTTGACATTTTGTTGCGCCCACCAGTTCAGCAACACGGGAAAACTCTGCTCCTTCGGCTCCATGCCCCAGTAGAGTTGGGGCGCGAGATAATCGAGCCAGCCGTTGACCAGCCACAATCGCGAGTCCGCATAAATCCTCGCGTAGGCGTCCATGCCCCGGATTGGCGGCGGATTCATCGGTCGCCAGATGCCGAACGGACTGATGCCAAACTTGACCCAGGGCTTTTCCGCCTTGATCGACTGATAAATGCTCTGGATGAACTGATTGATGTTCGAACGCCGCCAGTCGTCGCGGTTGGCGTAGCCGCGGGCCAGTCCGAATCGCTGCCAGGTTCCGGCATCGGGGAATTCCCGGGTTTGCCCCTCGGCGTCCTTTTCCGGATATGGATAAAAATAATCATCGAACTGCACGCCATCCACGTCGTAGCGTTTCACGACATCCAGCACCACGGCCAAAACGTGCGCGCGCACGGCCGGATCCCCCGGATCGAGCCAGGACTGGTCGCCGTAACGGCGAACCAACTCCGGATGCGTCCGCGAGATGTGATTGGGCGCCACTGCGGACTTGCCCAGCGGATGCAATGCCCGGAAGGGATTGAACCAGGCGTGCAGTTCCAAACCGCGCCGATGCGCCTCTTCGATGGCGAACGCCAGCGGATCATAAAACGGCTGGGGCGCCCGGCCCATGGTGCCGGTGAGGTATTCCGACCACGGCTCGATCGCTGAGGCATAGATGGCATCAGATGAAGGACGCACCTGAAAGATGATCGCGTTTAATTTCAACTGGGCGGCCCGGTCCAGCAGCGCCACCAGCTCCGCCTTTTGCACTGCCACCGGCAGACCGGGCTTGGATGGCCAGTCCTTGTTCGCCACGGTCACCAGCCAGGCCCCGCGGAATTCGCGCGGCGGCGGCGGCGGCGTCACGAGCGTGGGGACATAAACCTCGCCCCCCCCCGGCCTTGTTACCACCGACACCGGCGCGCCCACCGTTGCTCCCCCCGGGCCAAGAGATTGCGCCGACAACATTGCCGGCAGGAGGCAGATCCACCCGGTCCAAAAATGCATTCGTACCATAATGTGCCGGGGAATAAGACGCTTTGGCCGGTCCCTTGGCAAAGTTTTTTTTGATGAACCATCGCCATTGCCGCGACCGGTTCAACCAAGTTCGAGGGCAAGCCGGAGAGGTAATTCGGTGCCTGAGCATCCCGATTCGCTAAAGACACCTCCACTGGCAGTTGTTGTAGTCAATTCGATGATGCCGGACGGCTGGGTATTCAACCCGGGCTCCGGCGCGGCTCATCAAGGGCTTCGCAGGCGGTAGAACCGGGCGCGGGCGGTCGCATTGGTATCCAGGAATTGGACGACGTTGCTGGTTGGCACGATGGCGGTGAGGGTGGACCAATTGACCAGGTTGGTTGAGACTTGGATCTGGTAGGAGTTGCTGGGGACGACATACAAAAGCAGGCGGGCCTGCGCGTTGCTGATTCCACCGGTGAGCTTCACCAGAATCTCCGGGACAAACGCCACTTGGGAAACCCAGGCGGCATCCATTCCGCGACTGGTATCCTTGTCTTTGATGTACGACCACCGGAGCGTCTGAAGTCCGGGAGGAATATTGAACGTTTGTAGTTGCCAGTCCACCTCACCGCAAATGCGATTGGTGTAACCGGCAAATGAGAATTCAAGCCAGTCATAATTGGTTTCGGAAGAAACTTTCCACCAGAACGTGAGTTGGCCGGGTCCCAGGACGGTCGCTTGCAGGATGGAGGTCTGCTTGTTCCCGATGGCTCCACTCTGGACCGCCGGAAAACCGCTGTGAGTGATGACGGTCTGACCGAACCATGGCGCGTCGCCGTCACCGCTCCAAGTCAAATTGGTCGCACCGAGCCATTGTCCTGTTACCGGCACCAAGGTGATCAACTGGGCGAGGACGGCCACGTTGGTGCTCAAGCCCACGTCGTTGGTGGCCATGAGGGTGATCCACCGAAATGCGTTGGTGGTCATCTGATTCGTGGCAGCCAGCACCCAGTTTTGAATGGAACCCGGATTGCTATCGGGAATCAACCCGACCGCCAGGTCGGGATTGGCAGCGTTGACCCCGACCCCCACCACTTCCAGGTCCGGGCCGGTATCGAAAACTGTAAAAGACAGCCGGGAATTTGTATTGACCGCAACCACCCAATTGGTGCGCACATCAATCCAGGGCGGCGTCCGCTGCGGCAAAAACTGCACGGTGACGCCGTTGCTTTGAAGCATCCCGGCCGCAGCGGCATTCAACAGGTTCAGGCTCAGATCCACGTAGGACAAGTTGGGCAAACTGGCCAAGGGGCCGATGTTCGTGAGGCGATTCTGGCTGAGGAACAACGTGGTTAGATTGGTCAAGGCCCCGAGCGGCGTGATGTCGCTGAGATGATTTTCGGAAAGATCCAGGGTGACCAAGTGAAGCAGATTGGTCAGAAAGCTAATGTTCGTCGTGCCGCTATTTTCCAGATACAGTGTGCCCAGGTTGGTTAAGCTGGACAAAACCGCCATGTTGGTCACCGGATTCCCGTTCAAAGCCAGATAAATCAGATTGGTAAGGCCGGCCAGGGGCGAGACGTCGGCGACGCGATTGTCGTTCAGACTCAGGGAAATCAAACCCGTCAAATTTCGCAGCGGTGCCAGGTTGGTGACCAGATTGCCGTCGAGGTTTAGCGTTATGAGATTCGAGGCCCCTTCCAGCCCCGTCAAGCTGCTGATGTGGGCGCTTTCGGCATATAACCCGGTCAAGCGCATCAGGTCCACACTGGTGAGTTTGGACCCGGTGATTCCCAGCGCGGCTGAAACCACGGCGGCGAGGTTGGACTGAAACGAGATATTGGTGGAAAACATCACATTCACCAGCAGATTGCTGGTGGTGCTGAGGCCGCCAAGGGGCTGATTCGCCGTCAAAGTGACCGTGGCGGAACCCGTCTGGTTGGCGGCGGGGCACAGCAACATCACCCGGTTTGAATTGGTGCCACCAAAGGTAATGCCCGAGTTCGGCAACAAGCCCGGGTTCGACGAACTCGCCGTCATCGTCAATTCCGGTGGAGTTACCAGCGCATCCGCGGCGAAAAAGCTGATGGAGGAGGTTTGGTTGGCAGCGATGTACCAGACCGGGGAAATGGCCAGGGCGGGGGGCTGGTTCGTGGGCAGGTAGTCCACCCCGACACCCCGGCTCTGCAGGTTTTGGATGACCATGGACGCCGACGAACCCGCACTCAAATTCAACAAGTTCCCGGACAACTCGACCCGCGACAGGCTGGGGAGATTCGTGAGGGCGGTGATGTCGGTCAGCCGGTTGTAGGCGGCGTAAAGAGTGTCCAAATTGGTCAATCCAGCCAATGCCGTCAAATCGCCGAACCGGTTGTTCCGGAGATTCAGGTGGCGGAGTGAGGTCAGCCCTTTCACAAAATTCAGATCGGTGCACGAATTCCCTTCAATGCCCAGACCGGTCAGGTTGGTAAACGCCGCCAGAGCGCCGTAGTTGCTCAGGGGATTTCGGTTGAGCCCCAGATAACTCAGATTGGTCAGCCCGCTGAGCGGCGAAGGGTCGGCGACCAGGTTGTCATCCAGCCCCAAGGCGGTCAACTGAGTCAAGGATGACAGAAACGAGACGTTGCTGATTGACTGCTTGAACAACCACAAATTGGAAGGCCGGGTGAACAGGGGTCCCGCGTTGGTGTTGGGATTGGCGGAAAGGTTGACTGCCATCAAGTTCGTCAGGGCGAGCAGCGGCGTTGAGTCGGTGATGTTGTTCTGGGAGAAATCGGCAAATTGCAGGCGGCTTAAATTGGTCACAAACGCCAGACTGTTGATGGCGTCGCCACGCAATTCAAGATTCACCAGCCTGGTCAACGCGCTCAAAACCGGGTAATTGGTGATCCCCGGGTTGCCGCTTAACACGAGGTAATCCAGGTTCGTAAGGCCGGTCAACGGCGAAAGATCACGCACCGTGTCATTGTCGAGATCCAGATAAGTCAACCCCGGCAAGGAGCGGAGAAAACTGGTGTCACTGAGGCCATTCTCGCCCAAGCGCAGTCGGGTGAGATTGGTCAGGTTGGCCAATAAAGTGTAATTGGTGACGAAGTTCCGCCGCAGGTCCAGGTCGGTCAGATTGGTTAACGGCCGCAGCGGGGAAAGGTCGGCAAACTGGTTGGCATACAGACTCAACTGCGTCAGTCGAGTCAGGTTTTGGACCACGGACAGCGAGGTGACCGAAGCATCGGACAGCGCCAAACGGGTGAGATTCGTCAAACCCGCCAGCACCGTGTAGCTGGTGATGGGATTTCCGCCCAGCGCCAGGCCGCGGAGATTTTTCAAATTGGTCAGCGGCGACAGGTTGCTGATTTGGTTGCGATCCAATGCCAGATCAACCAGACCGTTCAAGCCCTGCAACGGCGTCAAATCGCTGATTGCGTTGTAGGACAGTGCGAGCGTCTGCAAGTTGGTCGCCCATTCCAGGCTGGAGAGGTTGGTAATGTTTCTGGAACTGCCGGAGAGCGACTTGAGCGTTTGGAGATCGGATTTGGTCAGCGACCCGGTCGGCTTGGCCAAGGCGGATCGAATGGCGGCCTCCAGGTTCGGATCGGGAATCACAACCGGGCGCTCCGGTGCCACCGTCAGTGTCGCCGGCGGCGTACTGGTAATGCTCCCCGCCACATTGGTGACCACCACGTCATAGTCGGCCGCGTCGCTCGCCGATACATTCCACAACGCGAACGAAGTCCCCGTCTGACCGCTCAGAAATTCCCCATTTTTGCGCCATTGATAGGCCAGCGGGGCTGTGCCCGTCGCCACCACGCTAAAGCTGACGTTGCCCCCGGCGACAACTTTTTGGCTCTGTGGCGCGGTCGTGATCTGCGGCGCCACGTTCGCACTCGGCGTCACGGTCGCGTCTGACGGTAAGATCCCCGTGGCGGACAAGGCATTTTGACTCAACTGCCTGGCAACGGTCGCCCCAGCGGCCTGCCGGGTGGGGACTGAAGGCGGGGCAGCACCAGAAACGTCCTGGATGGCGAGCAGGCCACCCAAGGCAAGGCACACCATCACGCCCAGCCATTGACAACTCGTCCCGACCAAGGACCTCAGTGGCGTTAACCGTATGGCATTTTCAAACTCGAATAAATTGCTCAAAAGCTATTCTGATTGTTTCTATTTATATCCGACTCTCCCGTCATGAAAAGCATGAAATGCAGGATTTTTAGGTTAATACTAGGACCGCTTCGGGAGTGATATTTCACCGCGACTAATCCGGTTATCCCCGCACTAATTCGCCTTAAGTTGATCCTGAAATTCCTTTTATCACCCGGCCAAGCACCATTTAAGATGAAGTGGCAACCGGCAGCCGAATCGAACGCCGCTTGCGGTTGTTGGATTTGTAAGAGAAACCAGCCAGAAGCGACTTGATCATCTCGCTTGTCGGAAAATCAGACACTGGCCGGCTGTGGCCATGATCTTCTTGGAAACAAAACCAACCCTGCCGTTTTTGCTCATCCAACCGCCAGAAAACGATAGCCCACGCCCAGTTCGGTGAGAATTAACTCCGGAGATTCCGGCCGGCTTTCAATTTTTTCGCGCAAGTGTGCGATGTAAACCCGCAAATAATGGGTATCTTCTTCGTGGCCCGGACCCCAGACTTCGCGGAGAATCTGCCGGTGCGTCAAAACCTTCCCGGCATGGCGCGCCAGCAGGCGGAGCAAATCATATTCGATCTTGGACAGTTTCACTTCCCGGCCTCCCAGCGTCACCCGCCGGGTGACCAAGTCGATGGCCAGATTTTTTGCCTGTACCACGGCGGCTTCCTCCTGGTTTGTGGCGTGCCGCAACGCCACGCGTAAGCGCGCCAGCAGTTCGTCGGTGTTGAACGGCTTGGTCACGTAGTCGTCCGCACCCGCATCCAACGCTGCCACCTTGCCTCGTTCGTCGTCGCGGACCGACAGCACGATCACCGGCACCCGGCTCCATTCGCGCAACCGGCGTAAAACCTCCTGACCCGACAAATCCGGCAGGCCAATATCCAGAATCACCAGCGCCGGCTGATGTTGCGCCGCCAGCACCAGGCCTTCCTGGCCGCTCGCCGCGGAGAGCGTGCGATAGCCGTTCGCCTCCAGCGAAACCGTTAGCAGCCGCAGGATTTGCGGTTCGTCATCCACCATCAGTATGAGCGGTTTTTCACTCATGCTTTTTCCTCCGGCACCGGCGGCGGTTTCACTAGCGGCAATTTCACCGTGAATACGGCACCGCCGCCGGGACGGTTTTCGGCCGATGCGTTGCCGCCTTGCGCCTCGGCAAAACCTTTGACCAGCGACAAACCAATTCCCGTCCCGCCCGCCGCCGCGTCGGGGCCGCGTTGAAACCGGTCAAACAAACGCTCTGGGTCGCCGGGCGGCAAGCCGGGTCCGCCGTCCGCCACGCGCAACACCAGTTGCTCGCCCTCCGCCCGCGCCTGAAATTCCACGCTGGTTCCCGGTGGCGTGTGGACGGCGGCATTGCCAAGCAGGTTCACCAGTATCTGCTCGGTCAGCACGGCATCCAATTTCACCGGTGGCAGATCATTTGGAATGTCCGTTGTAATCGCATGCCGGTCCAGGTTGCGGCCGAGGTTCTGCAATGCCGCGTTCACCAGGTCGCGCAAGTCATGCCAGTCCGGATTCGTCCGCAAATGGCCGGACTCGAGCCGGGACAGGTCGAGCAGATTTTGCACCAGTCGGTTCAGCCTCCGCGCCGCTTCGTCCAGCTCCACCGTCAACGATTGCTGCGCCGGATTGAGATCGCCCGCCGCACGTAGTCCGCTGGCCACACTGCTGATGGCCGCCAGCGGTGTGCGGAGCTCATGCGAAACCGAGTTCAACAGCATCGTACCCATGCGCTCGGACTCGGCCAGCAATTTGGCCTGCGTCTCGGCTTCGCGCAATCGCTCGCGATCGAACACCAGCGCAATCTGCCGGATGAAGGCGTCGAGCAAATCCCGCTGCGCTGGCGCCAGCGGCGTCGCGTCACGAAACCGCAGGCTCAGCACGCCCGTGGCGCGCGCCGCCGCCACGAGCGGCAGATGCAAGCCTTCGCTGGCCGGCAGATTGTCCGTGCCGCACCCGGCGGCCTGGCGATGTTGAAACGCCCATGCCGCAACGGTTTGTTCCTTGTCCGAAAGCGCCCAGGAACTGGCGAAATAAGCCGTGACCGGGCCGGCCTCCGACGAGTCCGGCAGCGACAGTGCCACGTCCGCGCCAAATGTTTTCCCGACCTGTTGGATGACCACCGCCAGCAATTGGGCGATGTCGGGCGACTCGGCGAGTTCGCGCGTGAGTAGATACAGCGCCGTGGCGCGCTGTTCGCGTTGCCGCTCGGCCGTCTGCTGATTGCGGATGCGCGCCGTCAATTGGCCCAGCACCAGCGCCACGATGAAATACATCGCGAACATCATGCCGTCCTGGAAATTTTTGATGTAAAACGTGAAACGCGGCGGCAGGAAGAAGAAGTTCCACAGCACCGCGCTCAACGTGGCCGCGAAAAACACCGGCCCGCGGCTGGTGAAAAGCGCCAGCATCACCACCGTCAACAAATAGGTCAGTGCCAGCGCATAAATCCCGACGAACCGGTCCAGCACCGCGTTCAAGCCGGTGACCGCCATTACGATGCCGGCCGCCCAGACATAAACCCGGATGTCAATTTTCCAGAAATTGTCCGGTCGCAACGGGCGGCTGGGGTTTGTTTCGCCTTCGGCGCGGACGACGTGAACGTCAATGTTTCCGGACTCACGAATCAGCCGATTCAACACCGACCCGCCACGAAAGAGTTCGATGACCCGCCAGCCGGCCGGTTTGCCGATGACGATTTGCGTGGCGTTTTGTTCCCGGGCGATCCGCAGGATGCCGCGGACCACGTCACCATCGGTGGTGGTGATGATTTCTGCGCCGAGCGCGCGGGCCGATGCCAGATGCTTTGCCAGCCGCGTCTGGTCTTCGCCGGACAAGGTCTGGGTGGGTTCGACGTAAACCGCGATCCACGAAGCGTGAAGTTCGCCGGCCAGCCGCCGCGTCCAGCGCACCAGCGACGCGGACGTCGGGCTGGCGCTCACGGCCACGAGCAGGCGCTGGCCCGATTTCCAGGGCGCGCCCGCGCCATACGCCCGGCGGGCCGCGAGAACATCCTCGCCCACGTGTTCCGCCGCGAACCGCAGCGCCAGCTCGCGCAGCGCGGACAGATTCCCCGTCCGGAAGAAATTTTCCTGTGCGGTGGCGACGCGTTCCGGCAGATAGACCTTTCCCGCCGCCAGCCGGGCCCGCAGTTCGGCCGGCGGCAAATCCACCAGCTCGAATTCCGCGTCGGTCAGCGCCGTGTCGGGCACGGTCTCATAAATCGTCACGCCGGTGATCTGGCTCACCGCTTCGGCGCGGCTCTCGATGTGCTGGATGTTGAGCGTGGTGAAGACGTCAATGCCCGCGTCGAGCAATTCGAGCACGTCCTGATAACGCTTGGGATGGCGCGACTCCGGCGCGTTGGCATGCGCGAACTCGTCCACCAGCATCAGCTTCGGCTTGCGGGCGAGCGCGGCATCGAGATCCAATTCGCTCAATTGAATCCCGCGATATTCCAACGTCCGGCGCGGGATGGCGGGCAAACCTTCGGCGAGCGCGTCGGTTTCCTTGCGGCCATGGGTTTCGAGATAGCCGATGACGACTTCGCGTCCGGCGGCAAATTCGCGCCGGGCGGCTTCGAGCATGGCGTAGGTCTTGCCCACGCCGGCGCACATGCCGAGGAAGACCTTCAGTTTGCCGTGGTGCTGCTTCGCATCCTCTTTTTGGATGGCCGCCAACAGCTGGTCCGGGTTTGGCCGAAAGTCGTCAGGCACGGGTTAAGGTTAATCCGTTCCGCTACCGGATGCAGCATCGAAATCGGGCGCCCATTCCACATTGGCCACAACCGGTGGCCCAAATCATGCCGGTTTGACTCCTTCCGGTGGCCCCGGCACCGGTCACCGCGAAACCAGGCTAATTAATTTAGACGGTTCATCGGTAACGCCTGCACGGGCACGCACCACCACCACCGGACATTGCGTCTGCTGGAGGACGTGCCTGACCGTCTGGCGCCGGAACAGCCGCGACAACCAGCTTCGTTCGCGTTTGCCCATGACAATCAGGTCAACACCTAATTTCCCGGCTTCCTGGAGAATCACGTCGTCCGACCGCCCCTCGCGAACAGTGATGGTCGCGCTGATTTCACCGACCCACAAGATTTCAGCCAATTTCGCCAACTCTCTTTGCGCCGCCTCACTCATCGTGCGCCGTAACGCCACCCCGGCGGCGTTTTCCTCGGCTCGGCTGACGTTCACCGGGACGACGTGAAGCAGATGGATGACACCTTGAAAACTTTGGGCCAGCGCTCCGGCATATTGCAGCGTGGCAAGTGTACAAACCGAAAAGTCAACCGGCACCAGCAGCTGCTTGATCTGCAAACCTCCAAATTGAGACTTCTTTCCGTTCACGATTTGCAAATCGAACGGCAGGGCAAATTCGTTGACCAATTCCGCGTTCACGGTCTTTGCCATACCTCCTCCGTCAAGGCCCGGTCCCAGACGAATCCAACGCCAGATTCAAAGCCAACACATTCACGCCCGGTTCGCCCAGAGTTCCCAGGCTGGCCGGATCGGTGTTCGCCCGGACCAGCGCCAGAACCTTGTCCAGCGGTAGATTCCTGGCCTTTGCCACGCGCGGCGCCTGGATTTCGGCATTTTTTAGGCTGATGTGCGGGTCGAGCCCGCTGCCGGAGGCGGTCACGGCATCCGCCGGAACCGGTGCGTTGGTCGCCAAACCGTTTTGCGTGCGGTAGTCGGCAATGTGCTGGGTAATGGCGGTCACCAGGTTGGACGAAGTCGGGCCGAGGTTGCTGCCGCCGGAACTGGTGGCGTCGTAACCGTTGCCTGCCGCCGAGGGGCGCGACTGAAAATATTTTTCGGTGGTGAACTGCTGGCCAAGCAGGCGCGAGCCGCGCACCGAACCGGTGCTGTCAACCAGCAGGCTGCCGTTGGCTTGGTTTGGAAACGAGATTTGCGCAATGCCGAAAACGACGAGCGGATAAATCCCACAGCAGACCACGGCCAGTGCAACCGTCACCATGACCGCGCTGCGAAGTTCAGTCAGAAATGTTTTCATAGTTAATTTTAACCACGTTTTGGGCAGGCGTGACGGAGCCGTAACCGAAGTAGCGCAGACTGGCAGTCGCTGTATCGCGGATTGGTAATCCGCACGCTCCAAACCAGCCCAGCGCCCGCCGACTGCCAGTCGGCGACACGGCAGGTTGCCAACCTGCGCTACAAACCGAATGCGCTGACCGAAGCGCGGACATCTCCGCGCAGTCCAAATGTAATCTGTGTTTATCCGTGTCCATCCGCGGCTGTTCAAATCAGTTTCAGGCCGGTGATGAGAACATCAATCACCTTGATGCCGATAAATGGGATGATGACGCCGCCCAGGCCGTAAATCAGCAGGTTGCGCCGCAGGATGGCGAGGGCGCCGATGGGTTTAAACGCCACGCCGCGCAAAGCCAGCGGAATCAGCGCCACGATAATCAAAGCGTTGAAGATGACGGCGCTCAGGATGGCGCTCTCCGGCGTGCGCAGGTGCATGATGTTCAGCGGCGCAATGGCCGGAAACGTGGCCATCAGCATCGCCGGGATGATGGCGAAATATTTGGCGACGTCGTTGGCAATGCTGAAGGTCGTCAGCGAACCGCGCGTGATGAGCAATTGTTTGCCAATCTCGATGACTTCGAGCAGCTTGGTCGGATTTGAATCGAGATCAATCATGTTGCCGGCTTCCTTGGCAGCCTGCGTGCCGGTGTTCATGGCCACGCCGACGTCGGCCTGGGCCAGCGCCGGAGCGTCGTTGGTGCCATCGCCAATCATCGCCACCATGCGGCCGCCGGTCTGCTCGCGGCGGATGAGCGCGAGCTTGTCCTCGGGTTTGGCCTCGGCGAGAAAATCGTCCACGCCCGCCTCAGCAGCAATCGCGGCCGCGGTAAGCTTGTTGTCACCGGTAATCATAACGGTTTTGATGCCCATTTTGCGGAGTTGCCCGAAACGTTCCTTGATGCCGCCCTTGACGACGTCCTTGAGATGAATGACGCCAAAGACCTTGTCGCGCTTCGCCACCACCAGCGGCGTGCCGCCGGAACGGGCAATTTTTTCAATCATCTGACCGGTCGCCACCGGCATGCTGCCATTGGCGAAGACGCGAATGGCATCGGCGGCGCCTTTGCGGTATTGCACGCCATCCAAATTCACGCCGCTCATCCGCGTTTGCGCAGTGAAATTGATGAATTGCGCCTGGGGCAGGTCATGAATCTGCCGTTCGCGGATGCCGTATTTCTTCGCCAACACCACGACGCTGCGGCCTTCGGGCGTCTCGTCGGCGAGCGACGACAATTGCGCGGCGTCGGCCAGCTCTTTTTCCGCCACGCCGGGCGCGGGAACGAATTCCGTGGCCATGCGGTTGCCGAGTGTGATGGTGCCGGTCTTGTCGAGCAGCAAAACGTCCACGTCGCCGGCCGCCTCCACGGCCCGGCCGCTCATCGCCAGCACATTGCGCTGGAGCAGCCGGTCCATGCCCGCGATACCAATGGCGCTCAACAATCCGCCAATGGTCGTCGGAATCAGGCACACCAGCAACGCCACCAATACCGGCACGGAAAAATTCGCGGCGGAATAAATCCCGAACGGCTTTAGCGTCACGCACACCAGCAGGAAAATCACCGTGAGCGCGGCCAGCAGAATCGTCAGCGCGATTTCGTTCGGCGTTTTCTGGCGCTTCGCGCCTTCGACCAACCCAATCATGCGGTCCAGGAAGCCTTCGCCGGGGTTGACCGAGATACGAATTTTGATTTCGTCGGACAGCACGCGCGTTCCGCCGGTGACGGCACTGCGGTCGCCGCCGCTCTCGCGGATGACGGGCGCGGATTCGCCCGTGATGGCGGATTCGTCCACGGTGGCCGCGCCTTCAATCACGTCGCCATCGGCCGGAATCAGTTCGCCGGCTCGCACGACTACCACGTCACCTTTACGTAATTCGCTGGCGCTGATTTCTTCGATACCGGTCCTGCCGAGCCGGCGGGTCCGGGTCTTCACCCGGGTCTTGCGCAACGCCTGCGCTTGCGCCTTGCCGCGGCCCTCGGCCATGGCCTCGGCGAAATTGGCGAACAGCACCGTGAACCACAGCCACAGCGCGAGTTGCGCGATGAAGCCGCGGTCCGCCGTGTTGGTGAAGATGGCGATGGTGGTCAGCGTTGCTCCGACCATGGTAACGAACATGACCGGATTCTTGATCATCAACCGGGGATCCAGTTTGCGAAAAGAATCCACGATCGCCAGGCCGGCAATTTTGCTGTCGAAAAGCGATGGCGTTTTGGGAGTCATAGGCGGTTAAAATATTTTTCCCTGAACCATCAGGAAATGCTCGACGATGGGGCCGAGCGTCAGGCACGGCAGGAAGTTCAGCGCGCCGACCAGCAATACCGTGCCGATCAGCAGCACGACAAACGTGAAACCCGACACCGGGAACGTGCCCGCGCTCAAGGGAACAATTTTCTTCTGCGCAAGCGAGCCGGCCATCGCCATGATCGGCACAATCATCAGGAAACGCCCGATGAGCATGGCGATGCCAAGCGTGGTGTTGTACCACGGCGTATTGGCGTTGAGTCCGGCAAAGGCGCTGCCGTTGTTGCCGTTGGCGGAGCTGAATGAGTAGAGAATTTCGCTCAACCCGTGCGGACCGGCATTATTCAATCCGGCCAGTCCCCAGGCGCTGACGGACGCCCACGCGGCAAAACCGAGGATGGACAGCGCCAGCACCAGCAACGCGAGCATCGCCATCTTGACTTCGTACGACTGGATTTTTTTGCCGAGATACTCGGGCGTACGCCCGACCATCAGGCCGGCGATGAACACGGCCAGCACGACGAACACCAGCATCCCGTACAGCCCGGCGCCAACCCCGCCGATGATGATTTCGCCCAGTTGGATGTTGAACAGCGGCACGAAACCGCCGAGCGGCGTGAATGAATCGTGCATCGAATTGACCGCGCCGCACGAGGCGTCGGTCGTGACGGTGGCGAACAGGGCGGAATGGAAGAGGCCGAACCGGACTTCCTTGCCTTCCATGTTGCCATCGGCAGCGACGACGCCAAGTTCCTGGTGTATCGGATTGCCACGCGCCTCGGCCCACCAGCAAAGCAGACATCCACCGAGGAACAAAATCATCATCGCCGACCAGACCGACCAGCCGTGCGCCTGGTTTTTGGTCATCCGGCCGAGGTAATAGGTCAGGCCGCTGCCGATGGCGAAGATGGACAGCATCTGGATGAAGTTGGACAACGGTGTGGGATTTTCAAACGGGTGCGCGGCATTGGCGTTGACGTAACCGCCGCCGTTGGTCCCGAGCATTTTGATGGCGATTTGCGAAGCGACCGGTCCTTGCACGATGGTTTGCTCGGTGACCATTTGTTCCTCCCTCGCGGGCTTGCCATTCGTGTCAAGGACCGGGTTCCCCCTCGCGTCCACCTTGGCGACGGAAATCTTCATCGGTTCCAGCAGTCTCGCTTTCATGTAGGGACTGAAATTCTGGATGACGCCCTGCGAGACCAGGAACACGGCAAACACCAAGCAGATGGGCAGCAACAGGTAGTAGGTCGTGCGGACGAGGTCCACCCAGAAGTTGCCGACGGTGGCAGCCGAGTGTCGCGCGATGCCGCGCACCAGCGCCGCGGCCAGCGCGATGCCGGTGGCCGCCGAAGCGAAGTTGTGGATGACCAGCGCCACCATTTGCGACAGGTAAGACATCGTGGATTCGCCGGCATAGCTCTGCCAGTTGGTGTTGGTGGTGAAGCTGACGGCAGTATTGAACGCTAGGTCGGGCGAGAGCGCGCCGAAGCCCTGCGGATTGAGGGGCAGATGATTTTGGAGCCGCAGGATGGCGTAGGTGAACAGGCAGCTCACCGCACTGAACAGGAGCATCGCCATTGTGTACATCTTCCAATCCTGTTCGTGTTCCGAATTCACCCCCATGAGGCGGTAGGTGATTTTTTCCAGCGGCTTGAGGATGGGATCAAACCACGTCCGGCCCTTGGCATCCAGGACCCGGATGAGATACAAGCCCATCGGTTTGGTGATCAGAGCCAGCACCGTCACAAAAAGGCCGAGCTGCAACCAGTCAATCGGGTGCACAGGTTTAAAATTTTTCCGGCCGCAGCATCGCCGCTACCAGGTAGAGAAACAGCAGCACCGAGATGCCGCCCACAATGATATTTTCCATAATCAAAGTTTCCCGCAAACGCGGGCGTAAAAGCCGCTGACGGCAAAGAAAGCCACCACCACGCCGATATAAATCAGGTCCGTCATACATCCGTACTATGATGCTCAGCCCGCCGGCAGCATAATCAAAACCCCATGCTGCAGCATTAAAACGGCATTAAAATGGGTTTGCGGGAAGCTGCGATAATCGCCCATCACCGTTCCCGTTAGCCGCGGTTCTATCTGCGGTTTTAAGCTGCAAATCCCTGGCGCGTTTGGTTAAATCAGTGCCTCGTAACGCGATTCCCGGCATAACCCGGTCGGACAGTAACGGATTGGCTGCTACGTTTATGAATTGGCGCGAACTGACAGCTCTGGCGAAAAATGTGGTCATCGGCCGGGCGCGAAATCTTTCCGACAAAGGCCTGTTCCATCAGACCTCGCTCATTGCCCTGTTTGCCTGGGTCGGCCTGGGCGCGGACGGGCTGTCTTCGTCCTGCTACGGCCCGGAAGCGGCCTACCTGGCCTTGGGTGCGCATTCCTACCTGAGCCTGTTTGTTGCCGCCGCGACCATTCTGACGATTATCGTCATTTGTACGAGCTACTCCCAAATCATCGAGGCGTTTCCGACCGGCGGCGGCGGTTACCTGGTGGCCAGCAAATTGTTGTCGCCGACGGCCGGCGTGGTGTCCGGTTGCGCTCTGATTGGCGATTATGTGCTGACCATCGCCCTGAGCGTCGCGAGCGGCACCGATGCGCTGTTCAGCTTGTTGCCGGGAGGCTGGCTGGGATACAAGACCGCATTTGCTGCCGGCGGCATTGTTTTTCTTACCGTGCTGAATCTGCGCGGCGTCAAAGAATCGGTGCTGCTGTGGGTGCCGGTGTTCTTCTGCTTCGTGCTGACCTACACGATGGCGATTGTGTACAGCCTTGTCTGGCATGCCAGCGATCTGCCCGGCATCGCCAGCGGGGTCGTATCGGACGTGCACGAGGCGGCCACGCAAATCGGCGCGTGGGGAATCCTCGTAGTGATACTGCGGGCTTACAGCCTTGGCGCCGGCACTTATACGGGCATCGAAGCCGTCAGCAACGGCCTGAATTCGTTGCGCGAGCCGCGCGTGGAAACCGGCAAGCGCACCATGGTTTACATGAGCACGTCGCTGTCGTTTGTCGTTGGCGGCCTGCTGCTGGCGTATCTGCTGTATCACGTCGCGCCGGTCCCGGGAAAAACCCTCAACGCCGTCCTGTTCGAGCGAATGACTACGGCCTGGTCGCCGCTGTGGGCAAAAATTTTTGTCGCCACGGCGCTCATTTCGTCCACGGCCATCCTGTTTATCGCCGCTCAAACCGGCTTTCTGGGCGGGCCGCGCGTGCTGGCCAACATGGCGGTGGACCGTTGGATGCCGACGCGGTTTGCCTCGTTAAGCGACCGGCTGGTCACCCAGAACGGGGTGCTGCTGATGGGGCTGGCAGCCCTGCTGCTCGTGCTGTTCACGCAGGCGGCAGTCAGCTTTCTGGTGGTGCTCTACAGCATCAACGTGTTCATCACCTTCAGCCTCTCCCAGCTCGGCATGGTGCGCCACTGGTGGCTGGATCGCGCGAAGGAACCCCGCTGGCAGCGGAAATTGCTTATCAACAGCCTCGGCCTGTTCCTGACCGGTGGCATCCTGGTTTCGCTGTGTGTCGTGAAATTCTTTGAAGGCGGCTGGGCCACCCTGCTGGTGACCGGGATTCTCATCGCCATCGCCTTCTGGGTCAAACGGCATTACCGGCGGACGCAAAATCAACTGCAGCGCCTGGATGAACTCGTCGCGGCCGCCGGCATCGACCCGGCCAGCATCAAGGACACCAGCGTGCCCGCGCCGGCCTGCAATCCCGCGGGTCGGACGGCCGTCCTGCTGGTCAATGGCTTCAACGGCCTCGGCCTGCACACCCTGCTGGCCGTGGTCCGAATGTTCCCCAAGGTCTATCAGAATTTCGTCTTCCTCCAAGTGGGCGTGGTGGACGCGGGCAGTTTCAAGGGCGCCGCCGAAATGGAGAATCTCCGCCACCACTCGCGCCGCGAGGTGGACCGTTATGTCACTTTCATGCGGCAACAGGGGTTTTACGCGGAGGCGCACTTTGCCGTGGGCACGGACGTGGCGGACGAAGCCGCAAAGCTGTGCGAGCAGGTGGCAAAACGATTTCCGCAGGCGCAATTTTTTGCCGGACAACTGGTGTTCAAGGACGAGAATTTGCTGACCCGCTGGCTTCACAATTACACGGTGTTTGAACTGCAGCGCCGGCTCTATCAAAGCGGCTGGCCCATGCTCATCCTGCCCATCCAGGTGTGAGGGGAATGACCAAGCCCTGAGCCCTAATGACTAAAGAATGACGAACCCGAAAGCGGCGGCCGAACTCCGCGGTCATTTGGATGTTCGGCCATCGGAATTTCTTCAGTCATTAAGGCTTGGTCATTCGTCATTCTCCTGGTGTCCGGGCAAAAAATTACCCGGGACTGACATTCATCCCGGGTAGATCCGACTGCAATCGCCCTCAGGCCGGCTCGGCGGTTTCCAGGAAGCCCTGCAAATGCCGGACGCGGGTCGGGTGACGCAGCTTGCGTAGCGCCTTGGCCTCAATCTGGCGGATGCGTTCGCGGGTGACGTTGTACATCTTGCCGATTTCCTCCAGCGTGCGCTCGTAGCCGTCCAACAGGCCGAACCGCATTTCGAGAATCTTTCGCTCGCGCTCGGTCAGCGTCGTCAGGACGTCGCTCAGCTTTTCGCGGAGCAGGCTGTAGCTGGTGACTTCCGATGGGTTCTCGGCCGTCTTGTCCTCGATGAAGTCGCCGACGCTCACGTCGCCATCGTCGCCGACGGGCGCGTGGAGGGAGACCGGCTGCTGCGCCATTTTGAGCAGGGCGTGGATGCGCGCCACCGGCATGTGCATTTCGTCGGCCAGCTCCTCGGGCGTGGGCTCGCGGCCCAATTCCTGGGTGAGCTGCTTTTGCGCGCGCCAGAGCTTGTTCATGATTTCAATCATGTGCACCGGGATGCGGATG
>DATJOW010000114.1:0-39516 GCA_035506715.1 Candidatus Acidiferrum sp. | reverse complement strand
AAGGGAAAGCAGGGCGTCGCCCTGGCCCGGGTGCGCCCGGAGAAAATCGAGGATCCCGGGGCCTACGATTTCTGCACCGGCGCCGGACACAAGTATTCGCCGCAGACAAACGCCGCAGCCGTCCTCGTCGAAAATGTGCCGGGCCAGGTCTCGGTCGCCTGGAATCCATATTTGAAAAAATATGTGCTGGCTTCATCGAGCGACTTCGATCATCCCCGGGAGATTCGTTTTCATGTGGCGGAGGCGCCGGATGGTCCTTGGAGTCCGCCGGTAGCCCGCGTGAAAGTGCCCGAATATCTCCAGGGAAAACGGGTCGAACTGGTTTATTGCGCCTACTTGCATCCGGAACGGTTCCGGGAGAATGGCCGGGTGATGAACCTGACCTTCTCGCCCGGCTTGGAGAAAGCCGGGTTCGATGCCAACTGCGAGATGGTGGAGATTGAAGTGAAATGAACCCGGGCCAGATTTTCGAGTCGTCATCTGCCGTGCGGTTTAATCGCCGGCTTCCGGTGTTCATCTTGTCCATACGGATGCAGCCAGGTTGAGGCGTTGCAGAGTCGGCGCTGCGCGCCGATTTCGAGCCACAGGCTCGACGCTACAGTAAACCGTCTCACTTCTCTTTCCCCGTTCCGGCGCATGCCGCCAGCCAGATCCAGCCGGCCAGCAGGCTCACGCCGCCGACCGGCGTGATGGCGCCCAGCCAATGCAGATTCGTCAAGGCCAGCAGATACAACGAGCCGGAAAAAACCACGATGCCGAAAAGAAAGCACCACCACGGCCCGGCCTTCAGCGGCGGGCGCTGCGCCAGCACAAACAGCACGACGGTGTGAATGAAATGGTAGAACACCGCCTTTTCCCAGATGGCCGTCGTCCCGTTTTGCGCCAGCCATTCTTTCAAACCGTGGGCGCCGAACGCGCCCAGCGCCACCGCCAGCGCTCCGGAAATCGCCGCCACTCGGGCTGCCGTTATCTCGGTCACCCCGCCAGAGTAATCAAAAGCCGACGGGGCGTGAAACAGCGAAGTTGGTCCCGGATTCCGGGTCCTGGTCAGATCAACGGCCATTCGGACCATTCCACCTGACCCTCGAACGGTGATTTATTCTTGACTTTTTCTTATCTATATCTAAAGTGCTGCTACTTTACCATGAGCGATGTCCCAACGGTGTGTTCTAATGTCCCAAACCTGTCGAGCTGCGCTCCTATGAAAACAACCTTTTCCCGAACTCTAACATCCACGGTTGCAAGGCCATGCGTCACGTCAATTCCTCACCCATCGGGACGCGGCGAGATTCCACGTTCGACTGGACGGCGAATTTCGTGGAGGGGTTCTGTTGCCAGGTCAATGACCGCGATCTTACCCGGAGCGGCCTTGGCTTCAGTCTTGTTGACCGCCGGACCGGCTCGCGGCGTCATTTATGATTTTCTTCCAGTGACCATTACCAGCACCAACACGGCCACGTTTACCAGCCAGAATGGAAACGGCTACATCCTGGCTTCAACGGCGGTGAACAACCCAACCAATGCCCTTTCTCCGAACAATTCCGTGGCCAATTCCCAATTCACGAATTTGTTTCTCCCGAGCGGCGTTGTGCAAGGCTGGTTGACGCGCTACGAAAACAATTCCTTTTACACCAACACGTTCGTCCTGACGAATTACCTGCTGACCACAAACACCATTTTCGGGGTCTGGAACATGACGGAGGAGTCGAACACCTACGCCTTCAAGGCATACGACATCAACAACGCGCTGATCTCCCCGCCGTTCACATGGAATTTGTTCGGGTACGACGACAACGTGTATCCGCCCGACGTCAACATCGGCTGGGTGCATCTCGTGCTGAACCCGGCCACGGGCATCATTTCAACCAACATATTCAAGCCCAGCGGGACCGACAGCGACGGGGCGTTCTGGAACAACATTCCCACGAACACGGCAAAGATCGTCATCCAGGGTGCCTTGCCGCCGGCCGGCCGGGATGGTGTTGTATTTTATTTTGCCGAGCCGAAGCCGCCCTGCACCATCGTCTGCCCGCCCGACGTCATCGTTACCATCTGCGGTCAGGGCACGAATGTCTTTTACCCGATGCCCACGTTCATCGGCGATTGCGCTTCGAACATCACCGTGTTCTATGATCCGACCAACGGGGCGTATTTTCCGCTGGGAACGAACACCGTCCACTGCAACACCGTGGGTCTGCCGACCAATTCTTCATGCAGCTTCAATGTCATCGTGCGCAACAGCGACACCAACCCGCCGACGATTACTTGTCCGGGTGACACCAACGTGTTCACCTGTGGCACCAGCGCCATCGTTTATTATACCGTGACGGCCACGGACGATTCGGGCACCGTCGTCGCCACCAATTGTACGCCGCCTTCCGGCAGCAGTTTTCCGCTGGGCACCAACGTCGTTCTCTGCATGGCCATTGATCCCTGCGGCAACGCTTCAACCTGCCAATTCCACGTCATCGTCAAAACCTACCCGCCCTGGGGTGTGGTTTGTCCCAGCGAATCCACGACGTTGAGCGTCACCGGCTGCCCGCCGCTGATGCCCAGCGTAACCAATCTCGTCACGGTCACCAACGTGTGCCCGATCCCCGGCGGGTTGACCTTCACGCAAAGCCCGCCCGTCGGCGCGACCCTTTCCATCGGCCAAAACAATTGCAGCGTCACGGTGTGCGACACCAACGGCACCTGCTATTCGTGTTTCTTCAGCGTCACAGCCTATTTGAGCGCGAACTGCTGCCAGATGCAGAATTTCCTGGTCCTTTACAGCGGCGCAACCAACGGCACGCTGCTGCCCGGCGGAGCGCAGGACCCGCAGTTCACCACCGCCGCGCCGCAGTTCACCACGCCGCATCCGTATGTGCCCAACCCGATTCATTCACTATGGCTGACGAACGGACCGAATTCGAAGTGGATTGGTCCCGTGCCCGGATTCACGATTTCGCCGGTGGGCGTCTTTGCCTATACCAACCGCTTCTTCCTGTGTTCCACCAACCAGGCCGGCATTGGCGGCCAATGGACGCTCGACGACGGCGGCGCCATCTGGCTGAACGGCACGGCGACCGGCGTGTTCATCAACACGCCCGCGCCGAACACGTCATGGCACCCGGTCAGCATCACTTCCGGGTTCGTTCCCGGCTGGAACAACCTGGTGTTTTACGTCACCAATGTCATTTCCAGCGTCACCGGTCTGCGCACCGAACTCATCGGCACCAATTGTTGTGTGGCCAATTGCGTTTCCATCAACTGCCCGACCAACATCAGCCAGTCCACCTGTTACGGGAGCGCGCAGGTGACTTATCCGACGCCGGCGGCCATGAGCGCGTGCGGCTACATCACCAGCGTCGTGTGCGCCCCGCCGTCCGGCTCCTATTTTCCCGTGGGCACCAGCGTGGTGCAATGCACGGCGATTGATTCGCAAGGCAATGCCGCCACCTGCAGTTTCACGGTCACCGTGACGCAGGTCATCCAAACAGCTTGTGACCTGAACGTGTCCATCAACCTGGCCGAAGGGATGATCACCATCCGTTGGCCGCTGGATGTGCCGGGCGCGCAATTGCTGGCGGCCGACAGCCTCGCACCGCCCGTGCAGTGGTATCCGGTGCCGATGCCGCCGCAGACCGACGACACCAGCACGTTTGTCACGCTGCCGCTGCTCAATTCAATGCAATTTTTCATCCTGCAACAGTCACCCGGGCCGTAAGCGCGGTGGCACAAAAGAGATCCCCTGGATGGAAGGTAGGGCGCGTCACTCCGTGCGCGCCGTCTTTGCACCGAATCCGGTCGTTTCGTATTCGCGGCGCACAGAGGATTGCGCGCTCTACCCTGATGTTCATGGATCAGGACGCAAAAAGGCTTTTCAAGCCGGAGCCGCTTGTTTTAATGAGACGCATGAAATTCCATTGCCGTTTCTTCTCGCTCGTTATCGAGCCGTTGATTTTTGTTCTGGCTCTCGGCATTCGACCAGCCTTCGGCGATACCACGAATCTCGGCGTGTTCACCCATGAGGCCGACATCGGCAATTGCGCCAAGCCCGGCTCGGTCAGTTTTAATCCGGCCACGGGCGAATACACCATCGCGGGCGGCGGCGATAACATGTGGTTCACCAACGACGCCTTCCACTTCGTCGGGAAGGAGCTGTCCGGCGATTTCACGTTGACGGCGGACGTCAAGTTCATCGGCAGCGGCGGCAACGCGCATCGCAAGGCGTGCCTGTTGGTCCGCCAGTCGCTCGCGCCGGGATCGGTTTACGCGGACGTGGCCGTACACGGCAGCGGCCTGACGGCGCTGCAATACCGCGATGAGCCGGAGGCCGCCACCCATGAACTTCAATCCAACCTGTCCGCCCCCGGGCGGGTGCGCCTGGAAAAGCGAGGCGATTACATTTCGATGTGGCTGGCCGCCACCAACGAAGACCTGAAGCCCGCCGGCGGCTATCTGCGGATTCCCTTGACGGGAAACTTTTACGTTGGCCTCGGCGTTTGCGCCCACAATAACAAGGCCATCGAAACCGCGGTTTTCTCAAACGTCCGGCTCACGCCTCTGACCACGCCCGCGACGACGCAGCCGTTCATGGAATGCACCCTCGAAACCGTCGCCGTCGCCTCCAGCGACCGGAGCGTGGTTTACCGCACGCGCGACCACATTGAAGCGCCGAACTGGTCGCACGACGGAAAATCGCTGTTCTTCAATCGCAGCGGCCGGATTTACGAGGTGCCGGTCACGGGCGGCCAACCGCAACTCATCGATACCGGCCAGCAGATCCGGTGCAACAACGACCACGGCCTTTCGCCCGACGGAATGCAACTGGCCATCAGCGACCAAACCCAGGACGGCAAATCGCGCATCTACGTGCTGCCGGCAACCGGCGGGACGCCGCGCCGGGTCACGCCCCTCGCGCCGTCGTACTGGCACGGCTGGTCGCCCGACGGTAAAACGCTGGCTTACTGTGCGGAGCGGAATGGCGAGTTTGATATTTACGCGATGCCCGTCACCGGCGGCGAGGAAGCGCGCCTGACCGCTGCGCCGGGACTGGACGACGGTCCGGATTATTCGCCGGATGGGCAGCACATTTATTTCAACTCGGACCGGACCGGGCGGATGCAAATCTGGCGGATGAAGCCGGACGGCTCGGAACAGGAGCAGATCACCTCCGACGAATACAACAACTGGTTCGCGCATCCCTCGCCAAACGGCCGGTGGATCGTTTTTCTTTCCTACGCCAAGGACGTGAAGGGGCATCCGGCCAACAAGGATGTTGTGATCCGGCTCATGTCGCTCTCCGACCGGAAAATCCGGGTGTTGGCGAAGCTCTTTGGCGGCCAGGGCACCCTCAACGTCCCGTCGTGGTCGCCGGACAGTAAAAATGTGGCGTTCGTCAGCTATCAGATGGTTTATCCCTGAAGATCGGAACGCCTGGTGACCCGTACCGCGCACACACTCAATCCCGCCTCCGGAAATTGCGGGAATTGGCAGCCAGCTCCCGGCGCGGTTGGCCGGGCGCTGCTTGCCTGCATCTGGGCAAGTGCCTTTTGTACCCGCAAGTCTAGTGTATGAAGAACGGGGCGTTGAGTCCGAAGAAACCATGCCTCGCATGCCAAGAGAGGTGAGCGGCACCCCGTTTCAGCCGGGCTGACGGCAAACTCGAACGTCCCGCGTCCGCAACGTATCAGTGATGCGACATCGAGGCCGCGACGCCGAACATGAAGACGGCGGCGGCGACGATCACTCCCAGAACCAACAGGACGGTCGCGACGATCCCGCAGATTTTGCCGGCCTGGGTCGTGCCGCGCCCGGCGGGATCCATGGTGCCAGCGTCCATTTGCTTGAGATCGCCGGAGCCCATGATCCAGGCCGCGATGCCCAACGGGCCACAAACCACCAGCCCGAGAATGCCAAGTACGAGAATAAGTGTGCCGCGATGTGGTTTCATAAGTGATAGAACGGGTTAAGGAACAACTTTTTGTAGGAGCATCGCTTCCCTTCCGCAAGCCTTATTTTTGACCAGCACCCACGCCGACCAGCCCCAACCATCGCCCGCCCGAAACGCGGTTGTGGTACCGCAGTCGTTAAAAAGTTTGATTTCCGGGCACAATCGTTTTTAATGCGCCGGGTTAATTTTGAAATGAACATTCACGAATATCAGGCTAAACAGCTGCTCGCCCAATACGGCGTCGCCGTGCCGCTGGAAATTCCCGCCAAGGACGCCAAGGAAGTTCGGGCGGCGGCGGAAAAGATCACCGCCAGCGGCAGCGCGAAGGTCGTCGTCAAATCGCAAATCCACGCGGGCGGCCGCGGCAAGGGCACGTTTAAATCCGGCTTCCAAGGCGGCGTGAAGGTGGCGGCGTCCGTGGATGAGGCGGTGGGCTTGGCCGAAAAGATGCTGGGTCAGGTGCTGGTCACCAAGCAGACGGGTGCGGAAGGCCGGCGCGTGCAGACCCTGCTCATCGCCAGCGGCGCGAAGATCAAACGCGAACTCTATCTGGCCGTGCTGCTCGACCGCGCCGTCAGCCGGCCGCTGGTCATGGCCAGCACCGAAGGCGGCATGGACATCGAAGAAGTCGCCGCGCGGACGCCGGATAAGATTTTCAAGGAATGGATTGATCCGGCCGTGGGCATCCAGCCGTTCCAGGCCCGCAAGATCGCCGCTGCGCTCGGCCTCAAGGGCGATTTGTTCAACGCCGCCGCCAAATTTGTCACCGGCGTTTACACCACCTGGTGGGAATGCGACGCGTCGCTGGTGGAAATCAACCCGATGGGTGTGGTGGAACTGCCGGAGGGCAAGGAAGCCGTCGTGGCGCTGGATGCCAAGATTTCGCTCGACGACAACGGCCTGTACCGCCACAAGGATATCCAGGCCATGCGCGACCTGAACGAGGAAGCGCCGCTGGAAATCGAGGCCAGCAAGTTCAATCTGAATTACATCAAGCTCGACGGCAACATCGCCTGCCTCGTCAACGGCGCCGGCCTGGCCATGGCCACGATGGACATCATCCAGCATTTCGGCGGCATGCCGGCGAACTTCCTCGACGTCGGCGGCGGCGCCAGCAAGGAACAGGTCACCGCCGCCTTCAAAATCATTTTGCAGGACCCGAACGTGCAGGGGATTCTGGTGAACATTTTTGGCGGCATCATGGACTGCAATGTCATCGCCACCGGCATCGTGGCGGCCGTGAAGGAAACCGGCCTGAAACTGCCGCTGGTGGTGCGGTTGGAGGGCAACAACGTGGCGGCCGGCAAAAGGACGCTGGCCGAGTCCGGTCTGAAACTCATCACCGGCGATTCGATGGCCGATGCCGCGCAGAAAGTGGTCAAAGCGGTGGGCAAATGAACTTGTTTACGAATTGACGCTCATGATACCGGGCCGGCACGACATTCCGGGTGAGAAATCGGTCGCCGACGACCTGGAGCCTTACCGTCGGCTGGTGGAATTGCAGAAACAGATGATTGAACTGGCCCAGCAGCACGAACGGACCCGGCGCCGGCGCGATGCCCTGCACGAGCAACTGGCGCACGACGCCGCGCGACGGCGGCACGAACGCGACGGCTGGCGGCATCGCCTGCAACGGTCGGCGGCGAACTTTTTGAAGCGCGTGCCGGGGTTGGCTGTGGAAAAACCGGCCCTCGCGGCGCTCAACGACAAACAACCATCCTCATGCTGAAGATCGTCGAAATCGCGTTCAGTTGTTACCCGATCACCGACATGGCCCGGGCGCGAAAGTTTTACGAGGGCGTTCTGGGCTTGAAACCCGCCTTCAGCGTCGGCGAGCCCGGCGGAATGCAATGGACGGAATATGACATCGGGGGCGGGACGCTTTCAATCGGCTGCGGCGCACCGGACTGGCACCCGCGTCCGGATGGTTGTTCGGTGGGGCTGGAAGTGGAGGATTTTGACGCCGCCATCGCCCAGTTGCGCGTTCAGAACGTGCGGTTCAAAATGGAACCTTTCTCCACGCCGGTCTGCCGCATGGCCTTCATTTCAGACCCCGACGGCAACACCCTCTGCATTCACAAGCGGAACAAATCGTAAATCCCATGTCCATCCTGGTCAAATCCGACACCAAGGTTCTCATCCAAGGCATCACCGGCAGCTTCGGCGCGCGGCATGCGCAACTTTCAATTGACTACGGCTCGCAGGTCGTCGCCGGCGTCACGCCCGGCAAGGGCGGCCAGGTCTTCGAGCATGCCGCCCAAAAGGTCCCCATCTTCGACACCGTGGCCGAGGCGGTCAAACAGACCGGCGCGACCGCCTCCGCCGTTTTTGTGCCCCCGGCCTTTGCCGGCGACGCCATCCTCGAAGGTGCGGACGCCGGGCTGGACCTGGTGGTGGCGATTACCGAAGGCATCCCAGTGCGCGACATGATCCGCGTGAAACGCGCCCTGGAAGGAAAACCGACGCGCCTCATCGGACCGAATTGTCCGGGCGTGGTCACGCCCGGCGAAGGCAGGGATTCCCATGGCGGCTGCCGCATCGGCATCGCGCCGGGCTACATCCACAAAAAGGGCCACATCGGCGTGGTTTCGCGCAGCGGCACGCTGACTTACGAGGCCGTCTGGCAGCTGACCACCCGTGGCGCCGGCCAGAGCACCTGCGTGGGCATCGGCGGCGACCCGGTCAACGGCACGTCGCACCTGGACGTCATCAAATTGTTCAACGCCGATCCGGACACGCACGGCATCATCATGATTGGCGAAATCGGCGGCAGCGCCGAGGAAGAGGCCGCCGAGTGGATCAAAGTGAACTGCAAAAAGCCCGTCGCCGGATTCATTGCCGGCACGACCGCTCCCCCCGGACGTCGCATGGGTCACGCGGGCGCGATCATCAGCGGCGGCAAAGGCACGGCGGAGGCCAAAATCGCCGCGTTCAAGGCCGCCGGCATTGGCGTGGCCCCGACGCCGTCGGAAATGGCCGACACGCTGTTGAAGATGCTGTAGGCGAAAATGGGGTTCGCGAAGCTCCTACGAGGGGGTTGACTCGCGTCGCGTATCGCGCATCATGCCTCGCGTATCGCATTCACGTGGGTCTGGTTGATTTCATATTAAACCTAGCCGGCTTGCTGCTCTGGCTGAACTGGCGTTCGCTCCGGTTTGATCCGCTGGGCCGGCGGATGCCGGCGACGCTGATTGGCACCCTCCGGCGGGCGGAGCCCCCGCGCATGCGCCGCTGGCACCTGCTGGTGATGCTGGCGGGGCTGTTGTTGTTGCGCGCGGGGATATATTGGCAGATTGGCTCCGCCACGAAGCCCGTCTGGGCCGGCACTCTGGATCTGGGGGTGGTGGTGCCCGCCTTCGTCAGCAATTCGTTTGTGCGGATGGTCTTGTTCTCGTGCCTCAGTTTTGGCGTAACCCTCGGTGTGTATTATCTCTGGCTGCTGTTGCTTTCCATTTTGGCGGGTCCGGATGCTCCGTCCTTTCATCGCCTGGTCCGGATGCAATTGGGCGGTATCGACGCCTGGCCGCTCTGGCTGAAATGGAGCCTCCCGCTGCTATGCACGGCGGGCTGCTGGTGGCTGGTGAGCTGGCCGCTGGCCGGATTGCAGGTTGTTCCTCACCTGGTTTCTCCGGCGCACCGCCTCGAACAGGCGCTGGTCATTGGACTGGGCTGCTATCTGGCCTGGAAATACCTGGCCGGAGCGCTGCTGGCCCTGCACCTGTTGAACACCTATATCTACTTCGGCAAACATCCCGCCTGGGCTTACGTCAACGCCACTGCGCGCAACCTGCTGGCGCCCCTGCGCGTGGTGCCCCTGCGCGTGGGCCGCGTTGATTTCGCGCCGGTGGTGGGGATTGTGCTGGTCTTTCTGCTCGCCGAATTGGCCGGCCGCGGGCTGGCCTGGCTCTACGAAAAACTGCCGTTCTGAAGGCGCGCCCGGCTTTACGCCGGCACGGGAACCTCGGTCTTCACCTTGGGCAACTTGGCCGAGATGACCGCTCCGGAATTCGGCTCGCTCACGATCGAGAGGGTGCCGCCGTGGAGGGCCACCAGCCGTTTGGTGATGGCCAGCCCCAGCCCCAATCCCTGCTGCTCCTGCATCTTGCGGTCGAACTGCATGTAAGCCCCGACCCGCGTGATCTGTTCGGTGGAAAACCCGCGACCCTGATCGCTGATGGACAGCGTGATGGCGTTGAAGGCCTCGGCCAGCGTCAGACGCACCGGCGAGCCGGGCTCCGAAAACTTGAACGCATTTTGCGCGAGTTCGTCCACCACCTTGCTCAGGTACTCCTCGGCCATCGGCACGGGGATGTCCGCGAGCTCGAAGGACAAATCCTGGGACCGGTTGAGGAACGCCGCCTGCGCCGCCGCGTGTCTCTCGATCAACGCCGCGGGATGCTCCGTGCGGCCGGTGCGGAGGGCGTTGACATTTTTGGGGTCGGCGGCGACCAGCTCGAGTTGCGCGTAGATCAAAAAGTTTTCGATGAGCCGCTCCAGCCGCTTGCCGGACTGATGGACGACGTGGCCCATCTCGGCGATCTCGGCCGGTTTGAGCTTGTTGGCGTCAGCGGCGAGAATTTCGCCGTAAGCGAGAATGCCATTGAGCGGCGTGCGCAGTTCATGCGGCAGCATCAGGCTGATGTTGTCGCGCAGGTGGGCAAGCTTGCGCTCGGCCTCGTCGCGCACCGTCTGAGCCTTCTTCAGACGCGCGTCCACGGCGGCATAGAGCCCGTCGGTCGTAAACGGTTTGGGCAGGTAATCATCGGCGCCGAGTTCCATGCCGTGCCGCATGCCGGCGTTGTCGGCGAGGCCGGTCATGAGGATGAAGGGAATGGAGGCCGTGGGCGCCTCGGTGCGCAAGGAAGACAGGGTCAGGTAACCGTCCACCTTCTCCATGTTCACGTCGCACAGGATGAGGTCGGGCAATTCCTTGCGGGCTTTCTCGATGCCATCGGCGCCGTTGATGGCTTCAATCACTTCGAAGCCCTTCTGCTTGAGCGCCAGATGAATCATCTCCCGCAACCATTCTTCATCGTCTATAACCAGGATTTTCTTCATTGCCGATTGGCCTGAATTTAGCAGGATTTGTGCCTTGCCGCGGGCGGCGGCTGGCTCAAATTTCTGCATCAAAACCGGCAGGAACCGTGCTATTTCCGTGCCAGTTTGGGCCCGGCAGGAGGGATTTATTTGCGCTCGGCGAGGGGGACGTAATGGTTGAGCGTGCGCCCGATGTAGATCTGGCGCGGCCGGTAAATGCGGCTCTTCGGCTCCTCCATGATTTCCTTGTAATTCGCGATCCAGCCGGGCATCCGGCCGATGGCAAAAATCACGGTGAACATCTCCACCGGGATGCCCAGGGCGCGCATGATGATGCCGCTGTAAAAGTCCACATTGGGATACAGTTTGCGTTCGATGAAATACGGCTCCTGGAGCGCCGCCGCCTCAAGGTTCTTGGCAATGTCCAACAACGGGTCATTGATTTGCAATTTGGACAAGACCTCGTCACACGCCTGCTTGATGATTTTGGCGCGCGGATCGTAATTTTTATAGACCCGGTGGCCGAAGCCCATGAGCTTCTTGCCGCTGTTCTTGTCCTTCGCCGCGGTGATGAATTTCGAACCGTCGTCGCCGGTCCGGTGAATTTCCTCCAGCATCTCGATGACCGCCTGATTCGCGCCGCCATGCAGGGGTCCCCACAGCGCGCAGACGCCGGCGGCACAACTGGCGAACAGGTTCGCCTGGCTCGACGCCACCATGCGCACGGTGGAGGTCGAGCAGTTCTGCTCGTGGTCCGCGTGCAGCAGGAAGATCAGGTCCAGCGCCTTTACCACCTCCGGCTTCAACTCGAAATCCTCGTAGGGCGTCGAGAACAGCATGTGCAGGAAGTTCGCCGTGTATTTGTAGGCCTTCTTCGGATAAATCAGCGGCAGCCCCCGCGATTTGCGGAAGGAATACGCGGCAATGGTCCGCACCTGCGAAATCAGCCGCGCGACGTAGTTGTCGAACCCCTGCGTCTGGCCCCACTTCCACTGCATCAGACTCTCCTCGAAACAGCTCGCGGCGTTGATCATCGCCGACAGAATGGCCATCGGGTGCGCTCCGGTGGGAAAACCCTCGAAGTGAAACTTCATGTCCTCGTGCAGGAACTGGTTGTCCGTGAGCAGGTCTGAAAACCGCTTGAGCTGCGCCCGGTTGGGCAGTTGGCCGTAAATGATGAGGTACGCGGTCTCGATGAAGTTGGATTTTTCGGCTAGCTCCTCGATCGGAATGCCGCGATAACGCAGAATGCCCTTGTCGCCGTCTATGAAGGTGATCTGGCTGATGCACGACCCGGTGTTGCCGTAGCCGTCGTCGAGCGTGATGTAGCCGGTGTTGGCGCGCAGCGATGAAATGTCCACCGCCTTTTCGGCTTCCGTGCCTTCGTACGTCGGCAGCGTGTAAGTCCTTCCGTCCAGGTCCAGTTTTGCTTCCTTGCTCATGCCTTTGCCATTGATATCGGTTATTAACTAATATTCTGCAAAGTCTGGCGCCGGAAACCGGATTTTGCAAGCGGCTTAAGCGGAATTTCCAAAATAATTTGCCAGCCGATTTTGCTGGCATCGGGTTGAAACCGATGGCTGAATGCCGCCATGGCATGAAACGCTGGGCCGTCCTGACCGTCCTGCTTTACGCGCTGGCGCTGTTGCTGCTGACCGTTCCCGTCGTCTGGCTGGCCTACAACGGTTGGTCGGGCAAATCCGTCAGCCTGTCCACGGAACTGAAAATTTTCCGGCGCTTGAGCTATTGGCTCTGGCTGTTGGTGCTCGTGGCCGGCCAGTTTCTGCTGCTCCTGCTGCCCATCCATATCGCCGAGCGCCGCCGGCCCGCCCGCCGGCCCTTGACGGTGACCGTCATCGTCACGGGCCTTTTCCTCGGCAATCTGTGTTTCGCCGGGCTGCTTTCGATTCTGATGCTCTATTTCCAGGAGGATGGGTTGGACTTTTTCGGTTACTTTCTGCCCTTCAAGGAAAACCAGGTCGCGCCGTCCATCGCGTCCGCCGAATTCGGCGCCGTGATCACGCTGCTGGCCTGTTGGGCCATCTGGGCCGTCATCTTCCGCAGCTTCGCCAAGGCCGACGCCCCGGATGCCCTGCTCAAACGCGGTCTTCGCTGGCTGCTGCGCGGCAGCATTCTTGAACTGCTGGTGGCGGTGCCCAGCCACGTGATCGTCCGCCGGCGCGAGGATTGCTGTGCGCATTTCGGCACGTTCTGGGGCATCGCTTCGGGCTTTTCCGTCATGCTGCTGTGCTTCGGGCCCGGGGTCTTCTTTCTGTTCGTGGAGCGCTGCCGCCGGCTCCAGCCAAAATCATCGGCCGCTGACCCGACACCGGTCGCCAAGTGATTTTTCAATCATCCGGTTTATCCTGAGGCAATGCGATAGGCCAAATAGGCTCCCACCGCCAGGGAAATGAAATAGAGGAACACAAAGTCACCGAACATCAGGTAGAGGGTCCCGGCATTGGCGGCCAGCGCCAGAACGGCCGCCACCATTCCCAATGTCGCGTCCGTTCCGCGTCCGAGCAGTCGCGCGCCATAACCGGCTAAAGCCCCAATGCCGACACCCATCAAGGGAAACCGGAACCCGGCCACCTCGAAAAAACCATACATCAAGCCGGCACCCAGTCCTGCTCCCAACCCCGCGCCCAGGATGCCGCGGCCCAAACTGAATGCTGCGGAGTCGTCCTCCTCGATCGCCGGAGCCGCAATTGGCCGGATGGGTTGAGGCGGCGGGTTGACGCGCAAGGGCGGCGGCGGTGGCGGTGGCGGACTGGCCGCCATGGTCAGGCGAACCGTGGGATTGGCCCGGGCGGAAACCGCTTCCGCCGCCGGTTCGGCTGCCGGCTCGGCCGCCCGTTCAGGAAACATCTGGGCGAGTATCTGGTTGGCTTCTTCCGTCCCATCCGCGCCGCAGGCGGGACAGGTGGCGGGCGCAGGCATTTGCCCGTCCTCGGGGTCAACGTTGAAGATATACTTTTGACCGCAACCGCATGTGATTTTGATTTCCATGTGGCCTCCAGTCGTTCAGATTTGACGGCAATGGGAATTGACGAGGCGAAGTCTAGGCTTGAAAACCCGCAATGTCCAACGCATTTCATCCCGGTCGGGCTGACTCTCCAATCCTTGGCCCGGAATGCCGGCTTTGGCCGGCAGCCATTCCGCCTCGCCCGGTCCTGCCGGATGCATCCGAAGGTCCCATCCTCTGCCCGCGCGTGGCCTCTTGGTTCGGCCGTCAAGCCGGCGGCCAAGGATCCAGGGGCTGACTTTCCGCTTTCCTTTCACGCGTCACACTTTAACTTTGCGGCGCAAACGTAAATGGCCCTGAAACTGTTCAACACGTTGTCGCGCTCGGTCCAGGAATTCACCCCGCTCGATCCCTCGGGCAAGCAAGTCGGTTTGTATTGCTGCGGCCCGACCGTTTATGACTTCGCCCACATCGGCAACTGGCGCACCTTCGTCTTCGGCGATCTCGTCCGGCGCACCCTCGAATTCAAGGGCCACACCGTCACCCACGTGATGAACATCACAGACGTCGAGGACAAAATCATCCGGCGCGTCCGGGAAACCAAAACCTCCCTCCGCGAGTTCACCGGCCGGTACGAGGCGGCGTTTCTGGAGGACTTGAAAACGCTCAACTGCCGGCTGCCGCACCATACGCCGCGCGCCACGGAGTACATCGCGGAAATCATCACCCTCGTCGAAAAGCTCGTCGCGCGCGGCCTCGCCTACCAGGCCGCCGACGGCTCGGTTTATTTTAGTATCGAAAAATACCGCGGTGGCGGCGCCACCTACGGAAAGCTCCAGAAACTGAATTTCGACGAACTCCGCGTCGGCGAACGCGTCAAGAGCGACGAATACGCCAAGGAATCCGTCGCCGACTTCGCGCTCTGGAAAGCCCGCGTGCCCGAGGACGGCGAAGTCTTTTGGTCCAGCCCGTGGGGCGAAGGCCGGCCGGGCTGGCACATCGAATGTTCCGCCATGAGCATGAAAGTGCTCGGGGAAAGCTTCGACCTGCATCTCGGCGGCGAGGACCTGATTTTCCCGCATCACGAGGACGAAATCGCCCAGAGCGAGGGCGCCACCGGCAAGCCGTTCGTGAAGCACTGGCTGCACGGCGCTTTTCTGCTGGTGGAAGGCAAAAAGATGAGCAAATCGCTCGGCAACTTTTTTACGCTGCGCGATCTGCTGGGCAAGGGTTTCACCGGTCGGGAAATTCGTTACGCTTTGCTCCAGGCGCACTACCGCGAGACGTTCAACTTCACGCTCGAAGGCCTGTCCGGCGCGCGGGCGGCCCTGGCGCGCATTGACGAATGTGTCGGCAAACTTCGTGAATTGGCTGGCGGAACCGGAACCGTTTCGAATGCAGATTGGGTTGAAGCTTTCACCAAGGCGCTCGACGATGATTTGAATATTTCAGCCGCGTGGGGCGCGGTTTTTGATTGGGTGAGAACCACAAACCGCACCCTTGCAGACAATTCGTTGAGTGCCAGCGCCGCCGCAGCCGCACTGGCCGCCTGGGAAAAAGTTGATTCCGTGCTCGGCATCGGCACAAAATCGGAAGCGGAAATGCCCGCTGAAATTCTCGCGCTGGCCGAGGCGCGGACCGCCGCGAAGAAGGCAAAGGATTTCAAGGGCGCCGACGCGATTCGGGCCGAATTGAAGGCCAAAGGCTGGGCCATCGAAGACACGCCCAAAGGACCGAAGCTGAAAAAAATTTGATCAAGTGATAAAACATTCAACATTCAACACCGAATGCTCAACGTCGAATGTCCGGGAAATTGGGGATTGGAAGTTGAACGTTGAACGCTGAACGTTTCCAACTTCTGCATGAAAAGTTTGTTCATCACTTTTGAAGGCACGGAAGGGTGCGGCAAATCCACGCAGATTGAACTGCTGGCCCAGCGGCTGCACGCGCTGGGTCACCGGGTCTGCACCCTGCGCGAGCCCGGCGGCACGCCCATCGGCGAGGAAATCCGCCACACGCTCAAGCACAGCAAGGTGAACGTGACGATGACTTACGAAACCGAGTTGCTCCTGATGAACGCCAGCCGCGCCCAACTCGTCCGCGAGACTATCCGCCCGGCGCTCGCCGTCGGGGAAATCGTCCTGTCCGATCGCTTCTACGATTCCACCACCGCGTACCAGGGCTACGGCCGCGGCCTCGACCTGGACCTGGTCAAGAGCGTGATTGACTTTGCCGTCGGCGATACCCGCCCGGACCTGACGCTGCTGCTGCACGTGCCGCCGGAAGTCAGCGCCGAGCGCCTGCAATCGCGCCAATCCACCCTGCCCTTCGTCCGCGACCGGCTCGAGGAAGGCGACCAGCATTTCTTTGCCCGGGTGGCTCACGGCTACGATGCCATCGCCGCCGCCGAGCCCGACCGCGTGCGGGTGGTCAACGGTGACGCGCCCATTGAGGCCGTCTTTGACAGCATTTGGGAAATCGTCCAGCCGGTTCTGGCCAAACTCAACCGGTGGTGAAGGTCGCGGAGGAATCTTGCCGGCCACTGCTTGCCCCCGAAGGCAGAGTGTTATCGCTCCTGCGCACTTGCCGAATTTCCGCCACCGGATAAAGTTGAGGCAGAAACCATGATTGAAGACACCATCGGCCAAATTGAGGCGAAGATCCGCGACGCGGGAGCCGTGAGCGAAGACCGCAAACGCGAGCTGCTCCAGCTGCTCGGCCAGTTGAAGTCCGAAGTCGGCACGCTGGCGAAAACGCACGATGAACAGGCCGAAAGCATCGCCGGGTTCGCCCAGCTCTCCGCCCATGAAGCCACGCGCACGCGCCAAAACCCCGAATCGCTCCAGCATTCGCTTCAAGGATTGCAATCATCCGTGGACGGCTTCGAACAATCGCATCCCAAGCTGGTCCAGGTCGTCAACGCCATCAGCAATACGTTGTCGAACCTGGGGATTTAATCTTTCTCGTCCTCCACCTCGTCCTTCATTTTCGATTACGAGGACGACGACGGGAAGAGGATGATTTTTAATCCTCCTTCGGCTCCAGCTTCGCAATCGCCGTCATGATTTCGTCGGCAACTTCCTGATAGATTTCCTTGAGCCGCGCCTTGGAACAATTCTTTGCCTCGGCCCGCAATTTTTCAAACAGCATCGGCCGGCCGTATTTGACGGCCACCCGCCTGGGCCGCGGAATTTTGATGTGCCGACCATAGGCTTCGTACGTGCCAAACACCCGCACCGGCACAACCGGCGCGTTGGATTTAATGACCACCAGCCCGATGCCGGAACGCGCCGGCTGCAGCTTGCCGTCCCACGTCCGCGTGCCCTCGGGAAACAGAATGATGCCGCCACCGTCCAGCAGCCGGTCGAGAATGGCCTTTAATCCCGCCGCGCCGCCCCCGTCACGGTCCACCGGCACCGACTGCCATGACCGCAGCAACGCCCCCATTCCGGGAAAGCGAAACAAGCTTTCCCGCGCCAGATAGTTGATTCCCCGGTGCAATCCGGAGCCGACCAAGGGCGGATCGAGAAAGCTTGCGTGATTGGACGCCAGGATGACCCCGCCGGTCTCCGGCACGCGTTCAGCATTGAAGACCTGCCAGCCGAAATAGAACCGGTAGAGCGCCCGAAATCCAAGCCAGCCAATACGATAGCTGAGGTTCATAACCGAACAGATACGAGGATGGAGGATGGAGGATGGAAGATGGAGAAATCTCTTCGCGCTTTGGTTAAGCCGTTCTCCATCTTCAACTCTCTATCCTCGTTTCTCCGCCGCCAGGCGCTTGCGGACTTCCGCCAGAATCAAACCGCTCGTTTGCTCGGAAGACATGTTCGAATTATTGATGACCTTGGCGCCCAGGGCGATCATCAGCGGCGCGAACGCCCGCTGGCTGTCGCGCTGGTCGCGCGCCGCAAGATTTTCGCGCACCCCGTCGGCGGTGCGGCGTCGCGAGCGCTCCTCCAGATGCGCGTCGAGGTAAAACTTGTAATCCGTCTCCGGAAAAACATTCGTGCCAATGTCGCGCCCTTCCATGACCAGGTTGCCGAACCGGATGCAGTCGCGCTGGGTCTTTTTCATCCACTTGCGCACCTGGGGAATGGCGGCCACGTGCGGCACGGCGGCGGCCGTTTCGGGCGTGCGGATTTCCTTTTCGGGAAAATAAACGCCCACCAGCAGGCGCACTGAGCGCAGGCCGCCGGCTTCGACGCAGTCCAGCTTCGTCTTCCATTTGCGGCACTCGGCAGCCACGGTTTTGGCCGCGTGCACGTCAATCCGCTTTTGCAGGCAATGCCAGGCCAGCGTGCGGTACATCGCGCCAGTGTCCACATAGACATAGCCCAGCGCCCGGGCGACAAGCTTGGCATTGGTGCTCTTGCCGCTCGCACTCGTCCCGTCAATCGCTATGACAATCGGTTGTTTCATGTTCATCTCATCCTCATCCTCATTCTCGTACTCATCCTCAAATTTGATTCATGAGGAGGACGAGGAGGAAGAGACGGATTATTCACTCCGCAAACAATTCCTCCACCGCCAGTTTTCGTCCCGATTTCGCTTCCAAAATCGTCGCGCCCAAACCATGCGGCGGCGGCGCGGCCAGTTTTTGGAAAAAGTTCGGGAATGTTTTCTTCACACAGGCAGGGTTTTTAATTTTTATCCCGGGAATTTTCAATCCTAAAACCGCAAAACACATCGCCATGCGATGGTCGCTGTACGTCTCAATCTCCGCGCCATGCAGTTTTGACGGCCAAACCGTCAGCGTGTCGCCCTCCTCCACCACCTTCGCGCCGCACTTGGTCAATTCCGTCCGCAACGCCACCACCCGCTCGCATTCCTGGACGCGCAGGCGGCCGAGATCGGTGAAAGAGATTGGCTCCGGCAATTTGAACACCCCACACACAGCTCCTTGATCTGCAGCCAGAACGATAGCCGTCATGATACTGTCGCCCAGTTGGCTTTCGCGCGAAATTTTTTCGGGAGGCGGGATGAAATGAGGAAAATCCGCATCAATTTGCCAACCCGATTTTGGCCAGTGTTTGACGCGCACAGGTGGATCATCAGTGCGAGGTTTGCTGACGGCAAATTCGATCCATTCAAATATAATTACATACCACGCCGCCAACCAAAAATAACTCCCGCTGCTGGCATCCGGCTCGATTTGAAATTTTCCGCCTACCTTTGGAAACGCCTCGATCATTTTTGTCGTCATCGCCACGTACGGCGATTCCTCCGCGTTTTCCCCGACGATTTCCACCTTCCAGCTGCCGGCCTTGGCGCAAAGCAACAGCGCTGACGCAAATTGTGAGCTTTCGGCAATGCTGACGGTACACGATTTGGTAGGGACGCCGCGCTGCGGCGTCTGGTCGGCGCAGCGCGCCGACCCTACCTCGCAACCAAAAATCGTTGCCGGGAGCTTGTCATTCCCATTTTCCGACTCCACGCGATACCCCAGCTGTCGCAGCGCCTCGAAGAGCGCCTTTTGGGGACGCTCATGCATGCGCGGCACGCCGTGCAGCCGGTAAACGCCCTTGCCCAGGCACACGAACGCCGCCAGAAATCGCGCCGCCGTGCCGGCATTGCCCACAAACAATTCCAGCGGTTGCTGCTCCGTCCCGCCCGGCGGCACGCGCCCGCCATCGCCGTAAACCGTGATGGTGCGGTTGCAAGGTTCGTTGGGATCAGGATCCACGTTCACCATGAAGCCGAGTTCGCGCAGGCATTCGACCATGATCTGCGTGTCCTCGCTCCAGAGCGCGCCGGTCAAAATCGTTTCGCCGTCCGCCAGCGCCGCGAGGATGAGCGCGCGGTTGGTGATGCTCTTCGAGCCCGGCACGGTGATTTCCGCGCGCACCGGTTTGCCGAGCGGCACAATTTCGATGAGGTCAGGCAACACCTGAATTTTGAATTTTAAATTTTGAGTTTTGAGTTGCCGGAGTTTCCGCAGTCGTCTTGACAATGGACGTCAAAATCCGAATCAGTTCATCAACGTCTCTAAGTGCCGGGTTCAACTCGTTTTTGGTCAGTTTCGACTTTTGCAGGAGGACAAGCCAATAACGAGCTTCCCGGGCTTCCTTGGAGGCAACAGCCATTTTGGCCATAAAATCCTTCCGACTTTGCCCAGCCAGCGCTTCTTCAACGTTTGCTCCAATGCTGGTGCCGCTCCGCAATAACTGCTTTGACAGACCAAATTCGCGTTCAGCCTGAAGCTGTTTGAAAGGCTCGATCATTTCCAGAGCAAAAGAGAAGCTCTTCTCCTGAATGATACTCTTGGCCATAACTCAAAACTCAACACTCAGAATTCAAAACTTGCGTTTGCCAATCATCGCGGCGCCGTTTAGCGGTCTCGAAAAATTTCGCAATGGCTCTGGCGTCTCCGGCATTCGCCAGCCGCCGGAACCGCCGCAACTCGGCGGCGAAGGCATCCAGTGACCGGACCAGGTTCTTGCGGTTGGCCAGCGCAATGTCGCGCCACATCTCGGGCGAGCCGGAAGCAATCCGCGTGGTATCGCGAAAACCGTTCGCGCAGAGCGCCGCCTGCTGTTTCGGCCGCGTCGGGTCCAGGACATGGCCAGCCAGCGTGGCCGCAATCACGTGCGGCAGATGGCTCGACCGGCTGACCAGCACATCATGCAGTTCCGGCTTTAATTCCAGCACCCGCGAGCCGACAGCGGTCCAGAACTGCTTCACTTTGTTCAGCGCACTCCGGCTGGTTTTTCGCGTCGGCGTGATTACGCAAACGGTGCGTTCGAACAAATCCACCCGCGAGGCCGCGACCCCGGTTTTTTCCGCGCCAGCCATGGGATGACTGCCAACGAAATGCGCGCCCGCCCGGGCGATCAGCGATTCCAACTCGCGGACAACGCTGGTTTTGACACTGCCGACGTCGGTGACGATTGCGCCGCGTTTCAGCGCTGGCAGGATGCGCTCCACAACCGGCCGCATCTGCGCCAGCGGGGTGCACAGGATGATGAGGTCGGCGTCCCAGACCGCCGCCGGCAGATCCGTGGTGGCAAAATCCAGCGCGCCCACCTGTTCACAGTCCTTCAGACTGGCGCGCCGGCGGACGAAACCCGCGGTCAGACGCGCGAGTTTTCGGCGCCGGATAGCCAACCCGAGCGAACCGCCGAGCAGGCCGACGCCAATGATGGCAATCTTCCGAAAAAGCACGGCGGCAGGATAGCGGGATTGGATGAATTGTTAAATGGTTAAATCGTTTGCCAGTTCAACGAATCAATGATTCTGCGATTTTCACAGCGGTTCCTTTACGCGCCGAATCGAAGCACGCGTCCATCACCTGCTGGGTTTTGAGCGCCCACATCGGCCAGTCGTCATTGAGCGTGCCGGAAAAGATCTGGTTGGCGAAATTGCGGAACAGGCGCGTGTCCTGCGCGAGCGAATGGCTTTGGACCGTGGGATCCGCGCCGGGCGGACATTTCGCGCCGCCGGGGTCGGTCACGCGGATTTCGCTTCGGTTCACAACAAAGGATGGCTCGTAGCTGTCGAACGGATGGACAAAATCGGGAAGATGCAACCAGCCTTTTTCCCCGCCGAGGTTGACCCATTGCCGGTAGGTTGCCACGAACGAACAGTAAAAATGCATGGAAACGTTGCCGTCGAAAATCAGGTCGGCGATGAACTCCATCGGCACGGGCGGGCGGCCGGGAACCGCCTCAGATTGCGTCAGGGTGCGGCCGGCGACCTCGCGCGGCAACTGCCACTTCATCGCCCACAGCATGAATCGGATGCAGTACCAGCCGAGATCGCCCAGGCAACCCGCCGGCTCGAGCCTTCCATCCACACGGATGTTATCGCGCGAAAAATTTCCGCTTCCGAGAAAACTGAAGGTGGAAGCCATGTGCCGGATGGGACCGATGCTCCGGCCGTCGTCGAGGATTTCCCGGATGCGCGCTAGGCGGGGATTGTGCATGAACATGACGCCGTCCATGAACTGCACGCGTTTTTTTTTGCAGGCGGAAATCATTTCCTGCAGGTCGGCCGCGCTCGTAGCGCAGGGTTTCTCGCAAACGACGTGCTTGCCGGCTTCAGCCGCACGCACCACCCATTCCTTGCGCAACCCGGTCGGCAACGGAATGTAAACCGCGTCCACATCCTTGGCCGCCAACAGCGCCTCGTAGCTGGCCAGCGGCACCGGCGGTGATGCAAATTGAGCGGCCTGCTGATTTTCGGCAATGAACCGGCGGCCTTTCTCAAGGTCGCGGCTGGCCACAGCGGCCACGACGCAATTGTCGGAGCTGTGAATGGCCTTCCAGTTCTGGCGGCCGATGTTGGCCGTGCTCAGGAATCCGATGCGGAGTTTGTTCATGTGCTCGTTAAATTGTTAAATCAGCCAGATGGGAAACTGGTTCAACCGGTAATTCGTGATGGTTGAACTCATTTAACCCATTTAACCAATTACAAATCGCATTCCCGCTTTCTCGTCTCAGGCCTCTATCCTCGCCGCTTCCCGCACTCTCTCCAAAATCACGTCGGCGAGGTGCGGTTCGCTGCCGATGGCCGGCGCATACCAGACGAGCCGGCCGTTCTTTTCCGTCGGATTGCGCCACGCCGGCTGGCCGGCAGCCAGGCGCTGTGCTACCGCCGGTTTCGCCTCCCCGAGCAATACCGGGATGTCCTCCTGCGTGTGCAGCCCGTCGCTGATGAAAAACGGCACCACGACCAGATTTTTTGTCTGCGCCAGCGTATAACAATCGGCAATGCGCGGCAATTCCTCCAGATAAATCCCATGAACCGCAGCATAACTGCCCAGGGCCCGGAGCCGCTCGACCTGCCGCTCGACGGACTGGCGGGACTTTTCATTCTTGTCCGTGCCATGACCGGCGACGAACAGCGTGATGTCCTGCGGCTTTGGTGCGCGCGGAAAAGGGAACTGCCCGACGATCTCCCGGGCCCGCGCCCGGATGACGTCGGTCATGCGGTCGTGGGTTCCCACCGGGCGACAGTAGTAAACGGTTGAGTGTTGAGTCTTGAGTGTTGAGTGTTTGGAAAAACCAAGCTCGCGCGGGATGACCTCGTCGCTGAAGTAACCCTCGCTGATGAACAGCGGCACGATGAACACGCGCGGAGCAGCCAGTTCGGCCAGAACCGTTTTGATCTGCGGCGCCTGTTTCCAGAACGCTTCGCGGGCTTCGGCAAAAATTTTCCGGCGGCGCAGTTCCGCCGTGTGCTGGCGGACGGGCGCGGCGGAATTTTCGTTCTGCGTCGTGCCGTGGCCCAGCACCACCAGCGCCGCGTCGGAGAAATCGTCACGGTTCACGTCCCAAGGTTGGCGCAGCAAACTTCAAACCGCAAGTTTGCCGGCACCGGCCATTTCCGCCGCTACCCACTGACTGTCTTCAGCCGGCGTCGGCTGACGGCGCCCGGGGTTCCAGCCAATGATCCGCTCACGCCGGTTGTCGTAACGATAGGTCAATCCCAGTTTCAGGCCGAGCCAGGCCGGCATCCAACCGACCGTGAGCCCCGCCCACACGAAACGCCACAGGATGCGATCCAGCCGGTAAAACTGCGCATACAACCAGTCCGCCCCCGCCTGCAATTCCTCCGCCGACATCCGCGCGGGCTGAAACACGACATGGCGATAATCGTAATGGCTCCAGTTCCGGTCGGTAATCCGGCCCGCGCTTTCCATGTCCTGAAAAAGCGGCGTCCCCGGCAGCGGTGTGAGAATGTTCAACTGCACGGCATCAATTTGAGTTTCCTGCAAAAACCGTAATGTCCGGCTGAAAACTTCCGGTTCATCGGCGTCCATTCCCACAATCATCCCGGCGACCACGCCGATTCCGGCGTGACGGATCCGGCTCAGCCGATCGGCGTAGCTCCAGCTATGATTGAACTGCTTGTTCATGGCCGCCAGGTTTGTGTCGCTGGCCGTTTCAATCCCGATGAACAGCCCGCGGCAGCCCGCGGCCTGCGCCCAATGCAACAATTCGGGATCGTCGGCAATCAGGATGGAACACTGGCTGACCCAGCGTTTGTTCAGGGGCGCCAAAGCGCGGAACAGTTCCAGAGCGTATTCGCGCTCGGCGATGATGTTGTCGTCCACGAAGATGAAATTACGGGGCAATGTCTGTAATTCTGCCATCACATCCGCCACCGGCCGATGCCGGTATTTCCGCCCGTGAAAAACCGTCACCGAACAATAGCGACAGTTATGCCGGCAGCCGCGGCCGGCCTGCACGGCGTTGATCGTCGCGTAATACCGGGCGGTGCGGGCCAGCAAATTACGGCGCGGCACCGGCGTCTGCAAACAAACCGAAGCGCCGGGCTGGGCGGGCGCCGAGCCTTCCACTTGGCGATAGAATTTCCGCAGGTTTCCGTGACGCACATCCCGCAACAATTGTTCCCAAGCTCCTTCGGCATCGCCCAGCACCAGCGCGTTGAAGTGAGGCGCCGCGTCCTCCGGGCACAAGGTCGCGTGGTAACCACCGCCCACAACGATCCGGCCGCGGCGGCGGAATTCCGCCGCAATTTCGTACGCCCGCGGCGCCAGTGCCGTCATGAATGAGACGCCCACCACGTCACAGTCCGCGTCAAAATCCAGCGGCGCCACGTTCTCGTCCACGATCCGCACTTCATGCTCGCGCGGGGTCAACGCGGCCACGGCCGTCAGCGGCAGCACGCTGAAGCGCAGCATCGCTCGCCGCGGCACCTCCGGACATTGACGGGTGACGCGCACCGATTCGCCGGCGGGCAGCACCAGCAGGATTTTCAAAGGTTTGGAACGGAGGGTTTGAATCGCCTGTTCTCCGGACGGTTGAGCGGCAAGTGGCTTGTTCATGACTGATGTTTAACTCCGCCCGTTGGACGAGCGTTAATTGATAAAAAAGGCGCCCGCATTGACCCAAGTGATGCCAATGTGATTCCGGAGTCGATTTTTGATTTGAAACCTTTTGACCTTTGGGGCGTCTTAAGCTCAAATTGTCCGCCAAATTAATCAAATCCATGAAAATGACCGTTACGATCAAACCGACCACGATTGCCTTGTTGGCCACGTTCGGACTGGCGCTGGCTGCCGTTGCCGCTGACCTGCCGCCCGCCTCCGCCAAAACGGGCGTGACCTACGCCACCGACATCAAACCCATTTTTGACAACTCTTGCGTCAAATGTCACAGCGGTGACAAACCGAAGGCGCACCTGAAGCTCGACTCGCTGGAGAATGCGCTCAAGGGCGGCAAAGACGGCAAGGTCCTCACGGCCGGTGACAGCGCGAAGAGCCTGATCGTCAAGTGCGTCGCCCACGCGACGTCCGACCCGGATTCCTGGATGCCGCCGCCGCACAACCGGGCGAACATCGGCCCGCTCACGCCCGAGCAAATCGGCCTGATCCGCGCGTGGATTGACCAGGGAGCGAAATAAGTGGCGAGTGGGAGGTGGCGGGAAAACTCCGCCTCCCGGTGGCGTTTACTTTTTCCGTTTCGACGGTTTGATCTGTTTGGCCGTTTTGGCCAGGTCCTCGATTTCCTGCGCGAATCCGGCTTCCGCCTCGGCGTCCTCCAACTGGCGGCGCCGCGCCTCAAACTTGTCGAACTCCAGTTCCGCTTTTCGCTTCGCCTCCCCGGCGGTGATGCCGCCCGCGTGCTCCAGGATCTCCCGGTCGCCGGCGCGCAGGAAGGCGTCCAGTTTCGCAATCCAGTCGCGCATCGTCATGGGCCGCCGTTCCAACGCCTGCAATTCGGCGAAATCCAGATATTGCGTGACCACCAGGCCCAGCTTCTTCAACGCGTCTTCGCTCAAGTAATTTTTGGCGATGGCCACGTCCGGCTTGCGCACCTTCGCTCCCTCCCACGACGTCAAACCCATGTGCGGCTTCCGGGCGTCGGCGCGCATGTGAATGACCTCCGCCGCCGTGTGTCCGTGGATGGCCCAGTGCATTTTGTTTTGCACGGTTTGGAAAAACCGCCTGGCCATCTCCGCGCCGGGGTCGTAATCAATGCTCGTCCGGTAAATGTCGCAAATCTTCCGGTAAAAGTTCCGCTCCGACAACCGGATTTCCCGGATGCGCTGGAGCAATTCGTCAAAATACACGTTCCGCGTCCCGCCCTGTTTTAACCGATCATCGTCCAGCGTGAATCCCTTGACGATCAATTCGCGCAACCGTTGCGTGGCCCACTGGCGGAACTGCGTGCCCCGATGCGATTTTACCCGGTAACCGACCGAAATGATGACGTCCAGATTGTAGTAAGCCGTCTGGTAGGTTTTCCCGTCGGCGGCAGTTTGTGCATAATTTGCACATACTGCCTCCTCCACCAGTTCTCCTTCCTCGAAAATGTTGCGGATGTGCTTGGTGATGACTGAGCGTTCCCGCTGGAACAATTCCGACATCTGCGCCTGCGTGAGCCAGACGGTCTCGTTTTCCAGCCGGACTTCGATCCGCGTCCGGTTGTCCTCGGTCTGGTAAAGAATCAGTTCCGATTTCGGCTTCATGCGCTCAATTCTATCTCACCCGGTGCGACAAAGGCGGTCCAAGCCAATCCTCTCATCGAAAGAAACTGCGCAAAAAGCTTCTGTCCACACAAAGAGAACGGCATCAAACCCGGCTGGCATAGGCATGAGTTTAGCAAGATGCCAGGCGACCGACAAGACCGACATCCAACCACTCCCCGGAGCAAATCGATTTCATCCGCGCCTGGATTGATCAGAGAGCGAAGTAGTTTTATCGACCAAATTAGAAGGTGCAGTCCGAAAGAATTGTGCCTTTCAATTTGTTTTCAGGTGGGCTTTTAGTTTTTCAGCTTGAAGTTTTACCTCTTTCAAGCGCCTTTCTTGCCGAGATTTTTGTTCGGCATCTAAATGAGGGTTGGCTAATTCCATTTCAATTTTTGCTATTTGTTTTTCAAGGTTTTTCAAGCTCTGGAGAAACTGGCGCTTTTCGTCCAACGTATCTTCAATTTTTATCACCTCACGTTCAGTACTTTTCGACACATATTCGGATTTTAATTTCGCAACAGTTTCAGCTAATTGCCTTTCCGGATTGGGAATCTTGCGGTCCTCGGCCACGACTTCGGTCACCAGCGCGCGCATGGCCGACGAGTCGCATTCATCCAGAAAGGCGGCGAGATTTTTCCAGGTTTCGTTCGTCTGCGCGGCCAGGCGCTTCTCGACTATCGTCCGCACGAGCGGATGCGAGAGCCAGCCCGGTTCCAGGTGCAACGCCGCCCAAGTGGCCAACGGGTCGTGGAGCAATAAAAGCTTCAACAGCCAGAATTCCGTCTCGGATGGGCGCGGGGCTTCGTTTTCTACTTCGCCGGAAGCCACCTCCTCGTCTTCTGAACTCCGCATTCCGGATTCCGCACTCCGCACTTTTGAGAACTCGGCCCGGACGGCTTCGGGGGCAACGGCCAGGCGCAGCGCAGTTTTTTGCGCGTAGGTGTCAATCAGCACCTGGTTGCCGGTTTTGTGGACGGCTTCAGCCATGCCACGCAAAATTGCGTTCCGGCCGCGATCCGTGTTCGCATCATTCAACTTGCCCAGCCGGTTCAAATAATAGTCAAAAAATCCCTCCGCCTTTTCGATCAATTGCCGGAACGCTTCGCCGCCATTGGTCTTGATGAAACTGTCTGGATCGTCCGGCGCGGGCACCACCGCCACCCGCACGGCCAGACCGGACGCGAGCAGATGATCGAGCGACCGCACGGCGGCATTCTGGCCGGCTTCGTCGGAATCGAAACACAGCACCACTTCGTTCACGTAGCGCTTGAGGATGCGCGCGTGGTCGGCGGTGAAGGCCGTGCCCTGCGGCGCGACGACGTTCTGCACGCCGGCCATGAAACAGGCGATCAAGTCGAGCTGGCCTTCGCAGACGATGGCGAAGCCGGCGTCAAGGATGGCGCGCTTGGATTTGTCCAGGCCGAAGAAGACCCGGCTCTTGGTGAAGATCGCTGTCTCGGGCGAGTTGACGTACTTGGCCGTCTTCTCGTCGCCGGCCAGGACCCGGCCACTGAACCCAATCACCCGGCCCTGCTCGTCGCAGATGGGAAACATGAGCCGCCCGCGGAAACGGTCGTAAAAATTGCGGGTCTGGCGTCCGGGGTCTGGCGTCTCGGATTTCGGCTCCGGGATCTCGGTTTTGCGGATGATCAAGCCGGCTTTTTCGACCAAATCAAACTCATAGCCTTTGCTTTTGGCCCAGTTGACGGTGTCGTCCCAGAGTTCCGGCGTCGCGCCGAGCCGGAAGAGTTTCACTGCTTCGGGCGACACGCCCCGTTTCTCCAGGTAATCGCGGGCAAGCTGGCCGGCAGCCTCGTTGAGCAGACAATTCTGCCAGCGCTGCGCGATTTGTTCGTGGATTTGGAGCAACTGGTCTTTGAGATGGCGCGCCTGCTGTTCGCCGGGCGTCTGCTCGAATTCGAGGGGAATTTTCGCGCGCTCGGCCAGCCGGCGAACGGCGTCCATGAACCCGATGTTTTCGAATTCCTTGACGAAGGTGAACACGTCGCCGCCCTTGTGGCAGCCGAAGCAGTGAAAAATCTGGCGGTGCGGGTTGACGTTGAAGCTGGGGGTCTTTTCCTTGTGGAACGGGCAGAGAGCGACGAAATTGGCGCCGGCCTTTTTCAGCGGCAGGTAGGAGCCGATGACGTCCACGATGTCGCTGGCGGCGCGGATGCGTTCGCGGGTGGCGGGGGATAGCGTGCCGGCCATGGCTTTTGGCGGCGCTTATTTCTGGATGTTGACCGTCGCCGTCTTCTGCTGCGGTTGCTCGGCACTGGCCGGGGCGGTCTCGACCAGGATCGGACCCAGGTAGTCCTTGAGGTAGGGTCCGAGAAATGATTTCTTGAAAACGCTCGTTTGCACGGTCGGAATGTCAGGGATGTAATCGCCGCTGTACTCCTTCATGCCGCCGCCATACCAGCGGTTGTTGTAATCCTTTCGGGCCTGGAGCTCCGCCGGCGTGTAATAGGGCCCGTTCAACAAGGCCAGGACGGCCAACATCATGCAGGCGAAGCGGACAGTGCCCGCCATCATGCCCAGATAATACTCCCCGCCGCCGAAGAAATTGTTTTCCCCCATGTGATGGCCCAGCAGCTTTTTGAACATCATGAACACGAGGACGACGGCGAGCGCCAGCAACGCATATCCCAAAATCGCGCTTTGCGATTTGGTCAACCCGGCGCTGTTGGCGAGCAATTCGGCCGCCGCTGGATAGAAAAAGCCGGAGACCAGCACCAGGGTCAGCCACTTGAACACGGGCAGGATTTCCCGGGACATGCCGTTTTTGCGGCCCCGGAAAAACCCAAAGGTCAGCACTGCCAGCACCGCCACGTCAAACCAATTGAACGGCAATTGGTCCGTCGTCAGACTCTGCATACTGAAGGCAACCATATTTTTTGTTAGATTAAACCGGGCATTACTCTGCGCCAGCCAAAATTGAAGCCCGTTTCATGCCAAATTTACGGAAAAATGGCCTCCCGGGGGGCCCAGCCCGGGCGCAACTTCCCCACGGTAAATGCCGTTCGATTGCCCTTAGCCGGGATTGGAGGACAGCCAGAAGTGGATGTCCGGCGCCTGGGAGTTGGACGGGTCCAATTGCAGCACTTTCAAGTAATGCTGCCGGGCCTGCGCTGAATTATACATTTGGCGGGCGTAAAGGTTGCCCAAGGCCAGGTGCGCCCGCACTTCATTGGGGTTCGTCGCCAGGATTTTTTCCAATTCGTTGACGGCATCGGTCACATAACCCGCCGCCTTGAGCGCCAAGGCAAAATTGTACCGAGCATCCACCGAATCAGGCTGGATGGCCAGCGCCACTTCATACGCGGCAAGGGCGGAACTGTAATATCGCAGCCGGTAGGCGATCACGCCGTAATTGTACTGCGCCTCAAACCAGGCCGGATCCTGTTCCGTCGCCTCCCGGTAGGCCTGAAACGCGTCCGGCCAGCGCGAATTCTGCTCCGCCTCTCGCGCCCGCACAAAAGCGCTGGCCGCCGACCGGCGGTCGCCGGGCTTCGGCTTCTGCGGCGACCGATACAGATAACGCGGGAACGTGGGTACCGCCGGCTGGACAATTTTGACAGGTTTGGCAGGCGCCGCCGGAGCGGGTTTCAGCGGAGCGACCGCCGGCACTGCCGGAGCGGGATTGGCCGGCGGCAGGGGTGTGACGGCGACCCGGTTGTTGTGCGATGTCGTTGGCGCCGGGGCCGGCGCCGGCGGCGTCACCACCGCGACCTCGTTGGTCTCCGGCGCCGAGGAACGGAACCAATTCAACGGATTCAGCCGGCTGAAAGTGCTCGTCCGGCCCGTCGTCGGCTCCGTTGGGGTCCCCGGCACCGGCGTTCCGACAATGACCGGTTCGGGCTGCACCTTGACCACCTGCGGGGTGACGGCGCTCTGGCGGGGGGGATTGACCGCCGCCCGGGCGACGGTCTGCGTCCGCGACAGCGAGGCATTATGCACCAGGCCAGTGGCCGGCGATGGCCGATTTTCCGGTGGCGGCAGCGACGGCTGATTATCGCTGGCCGCGGCGTTTTTGCCGGGTGTTTCCAGGCTGTTCGCCAAGTCATTCACCGCGTCCCAATTCGCCGGGCGCGGTTTCAACGCCAGATACGCGCGGTAATTTTGCAGCGCCAGCGCGTCGTCGTGCAAATACTGCTGGGCCACCGTGGCCAGGTTCAGCCACGCCGGCGCGTAGTCGGGCTTTTGCTTCGTTGCTGCCGTGAAAAACTGCACGGCGTCGTGCGGACGCCCGCGTTCCACCCGGGCCAGCCCCAGGCCGTTCAACGCCTCAGGATTGTCGGGGCTGAGATAAAGCGCGGTGCTGAAACTTTTCTCCGCTGCGGTGAGGTCGTGCGACTGCAACTGCGCGAGGCCGAGCTTGAGCCAGCCTTCCGGGGCTTTGCTGCGACGCAGCGTGTAGGCGACAAACTCGCTGGCCGCGGCGTCCGGTTTGCTCTGCTCCAGCCACAGACAGCCAAGGTTGTAGTGCGCCTCCATCAAATCACGGTCGAGCACCAGGGCCCGTTGATAGGCCGCCGTCGCCTCCGTAGTCTGGCCGGCGTACTGGCAGGCCACGCCGAGATAATTCCACGCCTGCGCGTTCGTCGCCAGCAGGGTGGTGGCCATTTTGAGTTGTGCCACCGCGGCGGGGTAGTCCCCCCGTTCGATCAGCTTTTTGCCTTTGAGCAGGGCGCGCGGCCCGGAGGGCGAACACCCCGCTACCAGCAAGGCGCACGTCAGGGTGGTTAGGAAAAAGCGGCGAGGATGAAGGCTGGAGGAGGGAGGAGGGAGAACGTCGCGCCGATGCAAAAAAACATCTTTCATCCTCCATTCTCCATTCCCGTCTTCGTTTTTGGTCGCCAGCATCGGCGCTGGTGGTAGCATCCGCGCCCGGAAGTGTCAAGAAACGCGCAATCTCATTTTGTTCCCGGCCTCGCGTGGCTGGCCGGCGCGGTCGTCATCGGACTGGTCGGCGGGCCGGGCCGGGCCGGCAACCTGTTCACGGCTCCGACCACGAATGCCCCCGCCCGCGTCGTCATGGTTCAAAATGACGATGCCATTTTTGATTTCCAGGCGAACGCCGCCCCCGTGCAGGCGATGCTCGAACGCGGACTGACCAATTTTACCGGCCAGCCCACGGTCACCGCCGCCTGGCACAGCCTGATCTCCACCCAGGACATCATTGGCATCAAGGTGTTTTCCGCTGCCGGCCAGCTCAGCGGCACCCGGCCTGCGGTTGTCGCGGCGGTGATTCACGGTCTGCGGAAGGCGGGGGTGCCGCCGGATCATATCGTCATCTGGGACAAGCAAGAGGATGATTTGCGGGCCGCCGGCTATTTCAAGCTGGGCCGGCAACTGGGCGTGCGGGTGGCCGGCTGCGTGGAAGCCGGCTACGACCCGACGAATTTTTACGAGCCGGACACAGCCATCATCGGCAATCTCGTTTACGGCGACCTGGAATTCGGCAAAAAGGGTGAAGGTATCGGGCGCCGATCCTACATTTCGAAACTGGTAAGCCGGCAAATCACCCGAATCATCAGCGTTGCGCCCTTGCTGAACCAGGAATCCGCCGGGGTCTGCGGCCATCTTTACGGCCTGGCTCTCGGCAGCGTGGACAACACGTTGCGGTTCACGAGCGACCCGGGGCGGCTGGCGGTGGCGGTGCCGGAGATTTATGCCCTGCCCTTGCTCGGCGACCGGGTGTCCCTGAACATCACGGACGCGCTGCTCGGCCAGTACGAGGGCGGCGGGCGCGGCCTGCTCCAGTATTCGGTGGTCTTGAACCAATTATGGATCGGCCGCGATCCGGTGGCGCTCGACACGCTGGCCATCCGGGAGCTCGAGCGGGAGCGGCGGGCGCGCCAGGGGCCGGAACTACGGCCGGACCTGAATCTGTACACCAATGCCGTCCTGCTCCAATTGGGCGTGAATGATCCGGCGAAAATCCAGACGGAAAAGCTGCGCTGATATTCTAGCCGCCGGGGTGAGCCGGCTCAAATTTCCCCGTCACCATAGCCGACTCACGTGGCTGCTACGACGATCGTGGGTGGTCAGAACGGCCAGTTGATGCCGGCGCTGATAAAGACCTGACCGTCGAGGTTCAATCGCCCCTCCCGACCACCGCCGCCGATGGTGGCATTGCCCAGCGGCATGTACTGGACCCCCACGTAAAAGTCGCCGTGGTCCTCGATGTGATATGTCAGCGTGGCGTTCACGTAACCGCCGTACACGACATCGGTCGAGTCGATCTGGCCGGAGTTTTTGATACTCGTGCCGTTGGCGGTAACGGTCTCGTTGTATTTGTAGCTGCCGCTGACAAGCCCGAGCGCCGGCCCCCCGCCGACCGCCAGGCCCAGCTTTTCGCTCAAATCCCAATACACCGACGGTCCCAGCCGGAAGGTATAGAGCATCACGTCCAGTTTGTGCGACCCGCTGACCGTGCCGCTGGAAATGTTGGTGGAGGTGACGGAGGTCGGGGCGGCGATGATGGTCGGGCCAATGCCACTGGACCCGCCCTGGTACGGGGCCGTCGGCACCACGATGCCGCCCGTGTTGAACGTGTAAACGTTCTGACTGACGTTGGCCGCCATCGGGCTGCTGTCCGTGATGCTGATGGGCAGCAGGCCGAAGCCGAATTCCCAGCCGATGCGCGCTTTGCCCCAGGCCCAGATGTTGCCGCCGTACGCCAGCTCGAATCCGGGAAACTCACTGCGCTCCTCGCTGCTGCTGCTGGTGGTGTAGGACGTGGTGCTGTGCATCGTGAGCGTCGAACCGTTCAGTTGCGACGCGTTGTTGTAGCCCCAATAGGAGGTGTAGCCCTGGGCGTTGCCCGTGTCATCAACCCGGACATACCCGTCGTCGTAGATGCCGTTCGCCGCGTTATTGCCCGGCAGGGTGAAGGTGCCTTTGGTGGTGAAATTCGCGCTGATATTCAATCCCACGATGGCGCCAATCCGGAAATGCCGCGTCCACTCGTCTTCATCCGAAACCTTTTCAATCTGCCAAAAGCGGTCCCACGCGCCCGGCGGCGATTGCATTTGAAAGGCCGGCTGCGCCGGCGCCGAATTGTCCGGCGAAACATTGACGGGGCTGTTGGGATTCGGATTCTCGACGAACGGCTGCAACTGGGCGGATGCCGCCAGCGTCAAACCCGCGACGCAAATGGTCGCCCCCCACAGCCAAAAGCGCCGGGAGCGGCGGTTCCTCAACGGGTTGGAGAGCGGTGTAGGCATGGCGTCAAGGGTTCAGCCGCACGCGATAAAAGCGGGAGGGCGCGTTCGTGGGCGCGCTCACGGTTTTCGGCGGGCCATCGTCAATCCACTGGGTCCGGTTGGCCGGCGCCACGATCGATGGCTGCGCCGCCTGCGCGGAGGTGAAGAGACTGTCGCTGCTGTAAACGACGGTGTAATTGCTCCCGGGCAGCGATTGGAATTCGATCAGGATGTTGCCGTTGGGCAAGTTGGTCATCAGCGTGATGCTGAATCCGGCATTGGTGCCGCCGGTAATGGACAGGTCCGTGAACGGCACCCCCACGGCGGTGTAATTGGTGTTGTCCACGTAAACGGGCAGCCGGGTGGAAACAAAATACTCCAGCACCAGGTCAACAAACTGGTTCGTGTCGAGCTCGGCATTGTAAACCACGTAGGGATTGCCGCTGTTCGTGCCGACGGCGTTGTAAAGCCGGTTGGTCAACCCGGCCACGATGACCCGGGCGGCGGCGACATTGTTGGACCCGATGTTCGTCAGACGGACAGTCTGGTTCATCAAGCCCGTCTGCGGGTTGAAAACCATGGCGGAGACATTGGTGGCAATCAACTGGCCGTACGCAAATGTCCCCACCGTGACATCGACCGCCGCGGTGTCGTTGACGGTGTTGGTATCCAGCACGGTATTGGTGCTGACCCCGGCCGACAGCGTCAGGGTTCCGGCATTCGTCGGCACAATGGAGATTTGAAACTGCTTGACCGCGCCGTTCGTCAGCGTTCCCAGGTTAAACACCAGGTTGCTGCTGACCGCGCTTTGGTTCGTCGGCGAGACCGCCTTCAATACCACGCCTGGCGGCAACGTGTTCGTCAGAAAAACGCTCGGCGCGGCGCCCGGCCCCAGGTTGGTGACACTGACGCTATAAATCATCAGGTCATTGGTAAAGACCGCCGCCGCCGGCGCCGCGATCCCCACCGCCAGGTCCGCCACCGGCATGACATTGGTCACCAGCACCACAAACGGCGGGGCGTCGCCATAATACGCACCGTTCGTTGCCACCGTTTGCAGATTGGTTAAGGAACCGACCGAAGTCGGTTCGAGGATCATCCCCATCTGCGCCACGGCGTTGTTGGTCATCAGGCCAAGGCTGAAGATGACCTGGTTGGCGGTGGTAGTCGGCGTCCCTTGGCTGGCTGTGGGAAGTCCGACGAACTGGAAGGCGGTGCCGCTAAAGGTATTGGTGACCGTGATCGACAAGGACACCCCCATCTGGTTCGACACCACTAGAGTATAGGTGACGTTATTGCTGACGGCGACCGGCGAAGGGCTGGCCCCCATAACATACCTAATGGTCTGCGCCTCCAGCCGGCCAAGGGCCAGCGCGATCCCGAGCGCGAGCCAGGCCACCGTTCGCAAACTGAAGTGAACCCTCATGCCTAAACAAACGTGTTTCCGAATTTAAACAGCGGGAGACTGCGAAAGTTTCAAACTTTTGGCAATGTTTGTCTTGCATTGAAAATTCTTATCCCTTTTGCCTGATCGCTAATTCAATTCGCGCGGCGCGGGATACCGGCCGCGCCTCGGCAATTCAACTGGACAAACCCCGACGGCAAACCAACACTGGCCGGGTTCTCAATGTGCGACCGGTTTAAAACCACGAACCCAAGGCATGGACATGACTATTCCCAAGTGGCGGCGGACCCGGGCGATTCTCGCCGGCCTCGCTCTGGCGGCGGCCGCCCAAAGCGCGGAGGCCAAATTGACCATCGGTGATCCGGCCCCCAAACTCCAGGTGGGTCGCTGGATTCAGGGCGAGCCGGTTGCCGAATTCAAGCCGGGCACGGTTTACGTCGTTGAATTCTGGGCGACCTGGTGCGGCCCCTGCCGCACTTCCATTCCTCATCTCAATGAGCTGTGGCTCAAATTCAAAGACCGGGGACTCGTGGTCATTGGCCAGGATGTGTGGGAACCGGCCGACAGCGCCATCGAGCCATTTGTGAAAAAGATGGGGGACCGGATGACCTATCGCGTGGCGCTGGACGACACCAGCGAGGCCAAGCCGGAGTTGCAGGCGCCGCCCGGAGGCTACATGGCGGATCATTGGATGAAAGCGGCCGGGCAACAGGGCATTCCGACCGCCTTCATCGTCAATCAGCAGGGCCGCATCGCCTGGATTGGACATCCGATGACGATGAATGAACAGTTGCTGGAGGATATTCTGGCGGGCCGCTTCGACGTCGCCAAGTTTGCCGCGGAATACGAGCGCCAGCAACAAATTCGGGCGCAGGCGATGGGGTTGACCAAGAAACTCAGGACGGCCCTCAATAACCAGGATTGGGATGCCGCCGACGCTGCGATCGCCGAAATGAAAAAGGCCGACCCAGGCATGGGAGATTCGCTGGAGACCACGCGCCTCTCGATCCTGCTGGGGCGCAAGAATTATGCGGAAGCCTTCCACCTGGCCGAGACTTTGAGCGATTCGCATCCGACCAACGCCCCGATGCAGAATCAGATCGCCTGGATTCTCGCCACGCAGGAAGGGCTTGAGCCACGCGGCCTGGCCCTGGCGGAGAGGGCGGCCCTGCGAGCCAATGCCGCCGCCCAAGGCAAGGAACCGGCCATTTTGGACACCCTTGCCCGCGCCCAGTTTTTAAACGGGAAGACCAACGCGGCGGTTGTGACCGAGCAGCAAGCCCTGGCCCTGGCGCCGGACGAAGAGAAGGCGTTTTACCAAAAATTCGTCACCAGCTATCAACGGGGCAAGTTGCCGGAACTAAAACCATAGCGGTTGCCGCGGACTTCCCCATGCGCGTCCTCATTGCCACCGTCACCGCCGGGGGCGGACATCTCGCCGCCGCCGCCGCCGTGGAGGAAGCCTGGCGCGCGCTGCGCCCGGATGATATCATCGAGCGGCTCGACCTCGTTAAATTTTTCTCCCCGCTCCACAAAAAAATCCATGCGGACGGCTATGTGCAACTCGTCGAGCGTGCGCCGGAACTCTGGGGCATGCTGTTCGGCAAGACTGACAACCCCCGGGTCGCCCGCCGGCTGAACCGGTTGCGCCGCGCTTTTCCCAGCAACTCGCGCAAGAAATTTGCCCGGCACCTGAAGCAGTTCAAACCCGACGCCGTCCTCTGCACGCATTACCTGCCGCTCGAAACACTCGGGTTGCTCCAACCTTCGGAAGGCACCGGTCTCCGACGCCCAAAATTGATCCAAAAGCTACGCGCGCGCAGTACTCGTTTTTCCGACAACTGGAGATTTCCTTTTGTGGCCAGCATCGTGACCGATTTCGAGGCGCATGCGCTGTGGATGGACTCCTGCGTGGACTTGTATTGTGTCGCCGCGGAGGAAACCAAGGCCCGCCTGGTGGCGCGCGGCGCCGCCAGCAAGAACGTCGCCGTCACCGGCATCCCCATCGCCGCCAAATTCCGGTCGCCGCCCCACCCGCGGGCCGTCCGCCAGACGCTCGGTCTTCGCGATGACCAGCCTGTCTTGCTCGTGTTGAGCGGTGGCTTCGGCATGGGACCAGTAGCTAAAATCCTGGCGGAGCTCGACAAGGTCCCGGGACGGTTCCAGACGCTGGTCGTCACCGGCCGCAATGAGGAATTGCGTCGCGAGCTGGCCACCCAGACCCGGAAGCACCCGACGCACGTGCTCGGTTTCGCGACCAACATGCACGAGCTGATGGCCGTGGCCGACCTCATCATCACCAAGCCCGGCGGGCTGACGTCCTCCGAAGCGCTCGCGCTGGGCCGGCCGCTGTTCATTCTGAATCCGATCCCCGGCCAGGAGGCGGCCAACAGCGATTTCCTGCTCGAGCGCGGCGCCGCCGCCAAGGTGAACCGCGTCGAGGACCTGCCGTTTCGCATCGAACAACTGCTTGGCTCCCGGAAGCTCGCCGCCATGGCCCGGGCCGCGAAATCCCTGGGCCACCCCCGATCCGCCGAGGCCGTCTGCCGGGAAGTTTTGAAGCGGCGGTAGCGAGCGCATCGGCGGAGGCGGGGCGACGAGCCTCAATTTTCCACTGGTTTTGAAAAGCTGGCCAGCGATTCCCTGCGTCATCACTCCCTTCGACGCAGATGGCGGTTGCAGTTTTCCTGTCACCGAAACGCCCTTTTCACGGACATGTGCGGTGATATGATTACGCTCAAGACCATGACCGCCGTGGAACCAACCGATGCCGACCTGGTGTCAAAATGCCTGGGCGGAAGCCGCGACGCCTTCCGCCACATCGTGGAGCGGTATCAAACCTTGATTTGTTCGCTGGCCTACAGCGCCACCGGCAACGTGAGCCGGAGCGAGGACGTGGCCCAGGAAACTTTCCTCACCGCGTGGCAACAGCTCCGGTCGTTGCGTGAACCGGCCAAACTCCGGGCCTGGCTGTGCGGCATTGCCCGGCATCGGATCCAAAGAGCCTTCGAACGCGACGGTCGCGAGCCGGCGCACAACGCTGCGTCATTGGAAGTCGCGCACGATTCCCCGACGGCCGAGGCCCTGCCGTCCGAACAGGCCATCAGCCGCGAGGAAGAAGCGATCCTGTGGCGGTCGCTGGAAAAAATCCCCGATTTGTACCGCGAGCCGTTCATCCTTTATTACCGCGAACATCAGTCGATCGAGCACGTGGCGGTCGCGCTGGACCTGACCGAAGACGCCGTGAAACAGCGGCTCGCACGCGGACGCCGGCTGCTGCAGGACGAGGTGCAAACGTTCGTGGAAGGCGCACTGCGCCGGACGGCGCCCGGTCAGGCTTTCTCGGGTGCGGTGCTGGCCATGCTGCCGATGGCGGCCGGACCGGCCGCCGCGGCGGGTCTGAGCGCGGGCGCCAAAGGCACCGCGGCCGCCAAAACAGGTTTCCTGTCCGCGTGGCTGTTGCCGCTCGTCCCGTTTCTGGGCATCGCGGTCGGCGCCGGTGCGCAATGCCTGCTGGCCCGCTCCTCGACGACCGACCGCCGGGACCGGTCCATCCAAACTTTTTTCATCATCGCTTTCTGGGTGGTTTATCTGGGGCTGGCGATGGTGAGCGAATTGACCCTTCATGCGTTGGGCCGGCAGTTTGGCTGGAACGACCGGGCCCGGTTTGTGGCGGAAATTGGCTATTGGTGGTTCTTTGTCCTCGTCTCCATCACGTTTCTCAACGTGGTGGCACAGCGGGCTGCCGCCAAACGCCAAGCGCTCATCGCCGCCGGCAAGCTGCCGCCGCCCGTCACGACGCCGCTGGCTCCCGGCACACTGCGCCGGGCCGTGGCCGGGTCCTATTTGATGTTCTCCTGGATCCTCTGGCTGACATGGCAAGCTCATGATCCCCTGGCGACAGGTATTGCCGCCGGAGTAATGCTGCTCATGATGGTTTGGTCCTTTTTCCGGTTGCGCGGCAAGTCGGCGGTGGAGCTCACCCCGACCCTCGGCCGGCACCAGAGCTTGTTTGGACTGGTGATTCTGGCGATCCTGAATTTGCGAGCCGACGTCTGGGTGGCCCGCGCCTACGGCGTGACCACGGCTGAGGCGCATGAACTCCAACCCATTTGGATCATCCCCGTCCTCACCCTCGTCCTCATCGCCTGGAGCGCCCTGGTGATCAAGCTGACCAAGCCCGACTCCGAAGTTTCCGGCGCGAATCGCATGAATTGACGCGAAGTTCCCCGCAGATGACGCAGATTACGCGGATTGACGCAGCTTGATTGCCGGTCACGGAGTGACTGAATGACGGTAGCCGTGGCTATTCAAGCCACGGAAAGGGATCCCACAATGCCTCCCGTCGCGGTGCGACGGCTGAATCCTCGTCATCATTTCAAGCGTCGCTCCGCGACGCCGTGTCCCTGGCCGCATTATCCGTGGGATAAATCCCTTGTCATTACCCACAAGTTTTGGAAGTTGTTTTATTGGAGGAGTTAGGATTTTAATGGGAAAGGGCCAAAGGCCCCGGCGGTTC